>CALMIS010000029.1 GCA_937864185.1 uncultured Chloroflexota bacterium
AGCGGCTGCAACGCCTGCTTCATGGTTAAGCGGATATTCTTTTCATCATCAACAATTAAAATTTTTTGGTTAGCCATCGCTATCTTCCCTACTGTTTTTGGCGACTTCGTCGAGTTTGGCCACCGGCAGGGTAAAGGTAAAGGTGCTGCCCTGACCCGGACTGGAATTGACCCAAATAGTGCCCCCATGCGCTTTAACAATTTCCTTGCAAATCGCTAGCCCCAAGCCGCTGCCCCCCACCGTCTGACTACTTTTGACCTGCACAAACTTTTCGAAGATCTTGGATTGATATTCCAGGGGAATCCCTGCCCCCTCGTCGGTTACGGAAACGTAGATAGAATCCCCGGCCAATCGAGCCGTGGCCTCAATTTGGTCACCCGGCTCGCAGTAGCGAATGGCATTGGCAATCAGGTTGGTTAACACCCAGGTGATCTTGTTGGGATCGGCTTTGACCGGCGGCAAATTTTCGGACAGGCGTTGGCTTAATTCAAGCCCCTTCTCGTCAGCCTGAGCTGCCAGTGCGCTGATAGCTCGCTCAATGAGAAACGATACCCCGACCGGTTCAAACTCCATCTCCATCCGGCCCGACTCGATTTTAGAGAGGTCAAGCAGATCATTGACCAGAGCGCGCAGGCGCTGTACCTCTTCCTGGGCCGCGCAGAGCAACTCCTGTTCATCGGCGGCCAGTTTAGCCTGAGCATTTTCCACCAGCAGGCCGATACTCATAGCGATACTGGTTAAGGGCGTGCGCAGCTCGTGGGAGGCCGTCGTTACAAATTCGCTTTTTAGCCGGTCCAGGGTCTTGAGCTTAGTGACGTCTTGGAGAAGCAAAACCGCCCCTAAGGTCTGCGTCTGTTCGGTTTGTACCGGGGTAATAGCGACCTGATAGTATTGGGTTTGCCCGTTACGCTCCACGGTCAGGCTGGTCGCTGCCTCGTCAAGTGGCCGCGCCTGGCCGGGTTCAAGCGTGGTTTTGAGGTGATGGTAAAGGGCCTGGTTCTCGATGACGTCAAAAAAGTGCCGGCCTTCCACCTGCTCCGGTCCTAGATTTAACATCCGCCTGGCCATAGGGTTCAGGGCGATAATGTTAAAGCGGTGGTCCACCACTATCAGCCCATCGCTTAAGCTGTGGATGATGGCCTCACTGCGCCGCTGTTCGGCCAGAATCCGGCTGACATTTAACTCGTGGAAAGCTTTGAGCTTGCCACTCATAGTCATAATTTCTTGGGCCAGTTGCCCCACTTCATCCTTGGACTTGATTGCCAGAGTCACCTCGTAGTTTCCCTCAGCAATTTGCCCGGCCGCGCGGGTCATCGCTTTGAGGGGGCGAGTGAGCAGGTTGGCTAGAAGCAAGCTCAACCCCAATCCTAGACCGGCCACCAGCAGACCAAAGACGGACATAGAGCCAATGGCCTGGGTGGCCAAGCGCTGCGCCTGGTCCGAGGCTGACAGCATGGCCTGCTGATTCATTTCACGCAGGTCAATAGCGGTCTCGCGGACCAGTTTGAACTTGGGCAAAATTGAGGTGTGGTAATAGGCGGCGGGCTGTTGATCAGGTGAAGCAATACTCGTCTCAAACAACCGGGCTGAGGCGTCAAGATAATCCAAATAGCCGACTTCCAGGGTGCTCAACGTTTGCGACTCGTTTGGTAGGGTGATGTTATCTTTGGCCCGGCTTAGCCACTGTAAGAATTCTACCTCGTTTCCTCGAAATTGGGCGGTGGCTTCACTTTCAAACCCTAACATAAGTAATAACAGGGCGCTGTCTTGCCGTTCCAAGGTATTGACCATATTTTCGGCGGCCAAAATGCTGCGATAGTTTTCCTGTAAAATTGCTTCGCTGGCGTTGCCCAACCGGTAGAGGCTGATCACCGCCCAGAGGGAGACAATGACCACCAAGCTGAGCACCAACCCGTAACCCCAAAGAATTTTGCGCTTTAATGACATCACCGGTGCTCTACTGTGTTTGGGTAAGGTTTGCTCTTTTGAAGCCAGACCCTACATTTACGATATCAGGAAAAGTATCAAAGCTGTATCAAGAAATTGAGGGAACGCATCAAGAAAATATCAAGGCGTTAGGGGATTTTTGACTGAGGGCGGCGCCTGGCCAGGAGCCGGATCTTGCTGGTTGGGGCGTATCGCCCCAGTGGCGTCAATGAGAGCCATCCCTTGACGCCGGTGGTTACTGAGTTCCAACGTCGTCTGGGCGACATTCAGCTCGACCTGGACAGACCGTTCCTTTGCGCTGGAATACTTTGGCACCAAAGTTAGATTCACCCTTGAGGATGATGGTGACGGAGGCACTATACCGGAATTGTGAGGGCGCAACAACTTCGGCAAACCGTCTAGCTTCAGCGGGGGTTAGCGCTCAACTTAAAAGTGCCGGTAGGAATCCGCCCACAAAGGCATCGCCAAGACCCACTGTGGTGGCATTTAACGGCTCAACATGGGCAACGGGCAGACAACATACTTTACGGCCCAGCCGCCGGTTTAGCGTCTCCGCAAAGATGGCCCCCGCCCGGTTAGGAGAAAGAGCTTCAACTCTTTGGTAATCTGCTACTGTGAAATCATCTCCACAACAGAAGCGGGTCGTGGCCATGGTCATACCCCCTTTAAGGGCGTTCGAAAAACTCGCCGCGTTTTCGCCGTAGGCCAATGCCCAGTATCTGGAATGGACCACAATTACTGGTCCTGGGATTAGTTTTTGGAGATCCGCTAAGGCGCTTTCGATCTGAAAGACATCGAGCAAATCTAGCCTTCGACCCACGTAAGCTTGAAGTTCATCCTCGTTGAGGCTGACAATACTAATCTTTCTGGCTAAAGTCCGAAAAATTAAGTGACTAAACCTGGGCTCATGATAACCCGCATCCTCATAATACACCAGGGCCTCTTGAGGAAGTTTTTCCATGATTCTCGCTAGAGAGGCCAGCCGGTTGACCAAAAGGGCCTCACTCTGCATGGCATTAAAGCCAGAAATCAGCAAGACCTTTGCCTCCGTGAGAAGGTGGGAAAAGTCCTCATTCAGATTCATGATGATATTGTCATCATCTTTATGGTAAATAATCCGATTTGCCTGGCTGGCGCACAAGTCAATATCGCCGGCCTTTACGCGGGTATCTTTCCCAAATTGGACAATTAAGTGCGGGTACAAGCCGTCTTCTGTACTGCTACAAACATAGGGGCTATCCTGGGGGATGAGGCTGCGGACATGGTCATTGATGGTGACCAGATGAAGGGCCGAGGTATAGCCGAGTTTCCGCATGGCAATGGCCGCCCGCACCGGTGTTCCACCGAGCGTAATTCTTCTTTCAAAACTCTGCGAAAACTGCTCCAGGATAGCCGACGCAGAGACAATTCGCTCGCCCCCGGTCCCGGACTGCAAAAAACTCAGGATCGAAATAACCAAATCACGTTCGTTATTGACCACTCTGTTGATATCCAACTCGTCGTTGTGGATCTCATACTGGATGATCAGGTTTTCAATGACCTTAGAATTCCAGACAATTTCATAATCGATATTGTTACCAAATCCCAAGGCAATTCTTTCATTCATGGATCTTTTTCGCTTTTCTGCCGGCATAAATAAGCCTGCGACAAGGCAGACGTTCTGTTAGAAAAAAAACTGTTCGCTCTATCGCAGGCTTAGGTTAAACGCACGCTTTCGGCTAATGAGCGCACTAATATAGGGCCGCTTTACCGGCCGCATCAAAGAGGTCAATTTTATGGTAAGCCACTTTTTTCATGGCTTCGATGCAAGGCGGGTAAATTGAGTTTGGCTCTCTCAGGGTAGGATTGGTGAGGACTTCACGGCACTTCTGGTAAAAAGCATCTTTGATATCACTGGAAATATTGATCTTATTGATGCCCAGTTTCACCGCCAGCGCGATTTCATCATCAGGGTTAGCAGAACCGCCGTGCAGCACAAGCGGGATATCTACTCTGGCGGTAATCTCCTTGAGCAAGTCCAGTTTCAATTCAGGCTTCTTATCTTTCGGATAAATACCGTGAGCCGTCCCGATCGCCACCGCCAACGTATCGACCCCCGTGCCCTCAACAAAAGCGACCACATCGTCTGGATTAACATAGATGATCTCTTCCGCGCCGGCTTCGGCTTCGGGTCCGGTTGTGCCGATAGTGCCTAACTCACCTTCCACGGAAACATTGACCGCGTGAGCCAGCTCCACCGCCTTTCGGGAGACAGCAATATTTTGCTCCAGCGGCAAGGTGGAAGCATCGATCATAACCGAGGTAAAGCCGCACTGGATGGCTTGCATAATCTGCCCCAATGACGAGCCGTGATCCAAGTGAATACAGACCGGAATTGGAGACTTGATCGCCTCCTCGAGGGCTGCTTTTATAAAAGAAGGACGCACGAAGGACAACTCATCGGGATGAATGGCCAGGATAACAGGGGAGTTCTTTTCTTCAGAGGCTTCCATCACCCCGGTCAGTAACATATTACTGCTAATGTTAAAGGCCGGTACGGCAAAATGGTTGGTATGGGCTACAGCCAATAAGTCTTTCATATTCATTAACATAGGGATATCTCCATTTCATGTAATTATGTTTATCTAAAGGTCAAGCCAATTTAAGGCAATCTTATCCTTTAACGGAACCTGCCGACATACCGGCAATAAAGTAACGTTGGAAGATTAAGAAAAGAATCAAGACCGGGAGAGAGCCAAGCACACTCATGGCCATCATTTGATTCCATTCGTAGGAATGCTGGCCCATCAGCAACTGGATGCCGACCGGAACGGTTCGCATGTCGTTTGTTCGGGTCAAGGTGAGGGCGAACAAGAATTCATTCCAGGCCAGCATGAAGGTGTAGACCCCCACGGAAACAATACCGGGTAAAGAAAT
This sequence comes from uncultured Chloroflexota bacterium, assembly GCA_937864185.1. Classification (GTDB taxonomy): domain Bacteria; phylum Chloroflexota; class Anaerolineae; order 4572-78; family J111; genus JAGRBY01. The sequence goes on from CALMIS010000029.1 coordinate 4,864, forward strand.
CGGCACGAGCACTCGCCAGAGCGCCACAGCAGAGCTGCCGCCGTCGATCATGACGGCCTCATCCAGGTCTCGGGGCAGAGTATTGAAGTAACCGGTCATCATAATGATAGCGTAGGGCAAGGTAAAGACCATGTAGGTCAGGATTAAGGCCCAATAGGTATTGTATAGCTTGAGGGCCACAATGAGACCAAAATAAGGAATCATCAGGGTAATGGGCGGCACCGCCTGCACCCCGATAATGATCACATTCAGATAATTCTTGAACTTGAAATCATATCTGCTAAAGCTATATCCTCCCAAAATTCCCACGATCAAGGTAAAAATTGTGACCAGTGTAGACACCAAATAGCTATTGAAAAAGAAACGCAACTGTTGCGGATCAGTGAGAACAGCACGGTAGGCGTCAAAAGAGAACGATTCTGAAATCAGACGGGGTGGATAGGCAAAGATCTCTGTATTGGATTTAAACGAGGAGGTAAGCATCCAGAGCACGGGAAATCCGGCAAAGAGCGCGCCAGCCAGAAGGGCAAGGATTACCAACCCCTTTGTCACTTGGATTTTGGCAGATTTGGTCATCATCTTAATCGGTTGCTCTCTGATTGCGGACATAGAACAGGGCGACAATAATCGACAAGGTCAAAATAACGAAGGCCGTCGCCGAGGCTAGAGAAAACTTATAGGAGCTGAACGCCAATTTGTAGGTAAACGTGCTCAGCATCTCCGTCGCCCGGATCGGTCCCCCGCCGGTGGTCATCCAGATCAAGGTAAATTGGTGCGTGGTCCAGATGAAATCGAGCATGGCCAAACTGATGATAATCGGCTTTAGCTGCGGGAGCGTAATGTACCGAAAGAGTTGACGGCGATTGGCGCCGTCAATCGTGCCGGCGTCATAGAGATCACTGGGGATGCCCTGCAGACCGGCCAGCAGGCTGACCATATAGAAGGGATAACCCGACCAAATATTAATAAAGGTAACGGCATGCAAAGCCAAATCCCGGGACCCTAACCACTCAATTTGGGCACTGGCGAGACCCCCTTCAACCAGCAAATAGTTGATGATACCATTTGGATTCAGCAGCAGCCGCCAGAGAATCGCGATAATCGAGGCGGTAAATACCCACGGCAGGATATAGACCACCCGGAAGAGGGCTCTCGTCCCTGGGCCGATTACCTTGGTATTCAAAAGCATGGCAAAGGCCAAGCCAAGAATAAGGTGAATAATAACGCTCATGATCGTCAGATAGAGCGTATTTCTAAGGGCTTGAAAAAAAACATTGTCCGTAAGGATTTCTATATAATTGTTGACTCCGACAAAGGCCGGCGGGGTCCTGGTGATGATGACATTGTCCATCAAGGAATAATAGAAGACAATCGCGATGGGAATAAGCGACAACACCGTCAACAAAAGAATTGTCGGAGATAAATAGGCAAAGGGCACAAGTTGTTTCTTTGTTCTCTGCCAACTACGGTTCTTTGATTCCGCCGAGATACTGATATTCGCCATTGAATGGAAAGCCTTTCTCTTCCTACTTCTACGAGAGGCTGCAAGGGCTAGCCCTTGCAGCCTCTATACCGCGACCTAAAGAGTCGCTAAACTACGATACTCCTACTCGAGGTTCTCCATCCAGGCCTCTTGGGCATTGGCGAGGAATTCGTCCAGGGTTTGGTCACCCTCCAGATAGAGTTGGAACTGTTCGTCATACAGGCGCATTAGCTCTTCGGCTACCGGCAAACCCACAAACTCGTTGGCCAGATAACCACTCTGGAACACTTCAAACGCCTCGGCAAACAACTCATCCGTCGCCACAAAATCAGGTGTCGAATTGACGTTGCCCGGAAATGCATTGGCAATCGACGACAGCCTCGAGTTCGTCTCGGCACTCATCAGAAACTCGACCAGTTTCCAGGCTTCGGCTTGATGCTCGCTGTTCTCAGCAACACCAATCCCCCACGAAGCATACGGTAACCCACGCGGTCCATCGTAACCTTCCACCGCCGGCACCGCCGTGATCGCAAAGTTCAGGTCCGGGTTCCTCTCCCGAATCAAATTGATGTGGGCCAAGGAGTCAACCATCATCCCCACCCGTCCGTTGGTGAACTCTTCCACCTTGTCCTGCTCTCGCATCGAGAAGGTGCCCGGAGCAATCACCCCTGCATCGTACAGGCCTTTGATGAACTCCATCGCACTGCTCACATCCTCATTGCCCACCAGGTTCGGCTGTCCATCAGCCAGCATACTGCCCCCCGAAGCCCACACCCATGACATCACATCGTTCTGAATGCCATTGGGCTGCTCCAAGGACAACGGCAGCACCCAGCCATAGACGTTGTTCTCGCTATCGGTCAACTGCTCAGCCGCAGCCGCAAACTCGCTCCGGGTCGAAGGGGGAGCTTCCACCCCCGCTTGCTCCATCAGGTCCAAATTGACAAACACCGGATAAACAAAGTTGACCACCGGAATCATATAGGTCGAACCGTTCAGACTAATCTGCGCCGCCAGTTCGCTGTCATCATACCCAGCCTCGCCCATTAGATCCGTCAGGCTCGCCAACGCTCCCTGCTGCACAAAGTCATTAACCCAGGCTCCATCCAACCCCACGACGTCGGCCATCGTCCCGGTCGCTGCCCCGGCTACAATCTGCTCTCGCGTCGCCGAATACGGACCACTGATCAACTCGACCGTGATCCCAGGGTTCTGCGCCTCAAACTCATCCATCAAGGCTCTGAATTCCCCCGCCGGCAACTCCGGCTCCCACCACTGCGCAAACTCCAACGTCACCGGTTCCCCAGCAACCTCCGCCTCAGCTTCTTCCGCCGGCTCCGCCTCAGTCTCTTCCGCCGGTTCGGCCACAGTTTCTTCCGCCGGTTCGGCCACAGTCTCTTCCGCCGGTTCTGCCGCGGTTTCTTCCGCCGGTTCCGCCGCGGTTTCTTCCGCGGGGGTCTCCGGCGTGGCTTGCGAGGCACAACCGGTTACGAGGGCCATTAACATCACCAGCGTCAACAACAAACTGATAACACCTTTGTTAATCACGTCTCTATTCTCCTTAATCTGTGATTTTTACATGAACTTCTAAAACGAGTCTGCGACTGCACAAACAGGCTATGTCCCCTCTCCTTCTCTTTTGTCTTACTTTACATCCCTTTTTTCCGACGATGTCTACCTCCTTTTCTACTTTTCTGAACTCAGTACTTGCGATGCCCGGTCGCCCTAAGCGTTTTGGACACCGCTTGCGCGGTCGCGTCCGAACGCTCTACACAGATGCCGACATAAAGAGCTTCCGTCAGCGCCAACGTGGCCAAATTAGAGGCCATCCGTTCCTCGCGAAAGTGGCTGACCCGCGTGGAGGTGAACAAACAGAAATCACCATGGCGGGTCAGGGGCGAGTCAGAGTGATTCGTAATGCAGATCGTCCGGGCGCCGCGCTGTTTGGCCAGCTCCAGGGCATAGACGGTGTCTTTGGAGCTGCCTGTGTGCGAGATCCCCACCGCTACATCTTCGGAGAAGGTCAGGCTGGCATACATTTCTTGCATGGTCGGGTCAACCGAAAAGCGGCTGTGCAATCCAATCTTTGTCAGGCGAAAATTGAGATCCATCGCTATCGGGATTGAGTTACCTGACGCAAACAGTTCAATTTGGCGGGCACTGCACAACGCCCGGATCGCCGCTTCCAGCGCGGTCATGTCCAGAATATGCATGGTATCTTCCAGCGAACGCAGGCCCGCTGTCATCGCTTTCTGCACGGCGGTGGCTGTTCCGTCGTCCGGCATCAAGTCTTCATGGACGATCAACATCGGCGAGACAATATCTTCCGCCAGGCGAATCTTGAGGGCGTGAAAGCCGGAATACCCCAACGCCTGAGCAAAACGGACGATGCTAGCCTCGCTCACGCCCACGCGCGCGCCTAACTCGGTAATGGTCAGATTGATCGTCTCTTGCGGCGAGTTGAGAATGAAGTGGGCCACTTTCTGAGCTGACCCTTTTAACTTTGGCAGCGCATCTGAAATTACCGCTAGTGAACCACGCTCATGGTTAGTTCGATTTTTCATTTTTTATGATGAATATGGAATAGTCAGAGGTGAAAATTATTTTCACTATTTTATCATAGATGAAAACCATTGTCAAACACTATTTTTTCCGAGTTTGCCTGACCAGCGGCGGAACAGCCGTTTCAGGACACAATGACAAACCGGGGATAGTCCGGTAAAATAAATAGAGACACACTGATTTTATGAATTTTGATCTTGAGGAAGGAGATTTATATGCTCGGCGCTATTGCCGGTGACATCATCGGCTCAATCTACGAAGGCAGCCCGATCAAAACCACTGACTTTCCCCTCTTTGGCCCGCACAACCGCTTCACCGATGACACCGTCCTGACCATCGCCACCGCCGACGCTCTGCTCAACGGCCTGGATTACGCCGCGGTTTATCGTGCCTACGGCCGGCGCTACCCCAACGCCGGTTACGGCGGCAACTTCATTCATTGGCTCTTGGCTGACCAGGCCGGACCGTACCAAAGCTGGGGCAATGGCTCGGCCATGCGGGTCAGCCCCATCGGCTGGGCCTTTGACACGTCTGATGAGGTCCTGGCCGAAGCCGAACGCAGTGCCGCCGTGACCCATAACCATCCCGAGGGTCTCAAAGGGGCTCAGGCCACGGCTCTGGCTGTCTACCTGGCCCGCACCGGCCACGACAAGGCTGCCCTCAAACAAGAAATCGAGCGGCGCTTTGGCTACAATCTGAGCCGCTCTCTGGCCGAGATCCGGCCCGGCTATCGATTTGATGTCTCCTGCCAGGGCTCGGTGCCGGAAGCGATTATCGCCTTTTTGGAAGCGACCGATGTGGAGGAGGCCATCCGGCTGGCCATCTCGCTGGGCGGGGACAGCGATACGCTGGCCTGCCTGGCCGGCGCCATCGCCGAGGCTTACTTCGGTCCGGTGCCCGCTGAGATGGCGGGCGAGGTTCAGCGCCGCTTGCCGGCCGACCTGCTGGCCGTGGTCGAGGCCTTTAGCGGGCGATATGGCCGGGAGTAGGACTAGCAATGAGCCGGTGGTTTGATCGGGCCGCGCGCCGTATTGACAAGGCCCAGCGTTTACTGGAACCGGCGATCGTCGGGGCCGGCGGTGTGTGGGCCGATTTAGGCTGCGGTGAGGGTGTCTTTACCATGCTGCTGACCACTTTGCTGCCGCCGGATAGCGTTATCTACGCTGTGGACAGAAACCCGGCCGCCCTGCAAGTCTTAGAGGGAACTCTGATCGAGCGGCAGGGGGAGATAACAGTGCATACACGCCTCGCCGATTTTACCCAGCCGCTTGAGCTGCCCCCACTCGATGGGCTGCTGCTGGCCAACTCGCTCCATTTCGTCAACCCCAAGCAGCCGGTGATGGCCCGCCTGGTGGAGCAGCTCAAGCCCGGTGGGCGGCTGATCATCATCGAGTACAACACCAACCGGGGCAATTCGGCGGTGCCCTATCCCCTGGCGGATCGAGACTTTTTAACCCTGGCGGCTGAGGTGGGTTTGCAAGCGCCCCAGCTTGTGGCCCGCCAACCTTCGACGTTTTTGGGGGAGATGTACACCGGTCTGGCCTTTGCCCCGGTTTCAGGCCACCGTTGAGCTTTTTCAAGAGACTGAGGGCGCTTTGGCCCAAGTAGGCTTGCCGGGCGCGGGCCAAGCCATCGCGCCTGGGCAAACCGACTTGAACCTCAAGCCTAGACAGTGGGTTTGATATTTTGATTCAAACGGAACAAATTGGTTGGATCGTACCGGTTCTTAAGGTCTACCAGCCGCTCATAAGAACCGGGGTAGGCGGCCCGAATCCGGGCCTCTCCCTCCCCTTCACTGAGGAAATTCACGTAAACGCCGCCTGAAGCAAACGGCTGCATAGCGCGCCAAAATGTGCGGGTCCACTCGATATGTTTATCGGTTTGGGCTGGCTCTTCCCAGGCGGACTGAATATTTAGCACATAGGCAGCCTCTCGATTGCCCGCAGCCGTCTCGGGCTCGGCCACCTGGCTGATGGCGCCGCCGAGTTGGAAAACCAACACCGCGGTCATCGGCGAAGAAAGACGGGCGGAATAATCCAAGAGGGTTTTACGGGCTCCATCACTCAATTCAGCTAGGTACTCGGATTTCCAATAGTAGCGCCGCCCGGATGGCGAAGCCGCGTCCAACATAGTTTGATGAGCGACATACGGCTTGGGAGCGACCAAATCAACCAACGGCGAGCCAAACTCCTTGAGAGAACGGACCACCGCTATGCCGTCCTCAACAGAGCCGGCATAGCAGACCCCGATCCCGACCACCGGCTGACCGTGGACATGCTTGGGCAGGAAAGGCGCTGGCGGCGCAATCCGGAGCACGGCCATGGTGCCCAGTTCAGCGGGGGCACTCGCCGAGAAGTCGCGGTAGAACTCCAATACCTCCCGCGCATCCTCAAAAGGATAGAGAATTAAGCCGGCCATGACTTCGGGCCCGAGCGGCTGGAGTTGGAACTCGAATGAGGTGACGATCCCAAAATTGCCGCCACCCCCCCGAAGGCCCCAGAACAGATCGGCGTTCTCGGTGGGGCTAGCCTTTACGAAGCGACCATCGGCCAAAACCACATCTGCTGAAAGCAGGCTGTCACTGGTGAGGCCATGTTTGCGAGATAGCCAGCCAAAGCCGCCACCCAAGGTCAGGCCGGCGACACCCGTAGCGGAGACGATCCCGCCGGGGGCGGCCAGACCAAAGAGCTGCGTTTCCCGATCCAGGTCACCCCAATTAATCCCGGGCTGAACGCGAGCTATCCTCTTTTTGGGATCAACGTGGATACCACGCATCAGGGAGAGATCGATCATCAGCCCCCCTTCACCCACGGCGCTGCCGGCTACGTTGTGACCGCCGCCCCGCACGGATAGCAGCAAATCATTGTCGCGGGCAAAGTTGACGGCCGCGATCACATCAGCCACCCCGGTACAGCGAGCCACCCACTCGGGCCGTCGCTCGATCATGCCGTTCCAGATCGAGCGGGCTTGCTCGTAGCCACTCTCGCCGGGTAGATACACCCCCCCCCGTAATTTCGACTTGAAGTTTTCAACCGCTTCTTTGTCCGGCCGGGTCTTTTCCTTCACTACAGTTAATTCTTGGGTTAGCATCGTTTTCTCCCATTTTGTTGGAGCGACTCCCCTCGATAGGGAGGCAGGCGCCCTTGAGTTTAGAAGCGTTCGTCGCTTCCGTTGGCTTATTTATTGAAACCATCATAGCATCGAAGACGCTCTTGAAGCGTTCGGGGAGAAAACGATTTAAGCGAGATGTCAGGGAAAAAGCGTTCGAAAAGCGTTCGTTACCGGTTGGCAATATCGTTTAAGCGGCGGGGGGTATGTCAGAAAAGCCATCCTACGATAGTTCGTCTATAAGCTCCCTGGCCACCTTCAAATCGGCCATGTCAAACCCTTCGCTAAACGAACTAAAGATATTCTCCAGCATGGTTCGGGCTTCCTCCGGGCGATTCTGCTCTCGCCGGAGCCGGGCCAGGCTAACGGTGGCGCGCAATTCTAAAGTCTTTGCCTGTTGCTGCCGACTAAGATCGAGACTTGTCCGAAAGCAAATTTCTGCTTCTTCCGTTTGGCCAGATTGCAGTCTAAAGTCTCCCAGCAGCCGCTGCGTTTCGGCGCTGTACCAGTGGTCATTGTTTTTTTCGGCAAAAGCCAGCGCTTCGCCCAGGTGCTTCAGTCCGGCCTGGACCTGCCCGGCCTGGCCGTAGGCTTCAGCCAGTAAGGTCAGGTAGTAGGGCAATCTGGCTTCGGAACTCGACTCCCGGAAGCCGGCCAGGCCCTGCCGCATCTGGTCAAGCCCTTCGGTTACCGCTCCTTGCTCAACCCGGGCCCAGCCATGGAGGATCGTGGCCCAATGATCATAGTAGCCAAGGCTGTGGGCCGCACAAAAGTCGATGGTCGCCCCGGCCCAGTCCTGAACCAGCCGGCTGTTACGACTAAATTGAAAGAGCATGGCCGCATAGGCCATGGCCAGGGCCTGGCTGAACGGATGTCCCAAGGTTTTAGCTAAGGTCACCGTCGCGTCACTTCTTTGCCCGGCTTGATCCAAATAGCCCAGATGCCACAGAGTATGGGTGGACCAGGCCCGGCAGAAGATGCCCAGGTCTACCCCAAACATGGAAACTTGAGCCTGATGTTGACTCACGTGGTAGAGGGCGATGCCCTGCTCAAAATGCTTAAGGGACTCTTTAAACTTCCCCAGGCTACCCAGCGCCCCACCCAGGGCGTAATGCGCTTGTTGGAGAAAAGCCGGCTGTTGGTGTTCTTGCGCCAGAGCCAGGAGCGCTTCACCCAAATGGTGAGCCTGACGCAGATCCGAGCGCACAAAGTTAAAGGTAAAGAGGCCCCACAAAATCGGGCCTAAGGTATCGGTCCGGCCGAGTTGTTGGCACAAGGTCCGCGCCCGGTTTAAGGCCTGCCCTACCTCGGTCGCGGCGTAACCTTTGATATTCCTCTGGACAATGGATAACTGGCGCTGGAGGCTTAGTTCCTGCTCGGCCCGCTCGGGATTATCCGGCAACGTTTCAAGCAGCCTCAAGCCTGTGGAGTAAAGTTGGATAGCTTCAACATTGGCGTAGAGTTGTTGAGCCACCTGACCGGCCCGCCGATAGTAAACCAGAGCTTTCTCCTTTACCCCGGCTGCCTCATACTGGCGAGCAATCTGCTGGCTCATGTGATCGAGATCCGCGGCGTGAACCGTTTCCATCGCCTCAGCGATCCGGCGATGCAACAAGCGCCGGTTGGCCGCACTGAGCTGATTGTAGACGACTTCCCGAATCTTGTTATGGCTGAAATCATAGTCGTTCTCACTCTGCTCGCGAATTAAGCGACGGTGCCATAACTCGTCCAAGCCCTTGACCAGCCGGTCTTCATCTTCCCGGCTGGCTTCGGCCAAAACGTCAAAAGTAAAAGCGCGGCCAATGGCTGCCGCCAAATTCGCTATCCGGCGAGCCGGAGACGACAGTTGGGCCAGCCGAGACTCAATAACCGCCTGAATCTTGGGCGAGAGAGAAGTCTCTGGCTTAAGCCTGTCCTTCAGTGTCCCCGCCCGGACCGTTTCTACCACAATCAGGGGATGGCCTTCTGTTTCGGTGTACAGTTGGGCGGCCAAGGCTGTGTTAAGTTCAGCTCCGGCGATATGAGCGGCCAGCAAAGCCGTATCAGTCTCATCCAACGGTCCTAGCTCGATTTCGGTGAGTTGACTTGTTCGGCGCAAATCCATCAGCCAAGCCGTAAGAGGGTGCTGAAAGTCCAACTCTGTTAAACGGATCGTGGCCGCCACTAACAGCGGCGCGCGGGGCTTGGAGCGCAGCAGATAATGCAGCCAGGCCAGCGTCTCTTGGTCCGTCCACTGTAAATCATCAATGATCAGCACTTGAGGTCGAGCATTGATGAAAATGGCGCGGGTCAATGCTTCAAAAAAGTGCTGCCGCTGCCAACTCTCAGTGATGGGTTCAGGCGGTGGCAAATCGGGCCGCTCTGCCAGAAGTTCGGGCAGTAACCGGGCCACCTGGGTCAGCCAAACATCCTCCAAGTGCAACAGTTCCAGCCGCAGCCCGGCTGCTCGCAGCCAGTCGGTGACAGGGGCATAGGCCAGCCCCCCTTCGGAGGCATAGCAGTGCGTTTGAGCCGTCGTCATGCCCTGCCGAGTCGCCCAATCCACTAACTCTTCAACCAACCGGGTCTTGCCGATACCCGCTTCGCCGGTCACGGCCACAAACTGGGCCGGCCCCCCGGCGGCTTGATGCCAGCACGCCTGTAAGCGTTGCCACTCCCCCCGGCGGCCAACCAGCGGAGATGTCCTGATAGTAGGTTGAGGGGCAGGATCAGCGGGCGGTGGCGCGGCCGTCTGGAGTAACTGTTCGTAAGCCTGGCGGGTAGCCGGCCCAGGCTCCACCCCTAACTCGCGTTGCATGGTCGTCACACAGGTGTGATAAACGCGGAGGGCCCTGGCGCGATCGCCAGTTAAGGCGTAAAGATGAATGAGGTGCAGATATGACTCTTCGGCTAAAGGCTCTTCGCGCAGCAGCTGTTGAGCATATTCGAGGGCAGGCTGATAATCTCGTTGCTTTTGCAGCAAGGTCACCAGTTGTCCCAGGGCCTGGAGATAAGCGTGGCGCAACCTTTCCCGTTCGGTCAGGAGCCAGTCGTCATAGCAGCCGGGCAGCAAATCCCCTTTGTAGAAAGCCACTGCTTCGGCCAAGGCCTCTCGGAGGGCTGGCTCGTTGGTGGCTGCTTCTGCTTGATGCGCGGCGGTGATAGCCTGCTCAAAGTCGGCGACGTCCAGGGTGAAGGGAGCCTCGGCGCGCCACTGGAGCGTGTGCTGTTCTATGGTTAGATAGCGGTCGGCAGCCGGCAAAGCCTGGCGTAAATTGTGCAGTTCGCGGCGGAGATTGGTGCGGGCCTGGCTGTCACTTGAGTCCGGCCACAGGGTAAAAGCTAAATGGCGGCGAGACTGGGGAGTCCGGCGCTGCAGGACAAGACGAGCCAATAACGATTGTAGACGCAACGAGCCCACAGCTCGAATGGCGTCGCTTCCATAGAAAAGACTGAATTCCCCCAACAATCGAATCTGCAGGCTTGGCATTTCTTATAGAATTTGCCGGCCACGCGGCTGACGCGCGGATAGCTGCATTCTAATAAAGTGTTACCTACAACCCCGAAAAAAGACTGGTGCCAACCCGGGTTGCCAGGAAAAATAGAGGGAGTCGATGACTGTTTCCATCGCCGGCGTGTGGGTAACTGACTATATTGTAGACAAACGTTATATTCGTGGCAAGCCATAGATTGTAGGCAGCGAGTGTCTTAAATCTTAAACAGCACCTATTTCTTTATCCTCCCCTCGGAGGGCTATAGAACAGCCAGGGCCTGGGCGCGAGCCACGGCCTGAGTTCTGCGCCTGACGCCCAGTTTGCTGTAGATGTTGAAAGCATGGCGTTTGACCGTATTCACAGAGATGATCAACTCATCGGCAATCTCCTGGTTCGATAAACCCCGAGCGATCAGACCAAGGACTTCTCGTTCCCGCGCCGTGACCGGCTCAACCAGAGGCATCACTTCTGTGCTGGACTTAAAGCTCATCATCGGCTACTTTTTTCCTCACTAACAAACACTACTTAACCGTTACCGGGCCGGCGCCGGCCAACCGATCAATATCGGCCCGATTATCAATAATCTCGGCCACCCGGCCATCCCGCAAGCGAATAACTTTATCCACATAGCGACACATGCGCAGGTCATGGCTAACCATAATGCCGGCCCGATGTTGGGCGTGGATCAAATCGGCAAAAGTCTCAACCACCTGGTAGGCCCGCTCGGTGTCCAGGCTGGCGGTGGGCTCGTCGGCCAAAACGACGGCCGGGTCGTGAATGAGGGCCCGGGCAATCGCCACCCGCTGCTGCTGGCCGCCGGAGAGTTGAGCCGGCAAATTATCCAGCCGGTCACCCAGGCCCAACTGCCCAAGCAGCTCTCGGGCCTGACTCTTGTTCTGGCTGGTGACCCCACCGTTGAAGCGCATCATCAGCTCTACATTCTCTAGCGCCGTTAAATAGGGCACCAAATTGCTGGCTTGAAAAACAAAACCGATCTGGCGGCGGCGAAAATCGGTCCGATCGCGCTCGCTCAAGCGGCTAAATTCCTGGCCTTCGATCACGACCTGACCCTCATCCGGGGTGAGCAAGCCCGCCAGCAAAGCCAGGATAGTGGTTTTCCCGGAGCCGCTCGGACCAACCAGGGCGGCAAACTCCCCCCGCTTAATCCGGATCGAGACTCCATCGACGGCGCGGGTGGTCACCCCGCCGCTCTCATAGATTTTAGTGACACCTTGAGTTTCCAAGGCGATAGTCATGGTCAAGTTCTCCTTTCTACTCCGCTAGTCCCAGGGCAATCAGCGGCTCCGCCCGTAACAGCGTCCTGATCGAGACAATCCCACCCAGCGGACCGATAAGCAGCATGAGGCTAATCGCGCTCAGGACAGTCCCTTGCTCAAAAATGAGGGGCGTGGTCGCCGGCAAAATCATGGCCAGGCCCCCAATGCCTAATCCCCCCAGGGCCACCCCGAACAGATTGATTAAAATAATCTGCACGGCGGCGGTCCAAATCACCGTCCAGTTGGAAGCGCCGATGGCCTTGAGCATGCCCACCTGCCCAATTTTCTGCAGGGCTTGAATGTGAAAGAAGCCGCCCAGAACCAGCAAGCCGATCAGCAAGGCAAAGGTGCGCTGGGTGTTGAGCGTGCTTTGAATGGAGGTATAGCCGGGCGTTTTTTCGTAGGCCGTCTTTTTATCAACCGCTTCAACCTCGGTCACACTGCTTTCCAGCCGATCCACCATCGTCTCAAAGCCGGCGTGGCCATCGCTTTTGACGGCAATCAAGTTAAAGACAAACTCATCAGTTGGATCAACCGTTTCAGCCCGGGGTCTGACTTCTTCCCAGGTTTGATAGGGCAAAAAGATGGAGGGTTCCAGGGAGTACTGTTGGCTGTCGCTGATGCCCACAATCGTCAAGGTATAATACTTCTCCTCGGCACCCACCGCCGATTTGACGGTGAGGCTATCGCCCACTTCATAGCCGGTCCTAAGCGCGACCCCTTGGTCAATAATCACCTCGTTGGCCCGGTCGCCCCCCAGATTGCGCCCCTCGAGAGCGCGCGGCTCGCCCGGCTGGCCGGGTTCCACCCCGATCAGGGAGACCGACAGCCGGTCTGCTTGCCCCTCAACCACCAGCGACGCCGAACTGAAGGCAATCGGCCCGATCGCTGCCACCCCCGCTACTCGCCGCACCTGGCGCAGTTTTGACCAGGCCAGCCGGCTGGCCGGAATGGACAGATCAACCTCGGCTTGATACAAAATGATGTCGGCCTCCAGCTTCTCGATGTATTCCCGCCCGCCCAGCCCCAAACCACCGGCCAAGCCGGCCAGAAACAAAATGAGGGTGGTCAGCAGGGCCACCACCCCGCTGATGAGTAGATAACGACTCTTGTTACGCCAGATTTCTTTAAAAGCCAGATACAGCGGCAGCCAGAGGGAAAGGGTCAGCCGCAGCCGGGTCCCGTAAAGGGTTGGGGTTTGAACATTTTCTGCCTGCATTTTTATCCTCTCAATAACTACCAAACAATTGGTAGGTAAATTAGACAAAAAAATTTTGCTCTAGAGTTTGGCAGGGCGCAGCCCATCGAGCATAACATCGATGAGTTGGTAAGCCATCGTTTGGCGGCTTTCGGTCAAAGCGTAGTCGGGGATGGCGTGTAAGCCTTCAAGCATCCCCAGCAGCCCGCCGGCGACCAAGCCGAGATTGGGGTGATCAATTTCGCCCCGGGTCCGGGCCTGGATTAGCTCTATTTCCAGCGGCACCAGGATCGAGGTATAAGCCAACTCCGATAGCCGAAAAGCCTGAGCCTGATCAATGGCCGGCATATCGGAGTAGACCATACGCACCAAATCCATCGGGGGTTGGGACAGCAGCCAGTCAGCCACCGCGCACAACCGGGCGCGAATGTTAGCTTCGCTGCCGGCCACGGCCTCAGCCAAGCCGTTACGGTGCCGGTCGAGGTTGCGCTCGGTCACCTCGATAAACAGCTCTTCTTTGCCGCCGGGCACGTGGTGATACAGCGAGGTGTGGCGAATACCGACCTCGGCGGCAATGTCACGCAGGGTCACCGCACTGTAGCCTTTTTGGGCAAAGAGACGTTCTGCTGCATCGAGAACCCGTTCCCGGGCTTCATTTTTAGGTTCTAACTCGGCCATCACCTTACCTACCAATTTGTTGGTAGCTAATATAGCATGATCAGACGAAGCTGTCAAGGTCCCTTTGCGGTAAACGGAAGCCCCCGGCGCGGTCAGGCTTTATCCGTCTAACCGCGCCGGGGGCTGTCATTTGAGGCGTGATGGAAATAACGAGGCTACTCTAAGCCCAAGAGGGATTTAGCCACGCTCACAGCCTGGTTGGCATCCTTGGCAAAGCCATCGGCGCCGGAGGCTTGGGCGAACTCCGGGGTAACGGGCGCCCCGCCAATGATGATTTTGACGTTGTCACGCACCCCGGCCTTAGCCATAGCGCTGATGGTGACCGGAATATTGGTCATGGTTGTCGTCAGCAGCGCCGACATCCCAATCAGTTGGGCCCCGCTTTGAGCCGCCTCGATGAATTTTTCCGGCGGCACGTTGACCCCCAAGTCGACCACTTCAAAGCCGGCCCCCTCGAACATCATAACCACCAGGTTCTTGCCGATATCGTGGATGTCGCTTTGGACCGTGCCAATGACGACTTTGGCCACCGGCTCAACCGCACTCTCGGCCAGCAGCGGCTTCAACAGATCCATCCCGCCCTGCATCGCATGGGCCGCAATGAGCATCTCCGGGACAAAACTGGTCCCTTCTTCAAATTGGCGGCCCACTTCTTCCATGGCCGGGATCATGCCATCGTATAGGATGGTATCCGGGCTGACCGATTGATCGAGCAGGGCCTGAACAGCCGCTTTGGCCTCGCCTTTTTGGCCGTCGAGCACGGCCTCGTACAGCTTATCGAGCAGCTCATCGACATCTGTTTTAACCTCGCTGGCCGAAGCAGCCACCGGCGCGGCTACCGGCTCAAGCAGCGGAGGGGCCGGCGTGACTTTGATCGAACTGACCGGCGGCGCCACCGGGTCAGGCGCCTTTCCCGTCGAATAACGCAGGGCGAGATCGTACATCGCCAAGACATTCTCAAGCGGCGTATCCGATTGAATGTGATGCGAGCTGGCCAGCACGTAGCCACCATCGCCCCCCAGCACCCGCATACGCTCGGCCACTTCCGCCCGAACCTCGTCCACGGTGCCGCGCGGCAGGGTCTTGATGATGTCGATACCGCCATGGAACGAGAGCCGGTCGCCATATTCCCGCTTGAGCATCTCCGGTTCCATCCCCTTGGCATCGGCCTGCACCGGATTGAGGACATCGACCCCCATCTCAATCAGGGCCGGCAGCAGCGGCGCGAGCGCCCCGTCACAGTGGTACATAACCGGGACGCCAAAGGCTTTGGCTACGTCGATGAGGCGCTGGTGACGGGGCCGAATATACTCTTCCCACATCTGCTGGGAAATCATCAGCGATTGCTGGGTAGCCACGTCATCGTAAAAGTAGACCATATCCAGCCGGTCACCGGCCAGCTCCAGCACCCGCCGGGTGTTTTCGACGTAGATATCGGTCAACCGATCCATAAGGTAGAGCGGGATCTCCGGCTTGAGAGCCAGGTCCATCAAGAATTCTTGCATGCCACGCAACTGCCAGGCGATCTCAAAGACCGAGCCGATGCGGAAACGCAAATGATACTCCTGGTGGGCATCGAGCTGCTTGATGAGGTCGAGCATCGGCTTGAAGTCCCACCAGTCAGGCTCGGGCCAGGGGTGACGGGCCAGGTCGGCTACGGATTGGGCCTGGGCCAGCGGCCAACGGGAAAACTCTTCGTAGGTCCCGGTGGGGTTGTGCACAAGGCGGATGTGGTGGCCCCAGACGACGCGAGCCGAGCCATCCGGCAGGAGTTGCCGCCACATCCGGCTGGGGGCCGAGCGGCTGAGCACATCCCACCATTCGACCCTAGCGCCGGGGTGGAGCACGTGCTCCGGCGGTTGGTAAAACTGATCGTAGGAAATCACCCGGCAGTCCACCTCAAAGTGGCGGAGCAGGGCTTCGTAGCGGGGATCAAAGAGATCGGAGGGGCCAACGGCCTCGACATCCGGCTGAATTTGATCAAGCAGCTTTTCCCAGATTTCCAGGGTAGCCAGAAAATCGACGGGGACTCGATCCGGGCTTTGGTGCCGGAGCGCGGTTTTTACCCGTTCGCGGGGACTGATAGGGGTTGAGATACTTGTCATCATTGACTCCTATGGTTACAGAAATGGTTTAATTGATACTGACGCCCACGCGCTGGGCTTTGGCGATCATCGCCTGGGCAATCTGGCGGGTCTCAGCCCGCTCGGCCTCGGTAGCACTCTCCACCTGGGCGGCGACCAGCCTTTCGCAGGTCTGGCGCAAAATCTCCATGCCCGGCACTCGCTCGGGGTAGCGCTCGCGCAGGGCATCCAACCAGCGCTTGCCGTAATAGGCGTGAATGGTCTCATCGGCCCAATCGAAATCCATATCGTGCTGGCTAACTCGATCTTGATATGAAGCAAAGGCATTCGCGCGCTGGGTCTTTTTGCCGATGTTCTTGGTTTCAAAATAGTGCAGCATACCCAGCCGCACCGCCGGATCCTGGCCGTGAGCGCTGTCGTAGATGTGGCTGCCCAGCGGCATTTCGCCCGGTTCATAACCCCAGGCCCGCAGCCGGTCGTAGCCCATCCGGGCATGGCGCGCTTCATCATAGGTCCAGCGGGCTGCATCATAGATGAACTCCCATTCCAAATCATCGGCGAAGGCGTGCAGCACGGCTCCACCCGACTCCACGGCCCAGACCTCGTTGAAGTGGCTGACGGCGCTGCGCAACTGCAACTGCATGCCATCACCGTAGGGAAAATTCGGCTCCACGATGTCGGGCCAGTAGTAGCGGCACAGATGAAAGCGGCTGTCACGGGCCGGAACTTGAGCCAGCTCGAATTCGGTGCGACCCGGGAGCGCCACCGGGGCTGCGACGGCTTGGGGTGGGTCGAGGCTGAGGCCGCCGGCCTGGCCCAACCGCTCCCTCAGGGCTGCGACCCAGGCTTCGGCGGCGTGGCGGTGCTCCGGCGCGGCGGTGAGCATGTCGTTGGCGGCCTGGGTCAGGACGGCGATCTGTTCGGCCTTTTCCTCGGCGGCCAGGCGCAGTGCCCGCAGAATGGGACCGTCGGCCAGCGGGTCGGCCTGCGAGACGTAGTCGCGATAAACGGCCAGCAGGGCCGGCTTATAGAGCCGGGCCAGTGACAGCACAAAGGCCGCAGCGCTCGGTGCGTTGGCTGCCTCCTCGAAGACATCGATCAAGGGCTGATCGTCGCCAATTTCCAGCATGCGGCTAGGAAACTTCAGCTCAAAGACCCGCTCGCGGAGGGCATGGGCGGTCAGCGCGTCCTGCCAGAAGTGGTAGGGCAGAGTCAGTTTGACCTCGAAGTCGGCGATGCCGGCCAGCCAGCCGGCCTGGCTCTTGATCAAAGCCCGCTCGCAGAAAAAGAAGCGTTTCAAAATCTTGGCCGAGTCCAGCCGCAGCCACTGACCGCGCTGGAACTGGCCCGGTAAATAAAGTTGATGAGCATTCATTGCTTTTCCCCCGTTGGAAAATTTAATAACTGTACACTTGCTCCGTTTTAGCCGCGACCGGGGCCGGGCTGAGACCGAGAATGGCCGTGGCGCTGCTGGTGCCGAGCAGTTCGGCCCCGGCGTTGAGCAAGGCCACCGCTTTTTCATAGCTGTTGATCTTGCCGGAGGCTTTGACCCGGCTGTTGCTCCCGGCGCACAGTTCGGCCAGCAGGCTGATATCTTCGACGGTGGCTGGCACGCTGCCCGGTCCCCAACCGCTGGAGTTTTTGATCCAGGGCACGCCCGCTTCGACCAGCAGGCTGACGGCATGCCGTTTTTGGGCTTCGGTTTTGAGATAACCAAACTCCAGCATGGCCTTGAAAGGCAGCCCCAGCGAGGCTTTAACCAGCTCGGCCGCTTCCTGTTGAAATTCAGCGTACATGCCGGATAGATAGAGGCCCATATTCGGTTCGTAATCCACCTCATCGGCCCCGAGGATAATGCACTCGCGCAGCAGCTCGACTTTACCCTGGATGCTTTCGGTCCCGGAGCCAAGGCTGAAGCAGGTGGCCACTTTTACGTCGGTGCCGCGCAAAATGTCGCGGGCCAGGGGCACCCAGTACATCGAAACCATAGCCGCATTGAGGCCATGCCGGGCGCAGGTCTCGATGTGGGCGATAATGTCATCGCGGGTCGCATCGGGGGCGACGTTGGTGAATTGGATAAACCGGGCCAGATCCAGACGCGGGAGCTGGCTATAATCTTGAATAGTCATAATGTTAAATCTCCTAATGATGGTTAAGACTGAATAGTTTGGAGGAGCGAAATGGCCAAGCCGGCTTCGCCAGGGCCGGTCCGTTGCACCCGGGCTGACAGTTTGAACTGGTCGCCGCGCAGCCACAGGTCCGAAAATTCGATCAGCCGGCCGTCGCTCAGGTAGGTTTGCTGCTCGATGTGCATGACCGGATCGCCAGCGACCAGCCCCATCGCCGTGGCCGTTGCTTCATCGGCGGCCTGGGCCTGGAAGGTGCGGCGCCCGTGATCGATTTGCAGGCCAAAGTGCTTTTCCAGGGCTTCAAACAG
This sequence comes from uncultured Chloroflexota bacterium, assembly GCA_937864185.1. Lineage (GTDB taxonomy): Bacteria > Chloroflexota > Anaerolineae > 4572-78 > J111 > JAGRBY01. Next base: position 23,164 of record CALMIS010000029.1, read on the forward strand.
ACGAACGTGGGTAAAGTCGAACTGCTCAATGCCGGGGCAGACCTCGGACAGGACGTAGTTGTGCAGCACAATGAGCGGAGCATCGGCCACCAGGCGCAGCCGTTTGAGAAAAAACAACTCGTAGCCCAGCGGCACGTTTAAGCGGCTGGCGACGCGCCCGGCCGCGCTGAGGAGACCTTGTTCCAGGACTTCGGTTTTAAAAGGAATGCCCCGGCTGATTAAATCCTCGGAGAAGGTGACCAGCCGCTCGGCCAGAGGCTGCTCCAGCGCCCCGGGGGCGACAAAGGTCCCGCGCCCGTGGGAGCGGACCAGCAGCCCCTCTTGGGTCAACTCGGCGATCGCCTTGCGCAACGTCCCCCGGCTCACCTCCAAGTCGATGGCTAGATCGGCCTCAGCCCGCAGCTTATGCCGCTCCGGCCAGCTCCCCGAGACGATTTGTTCCTGCATCCAGGCTTTGATCTGTTCGTAAATGGGCACCGGCCCGCTGTGGTCTGGTTGAAAGCGGCTCATTATCGCTCCAAACGTGCATAAAGGTATACAAAGGTACACTAAGGTACAGTGTATCATAGTCCCAGAGCATTGTCAAGCCATTTTTGTAATTTTGTAGCTACAAAGCCTTGACACCTCCCCGGCTTTGTGATATAGTAGGGTTGTCTTTGTAACTACATAGTTACATAACACCTTTTCAGTTTTTCCTCATCATAAAGCTTCAATCAAGGAGATTGTCTCATGGCCGAGACGAATAAATTCGACGCAAGAAATCTCTCCCGGACTGAACTGGCGAAAATGATCCAGTTCACCAACGTTCGCCCCAACGCTTCCAAGGCAATGATTATCAAACATCTGGAAACCTGCGCTGAGTATCAGTTTGATGGCGCTATGGTGGCCATGTGTTGGGTGCCCCTGGCTAAAGAGGTTCTCGCCGGCAGCGGAGTCAAAGTGGCTACCTGCATTGGCTTAGGCTTTGGTCAAGAAAGTCTGCATGGTAAGATTGCCCTCATTCGCGAGTGCGTCGCTTTGGGCGCGGATGAGGTAGATTACGAACCCAATATGGGGCTGTATCTGTCGGGGATGTATGATGAGTTCCGGGAAGAAGGGGCCGCTCTGGTGCGAGCCGCCGCCGGCCATCCGATCAAAGCAATGTTGGAGTTTGGCTACCTAGACAGCGAGCAGGCCAAACGCCACGCGGTCCAACTGTTAACCGAAGCCCAAGTGCCCTGGATCAAGAATTCCAGCGGCTGGGGCGAAGGAGGGATCGCCGCCAATGTGGATGATCTGCGCTTACTCCGAGAAGTGTGTGACGGCACTAACAGCCGGGTCAAGGCCTCGGGTCAGGTGAACAGTTACGAGAAAGCCGTGGCCTTTATCAACGCCGGAGCCCAGATGATCGGGACCAGCACCGGCAAAGCCCTCATGGATGGTTATCCCGGCTAGTTCTGACAATGGAGGAATCAATGACGAATTCCGGCAACAAACCAACGATTGTTTTAATCGGCAGTTACCTCGTCGCGCTGGTCATGGACGTGGACCGCATCCCCGTGGTCGGTGAGACGGTCATGGCCCGCAACTTCCGCGAGGCCTTTGGCGGCAAAGGTTCCGATATGGCGGTGCAGGCGGCCCGGCTAGGCGCGCCGGTCACCTTTGTCGGCTGCGTGGGCGACGATGATTTTGGCCGGGCCTTCATCAAGCTGATGCAGGATGAGGGCGTTAACATCGACCTGCTGCAAAGCCGCTCTGAACTGGCCACCGGGGCCGGGTTCATTATTAAAGGCGGCGGCAAGAATATCATCACCATCGATATCGGAGCCAACCAACTTTTCTCCCCGGCGCATGTGACCAAAGCGTTGCCCTATATGACCCCCGACTCCGTGGTTCTGATCCAGCTTGAAATTCCCCTGGAAACGGCCCTGCACGCGGCCATGCTGGGCCACCAGCAGCACGCCACGGTCATCTTCAACCCGGCTCCGGCTCAGGACATGCGGAATCAAGATTTGTCTGTAGTCGACATTTTCACCCCCAACGAAACCGAGGCCCGCGTCTGTTTGGACCTGGAGCCCACCGACCCCACTCCGGATGTGGAGATTGCCCGGCGGTTGCTGGCCCTGGGCTGCCGCACGGTGGTGATGACCTTGGGTGAGCGGGGCAGTCTGATCGTCACCCCCGATGATGTCATCGAAGTGCCCTCGTTTGAGTTTGACAACATCGTTGACAGCAACGGTGCGGGAGACTCCTTTAACGCCTCGCTGGCCACCGGGCTGCTGGAGGGCAAAACCTTGCCCGAAGCGGCTCGCTTCGCCAACGCCGTGGCCGGGCTGTGCTGCACCCGCTGGGATACCGTGCCCTCATACCACACCCGTCAGGAAGTAGAAGATTTTATCAAGCAAAACAGCTAAATATCTAAATAAGGTTCAAAGGAGAAACATTATGCGACCAGGCCGAATTTTACACCCCGAGTTAGCTCAGGCTGTGGCTACCCTGGGCCACTCAGATATTTTTATGGTCACCGATGCCGGCTTCCCCATCCCGGCCGACGCGTGGCGGATCGATCTGGGCTTTTACGAAGGGCTGCCCGATGTACTCGATGTGCTGCGGGTGATGCGCCAGGAAGTATTTGTGGAAGAAGTCCACTTTGCCGGCGATATCCTGACCAAAAACAAACCCCTCTACGCGGCCCTGCAAGATATCTTCACCGGGGCCGGCGCTGAATTCAAACTGACCACCCACGAGCAACTGGTCAATGAGACGGCCTACAAAGCAAAATTTATCATCCGCTCCGGCTCCTTCAACCCCTGGGCCAACATCGCGCTGGTGGCCAGCACCGATCCTTTCGCCTGGTTCACCGAGGACTCCGGCACCGAAATCCTACCGGCCTACGTCGAGCGGCGCAAGCTAATGAGCGACAAGGTTCGGCCCGAACCAAAGAAGTAAGAAATAGGGAGTAAGAAGTAGGGACGTAATTTACGGCTTACTTGCTGACTAGTCCCGGCTGCTTGCTTCTCGTAGCATCATGACCCAAGTTACAAGGAGGTAATTTATGTCATCAACGATGAGTCCGATTGATTTTGACCTTAACTATTTACCCCACTTTCCCTCCAAAACCGATTATGGGATCGGCTGCATCGGAGCCGGTTTTATTATGCGCGACATCCACCTGGTGGCCTACAACAATGCCGGCTTCAAGACCGTGGCCCTCGCCTCACGGACGCCGGAAAATGCCCGGGCCGCCGCCGAAGCCCGGGGCGTGCCCAAAGTGTACGACACCTGGCAGGAACTCCTGGACGATCCTGCCGTTGAGATCCTCGACATCGCCTTTCCGCCCGATCAGCAGCCGGCAATCATTGCCGAAGCGGTAAAGAGACCGCAGATCAAAGGTATCCTGGCCCAAAAACCGCTGGCGATGAACTATCAAGACTCCAAAAAAGTGGTCGAGCTGTGCGCCGCCGCCGGCAAGGTCCTGGCGGTCAACCAGAACATGCGCTACGACCAATCGATGCGGGCGCTTAAGACCCTGCTCGACCGCGGGGTGCTGGGCGAACCGGTCCTGGCCACCATCGAGATGCGGGGCATCCCTCACTGGCAGCCCTTCCTGTATGATTATGACCGCCTGACCTTTCTCAACATGAGCATCCACCACCTGGATATTTTCCGCTACCTGTTTGGCGATCCCGAACGGGTGCTGGCCAGCGCCCGGACCGACCCCCGCACCCAGTTTGCCCACACCGACGGCATCGTGCTCTATATTCTGGAGTATGAAAACGGGCTGCGGGCCAGCAGTTGGGACGATGTCTGGACCGGCCCGGTCCGCGAAGGCAGCCTGGGCGAGATCTACATCAAGTGGCGGGTGGAAGGCACCGATGGACTGGCCGACGGCACCATCGGCTGGGTCGATTATCCCAACGGCAGTCCCAGCACCCTCAACTTTACCACCAAACAGCAGCCGGGCTACTGGTTCCGGCCCCGCTGGGACAAAGTTTGGTTCCCCGATGCTTTTGAGGGCACGATGGCCCAACTGATGACTGCGCTGCAGAACGGGACCGAGCCCGAAATCAGCGGCGCGGATAATTTGAAAACAATGGCTCTGATTGATGCCTGCTACAAATCGGTAGCCGAGCATCGAGGTGTCCTGCTCACCGAAATCCTCGAGGCTTAAACAAAAAATATATCCGTTAGTGTTAGAAAGGAAGAAGTGGCAATGAAACTTGGTGTAATCAACTCAGCTTATTTTGGCAGCCCTATCGATGCCTATGGCGAAGCCATCAAAATCACTAAGGAGATTGGCTTTGATACCATTGACGTTTATCCCGCCGATGGAGAAATGACCTCCGCCCAGATCAAGAGTGTCAAGGCGTTGTGTGCCGCGGCCGATTTGCCCATTCGCTCCACGGTCCTGATCTTATTTGGCCTGTTTGACCCCAACAAACCGGCCCGCGATTTTGCCGTCGATCTGGGCAAACGCCTGGTCGATCTGACCGCCATTTTGGGGGCGGATAATATGCTGCTGGTCAACGGCGAGTATTTCTGGCAGTTGGAAACCGGCTTTAACAAGGAGTGGATTTGGGGCAATGTGGTCGAAGGGACCCGCAAAATTGGCGAACACGCCGAGGCGGCCGGGGTCAAAATCTCCATTGAGTTGGAACCGTTCAAGATGTCGCTCATCAACAGCATCGACACGATGGACGCCTTCTTGAAGGCGGTCGATCTGCCCCAAACCGTGCAGGCCAACGTTGACTGCTCGCACCTCGATTTGGCCGGCATTCCCCCCACCGAAATTCAGCGGCTCAAAGGTCGAATAGCCCATGTTCACTTCTCCGACTCGCTGGAAACCCACGGCGACCTGCCGCCGGGCCGCGGTAAAGCTCCGCTCAAGGAATATCTCAACCAGCTCAACCTGGCCGGCTTTAAGGGCAGCGTGTCGCTGGAGTTGGAATGGCCGCCCGATCAATCCCGTGAGGGCGTCATTGCCTGGGTGACCGAAGCCTATCAGGCCACCGACAAAATGATGCAGGAATTGGGCTGCCGGGGCTAAGTTTTGGCGTGTAGCAGCGTGAGGTTTATTCATGCAAAAGACGGATACTCTAGCCGGACAAACATCTGGCTCTCACTTTCAAACTATGCTCAGTTCCATTTTCGGCGCCCGAGAATTCGGTATTCTCGCCTTTTTGGTGATTGCCGTCATCGTGATCGGCTTCTTGCGCCCGACGTTCCTGGCCCCCAACAACATCTTCAATATGGCCCGGCAAATGGCCCAGATCACCATCATGGCCGTGGCCATGACCTATCTGATCACCGCTCAGGAGCTTGATCTGTCCATCGGTTCTACCTTTGGCTTTTGCACCCTGTTGATGGGCCTGCTGGCCAAGGACCATGGTTTTGATCTGTGGTTGGCGCTGGGCGTTTCGATCCTGGCGGCGGTTGTCATTGGCCTGATCAACGGCTTTATTACCACCCGAGGCGCGATCCCCTCGTTCATCGTCACGCTGGGCATGCTCTCGATTGTCCGAGGCTTTACGCTGCTACTCTCGCCCTGGCCGGTGTCCGGGTTGGAGCATCCCACCTTTTTCACCGTGCTGGCCGGCAATATCGGGCCGATTTCGGTGCAAATTTTTTGGATGCTGGCCATCGCCGTGGTGGGCTCACTGGTCTTGAACCGGACGACCTTTGGTTATAACGTCCGAGCGACCGGCAGCAACCGGGCCGCGGCCGTGCTGTCCGGGGTGCCGGTGCGCCGGGTGAAAATGATCGCCTTTGTTCTGGTCTCGGTATCGGCGGCGTTTGCCGGGGCGTTAAGTTTTGCCCACCTGACCTCGGTCTCGCCCACGGCCGGCGCCGGACTGGAACTGACGATCATCGCCGCTGTGGTCATTGGCGGTACCGCTCTGTTTGGCGGCGAAGGAACAGTCATCGGGACAGTTTTAGGGGCCGCTTTGCTGACGGTCATGCGGAACGGGGTCGTGCAGCTTGGCGGGGAAGGCCGGCTCCAAGAAGCCTTTTTGGGCGCGATTATTATCGTGGCCGTGCTGATCCACACCCATCTGGGCAAGAAAGGAGGCCGAGCGGAACACTAGTCAGGACTCGCAGAGAATATTCTCGCTGGGCTGTCCTTTAACTGTTTGTTCGATTACCTATTAAGAACCATACGCTCACAACTTTTCAAGGAGGAATTGTTAAGATGGTTGCTTTAAAGAGATTTGCTTTACCCTTAACGATAGTTTTAATCCTGACCCTGCTGGGCTGTAGCCAGCAAGCCAGCCAACCCGAAACCGCGCCCGTAGAGTCGAACTCCGCCAGCCAGACCGAGACCGAAGCTCAGGTGCAAGAAGCGCAAGCCTCGGAAAATATGTCGCCCTACAATCAAGAGGACCCGCTAAACATTGTGTTTGTCACTCACGATCTGGGGGCAGGTATTTTCGCGCCGGTGCGCACCGGCATGGAAGATGCCTGTCTGATGGTCAACGCCACCTGCGAGTTTCTTGGGCCACAAAAGTACGACCCAACCGAGCAAGTGGCCTTAATTGAAGCGGCTATTGCCAAAAACCCCGATGCAATTGTGACCACTCGCCCGGAACCGGGCACTTATGATGATGTGGTTAAAAAAGCGCTGGAGGCCGGGATTATGGTCATCGGCTTTAACACCAACGATCCCGCCGCCGATGCCGGGCTGCCGATTCCGTTTGTGGGCCAGGATTTCACCAATTACGGGGTGGAGTGGGCCAAAGCCGCTATGGCTGATTTGCCCGACGGCGGTAAAATTACCATCGCCGACTGCTGCTTTGGACACTACGCCCTTGAAGAACGGAACCGCTCTTTCATCGAGACCCTGGAAAACGAAGGTGGCGGTAAATATGAGGTGGTCGATGTCATCGACATCGGGACCGATGAAACCGCTATTTACGGCATCATCGAAGCCTACTATCAGGCCAACCCGGACATCGACGCCATCTATGGCGTTGACTACTACAGCCACGTCATCGCTCAGTTTGTTAAAAACAACAACCTGCAAGGTAAGCTCAAAACCGGCGGTTCTGATATGGGTCCGGGCAACATCGAAGGGCTGGAACAGGGCTATGTCTCCTTTGGCCTGGGCCAAAACCCGTATCTACAAGGCTTCTATCCGGTGATGATGACTCACCTGGCCAAGCGATTTGACATTCGGCCCGTCAGCATCGATACCGGCACCGACATCGTCACCCCCGAAAATTTCGCCGACTACAATCCGGAATACCGGTAAGCAACGCTTCCGGAGCGTCGCCGACCATAAACCGGCGACGCTCCGGATCTACCTCCGGAGCGAGGGCGGTTCAGCCACGTTTTCTGGATCAATGAGGGCATCACCCCAAGCTTATGAACGCAACCACACCGATTATCGAATTTAAGACGGTCAGTAAGAACTTTGGCGGCGTCCAGGCCCTGCGCCAGGTTAGCTTTGCCGTGCCGCGCGGCGAGATTCACGCCCTGGTGGGGGAGAACGGGGCCGGCAAATCAACCCTGATCCGCATTTGTGGCGGGGGCTAACCCCCCCGCAGCGGGGGCCCTCGTTTTTTCGGGGAGGGGGGGCAAATCCGCAATGTTCACGAAGCCCGGGCGGCGGGCATCAGCATTGTCCATCAGGAAATTCCTATCTGTCCTCATTTAACCGCCGCCGAAAATATTTTTTTGGGCCATGCTTTGCCCAAAAAAGGCGGCTTAATCGATTGGGGTCAGGTCAACGATCGGGCCCAGGCGCTCTTTGCCAAACTGCAGGTCAACCTCAATCCCAAGACGATGGCCAGCCGGCTTTCCATTGCCCAGCAGCAGTTGGTGGTGATTGCCCAGGCCCTGTCGCTTAACTCCAAGCTGCTGATTATGGATGAGCCGACGTCAGCCTTGAATAAGGAAGAGACCCGGCACCTCTTCAAAATTCTCATGCAGCTCAGAGCGCAAGGCTTGACCGTTCTCTATGTGTCGCACAAACTGGAAGAGGTGTTTGAGATTGCCGACCGCATCACGGCCCTGCGCGACGGCCAATATATCGACACGATTTCTCGGGCGGAGGCCACGCCCGACAAAATTGTGCATCTGATGGTCGGCCGGGAAGTGGCCAATGTCTTCCCCAAAACCTATCACCCGCCCACCGACACACCGCTGTTGAGCGCCAAGAATCTGACGGTTTCCGGGTTGTTTGAAAATGTATCTTTCGAGCTTTACGGGGGCGAGGTCCTCGGCCTGGTCGGGTTGCAGGGTTCCGGCACCAGCGAGGTGCTGCGGGCGATCTTTGGTCACTATCCCCAGTTGTCAGGCGAGCTGAGAGTCTGGGGAAAACCGGTCAAATTTAAATCCTCCTTGGAGGCGATTAAACACGGCCTGGCCTACGTACCGGCCGACCGGCAGATCGAAGGGCTGTACCCCCATCTGTCGGTCCGGGATAATGCGGGCTTGTTGTTACTGCGGCTCATTGCCAAAAAGCTAGGCTGGGTTTCGCTGGGTCAGTTGAGCCGGCGGATCGGCCAAAAGGTCGAGCAGTTCAACATTCGGACGGCCTCGGTCAACGCCCCGATTACCAGCCTCTCGGGCGGAAACCAACAGAAGGTGGTCATTGCCCGCACGCTCTCGACCGATCCGCTGATCGTGCTGCTGGATGACCCCACCCGGGGGATCGACGTGGGGGCCAAATCGGAGGTGCACCATATTCTCAACCGGCTGACGGCCCAAGGCTGCGGCGTGATGCTAGTCTCATCCGAACTGCCGGAGGTGATGGCCATGAGCGACCGGGTGATAGCCATGTACCGGGGTCAGGTTCGAGCTACCCTTAACCATACCGAAGCCGATCACGAGGCGGTGATGGGGCTGGCCACCGGCGCGGATGTGGCGGCTGGCCCGAGCTTAAGTCCTGACCTGGCCGGAACCAGACTTTAACCTTTTACCTTTGAGGCTGGTCCTGTTTGTAGTTACAAACCGTGACAAGAAACTGTTTTTAGAGTAAGATGAGGCCGTTAGATTTTATTCCAAACGGGTATACCATGGCTCAATATGAAATCATCAAGAACACGGTCAGCCATCCCGGCTTATTGAGCGTCAATCCGGGCGAAGTCATCGACAAAGACAGCCCCATTCCCCTGCATCACCAGTTGGAAGTTTTCTTGCGCCAGGGCATCGAGAGCGGGCTGTTCCCCCCCAACGAAACTCTGCCCACCGAGCATGAGATCCAGGAATACTTTGACCTAAGTCGGACTCCGATCCGCCAGGCGCTGGCTAAACTGAGCAGCGACGGGCTGGTGGTCAGACGCCGCTCACGGGGCACCATTGTACTACCCCGGCCCTTTGAAGAAAATCTGCGCACGCTGGCTCCCTTCACCGAAGAGGTTAAACGCAAAGGGCGAATACCCAGCGCTAAATTGATTGAGTTTGCCGTCCAACAAGCCAACAGTGAAGATATCAGTTGGCTTAACCTCCGGGATGACGCCCAAATTTACCATGTGCACCGGGTGCGCTTTATCGATGATGAGCCGGTGGGGGATATTGTTTCGCACATTCCGGTCTCACTGCTGCCCCGGCTAAGCGCCGACGATTTTTCAGAACACGGTCCCAATCAATCAATCTACTATGTTTTGGAAAAAATGCATGGGATCAAACTTATCCGGGCCACGGAAACTTTCAAGGCCATTAATTCTAGTCCGGAAACGGCCAAACTACTCAATATGCCGGTCGGCAGCGCCGTCTTGATGCGGACGCGGGTTACCTTTGATCCGGCCAATCGGGCTGTCGCTCTGGAGTACGGCCTGTATCGAGGGGTCTACCGCCTGGAGTGGGAAGGTCGCGAGGTCAGCGTCGATACCAGTACGTTGTTGTAATTAACCTTTGCTTAAATATAATCATGTCAAAATACTGCTCGGAATAAAGCCAGGCCAGGTGTGGCCGTCGAGCAGGAGGATCAAGGATGAGCTACCTTAAAGAAGGGCGCCGGGCGCCGGGCAGCGAGTGGTTAAAGGAGCGACCGCGGCTGCTGGAGCGGCTGTATGATTGGACGGTCAAGCTATTTAACGCGGTCTATCCGGCGGCCAAACGGGTCTCGCCCCGGCTGGCCGAGCGGGTAATGATTCCGCTGGAAGAGGTCAGCAAGGGCTATCTCTTCAACTGTCAGATGTGTGGCCAGTGCATTCTCCACTCGACCGGCATGACCTGCCCGATGACGTGTCCCAAGAATCTGCGTAACGGTCCCTGCGGCGGCGTCCGGGCCAATGGCCACTGTGAAGTTATTCCCGAGCTGCCCTGCGTTTGGGTCCAGGCCTGGGAGCGCAGCAGCCGGATGGCCGAGTACGGCCATGAGATCAAGTTGATCCAGCCGCCGGTCAACCGGACTTTGCAGTACAGCTCCTCCTGGATCAACCTAGCCGAGGGCCTTGACCGGCAAACCCCGCCCGGCTGGCAACTGGCCGAGCAAGCCTGATGGCCAGTCTAACCGATCGTCCACTGCGGGCCGGCAGCCGGCTGGAGCGAGCCTTGCGGGCCGGCTACTTTGCCGTAACGGCGGAGTTGTTGGCTCCCGACAGCGCCGACCCGGAAGATGCCTACCGCAACGCGCTGCCTCTGGCCGAAGTCTGCGACGGCATCAACGCCACCGACGGCTCCGGGGCCAACTGCCATATGAGCAGCCTGGGCTGCTGCGCGCTGTTGCTGCAAGCTGGCTATGATCCGGTTCTGCAGGTCGCTTGCCGGGACCGCAACCGGATTGCCATCCAGGGCGACTTGCTGGGCGCGGCGGCGTTGGGGGTGCGCAACGTGCTGTGTCTAACCGGCGATGATGTCTCCAACGGCGATCAACCCGAGGCCAAGCGCGTCTTTGATTTCGACTCGATCCAACTGCTGCGGGTGGCCAAGATGATGCGCGACCAAGGGGTGTTTCTCAGCGGGCGTAAGCTGGACAAAGCGCCGCGCTTTTTTCTGGGCGCGGCGGCCAATCCCTTTGTTCCCCCACTCGAGTGGCGCCCGCACCGGCTGGCCAAGAAAATCGAAGCCGGGGCCGACTTTATCCAAACTCAGTACTGCTTTGACGTCCCCCGGCTGAAGCTGTATATGCAGCGGGTGCGGGACCTGGGCTTGCACGAACAGGTTTACCTGCTGGTCGGGGTGGGGCCGCTGCGGTCGGAGAAGACGGCCGAGTTTATGCGGACCCGCGTGCCGGGAGTGTGGATCCCGGATGCCCTGGTCGAGCGGTTGACCAAGACCCCCAAGGCCAAGAAAAAAGAAGAAGGCATTCAAATCTGTATCGAAATTATCCAGCAGGTGCGGGAGATTGAAGGCATCCACGGCGTCCACGTGATGGCCTACCGTCAGGAAGAGACCATCGCCCAGATTATTCGCGAGGCCGGCCTGCTACCCCGCCACCCCTTCGGTGACAAACCGCGCCGGGCCGCTCACCCGGCCGGGCCGGTAGCCGCTGTCGGTGAAGAAGCCATGAAGCTCAAGGAGTGAAAGTAATGCAAACTGTTGTCAGTTCCAAGACCAAAACCGTGCTCATCGGTCCTGACCGGCCCTTTACCATCATTGGGGAGCGGATCAACCCGACCGGGCGCAAGCTGCTAGCTCAGGAGATGGCGGCCGGCAACTTCAGCCGGGTCGAGGCCGATGCCCTGGCCCAGGTAGAGGCCGGGGCGCCGATGCTCGATGTCAACGCCGGCATCCCGCTGGCCGATGAACCGGCTATCCTGGCCGAAGCCATCCGCCGGGTGCAGGCCCTGACAGATGTGCCCCTCTCGATCGATTCATCGATTGTGGCGGCGCTGCAGCGAGGCCTGGAAGTGTACCAAGGGAAAGCGCTGGTCAACTCGGTGACCGGAGAGGAGGAGCGGCTGGAAGCAGTGCTGCCGCTGGTCAAGAAATATGGAGCGGCGGTTATCGCCATCTCCAACGACGAGACCGGCATCTCGGAAGATCCGGACAAGCGCTTTGCCGTGGCCAAAAAGATTGTCGAGCGGGCCGCGGACCACGGCATTCCCCGCGAGGATGTGATCATCGACCCGCTGATTATGCCGATCGGAGCGGTGCGGTACGCTGGGCGAACCGTCTTCGGCCTGGTGCGCCGGCTGCGGGAGGAGTTGGGGGTTAATGCCACCGGTGGGGCCAGCAACGTCTCGTTTGGGTTGCCCAACAGGCCGGCCATCAATGCCCACTTTCTGTCAATGGCCATCGCCTCTGGGCTGACCTGTGCCATCACCAATCCGCTCGAGCCGGAGATCCGGCAAGCAATTGCGGCCGCCAATATGCTGATGGGCAACGATGAAAACTGCCTGGCCTGGATTGCGGCCAACCGCCAGCCCAATGCCGACCAAGAGCGGCCGCGCCGCCGATCCCGGCGCTAACCCCCTTTGCAAAGGAGCAAAAAATGTCTGTTAAGCGACTAAAACCCGTCCCCCGAGACATCGACATTGCCCAGGCGGCCACCATCCAGCCGATCCTAGACCTGGCCGAGAGCCTGGGCTTGAGCCTCGATGACCTGGATTTGTACGGCAAATACAAAGCCAAGATCCATCTGGATGTGCTGGATAAGTTCGCCGGCCGGCCACAGGGCAAGTACATCGATGTGACCGCCATTACGCCCACGCCCCTGGGCGAGGGCAAGACCACCACCACCGTCGGCTTGACCCAGGGGCTGGGCCGGATCGGTAAGCGAGCCGCCTGCTGCATCCGCCAGCCGAGTATGGGCCCGACCTTTGGAATCAAAGGCGGGGCAGCCGGGGGCGGCTACAGTCAGGTGGTGCCGATGGAAGAGTTCAACCTGCACTTGACCGGCGACATCCACGCCATCAGCGCCGCTCACAACCTGATCGCGGCCGCGCTGGAAGCCCGGCTCTATCACGAGAGCCGAATGACCGATGAGCAACTGGCCAAAGCCCGGCTCAAGCGGCTCAACATCGACCCCTTCCGGGTCAACTGGCGGCGGGTGGTCGATATGAATGATCGGGCCTTGCGCCGGATTGTGGTTGGCTTGGGCGGCAGCGGCGATGGCGTACCCCGCGAGAGCGGTTATGACATTACGGTCGCCTCGGAGTTGATGGCCATCCTGGCCCTGACCACCGGCCTGCGGGATATGCGGCAGCGAATTGGGCGGATGGTGTTGGCCCTTGACCACGACGGCAAGCCCGTGACCGCCGAGGATTTGCAGGTCGCCGGAGCGGCCACCGTTCTGCTCAAAGACGCGATTATGCCCAACCTGATGCAAACCCTGGAAGGCCAGCCGGCTTTTGTCCACGCCGGGCCCTTTGCCAACATCGCCCACGGCAACAGCTCTATCCTGGCCGACCAGATTGCGCTCAAGCTGGTCGACTACGTGGTCACCGAGTCGGGCTTTGGGGCCGATATTGGGATGGAGAAGTTCTTCAACATCAAGTGCCGCTACTCGGGCCTGGTGCCCAATGCGGTGGTACTGGTGGCTACCGTCCGGGCCTTGAAAATGCACGGCGGTGGGCCACGGGTCGTGCCCGGCCGGCCGCTGGCCGGCGAGTACACTCACGAGAACCTGAGCCTCCTGGAAAAAGGCATCGAGAACCTGGCGGCCCATATTGAGAATGTCCACCGCTTCGGTATCCCGGCGGTAGTAGCCATCAACCGCTTCCCGACCGACACCCCGGCCGAAATTGAGTTACTGAGCAAATTGGCGGTCCAGGCCGGGGCCGAACAGGCGATTATGGCTGACCACTGGGCCGAGGGGGGCGACGGGGCGGTTGAACTGGCCGAGGCGGTCGTGGCCGCTTGTGAGAAGCCCAGTCACTTTGAGTTTTTGTACCCGCTGGAGTGGGACATCAAGCAAAAGATCGAGAAGATCGCCACGACCATCTATGGGGCTAAAGGGGTCGCCTATGACCAGTTGGCCAACCGCCAGATTGCCGACTTTGAGCAGGCCGGCTTTGGCCAACTGCCGATCTGTATGGCCAAGACCCATCTAAGCATGTCGCACGACCCCAATCTAAAGGGCCGGCCGACCGGCTTTATCGTGCCGGTGCGAGAAGTGCGAGCCAGCGCGGGGGCAGGCTTCATCTATCCCCTCCTGGGCGAGATGCGGACTATGCCCGGCTTAGGCTCCCATCCCTCCTATATGGATGTCGATATCGATTTTGAGACGGGTAAGGTCGTCGGGCTGTTCTAAGCTGAGAAGGACAACTGATGAATCAGGGAGACAAGGATTGTATCTTTTGTCACTAATGGGAGGGCTGTGTTATAATGGCCCCGGTCAAGTTGACCCATAGATTGATGTAGGCTGTCAATCTAAGGCGCACAGTTGCGCACGGAAAAAATTTATAAACAAGGAGGTTGGGTGTGAAACTACACGAGTATCAGTCAAAGCGAGTTTTCGCAGATCACGGTGTACCAATTCCCAATGGGGAAGTCGCCGAAACGCCAGCTCAAGTAAGAGAGATAGCCAAACGGTTGGCCGGCCCGGTCGTCATTAAAAGCCAGGTTTTGGTGGGCGGACGTGGCAAAGCTGGGGGTATTAAGGTCGCCAAGAGCGTGGATGAAGCCGAAGCGTTGGCCAAGCAGATTCTGGGTATGGATATCAAGGGCTTGACCGTTGAAAAAGTCCTGGTCGATGAAGCTGCTGATATTAAAAAGGAAATTTACCTGGGTATTGTCATCGATCGGGCCCTTCAAAAACCGGTTCTCATCACCTCAGCCGAAGGTGGGGTTGAAATCGAAGAAGTAGCCAAAACTAATCCTGAAGCCATAATTCGCCTCCCCGTTGATCCCAACCAAGGCTTGTTAGATTTTCAAGCTCGCAGCCTGGCCTCCCAATTGGGGCTCAAGCAAGCTTTCATTAACCAATTTGTAAAAATCGCCAAGGGTCTTTACCAGTCTTTTGTCGATACCGACGCCAGCCTGGCTGAAATCAACCCGCTGGTGGTGACCGGAGACGAGCGGTTGATGGCTGTGGACGGCAAAATTGTCCTGGACGACAACGCCCTTTACCGCCATCCCAACTTGGCCGATATGCGAGATATCCAAGAAGAAACGCCCTCCGAGCGAGAGGCGCGCCACGCCGGTTTGAATTTTGTTAAACTCGACGGTGAAATTGGCTGTATGGTCAACGGCGCCGGGTTGGCGATGGCGACGATGGATATTGTCAATCACTTCGGCGGTGAACCGGCCAACTTCCTGGACATCGGCGGTGGGGCCAAGGCCGACAAAGTGGCGGCAGCCCTGCGCATTATTTTGAGCGATCCTAATGTTAAGAGCGTCCTGTTCAATATCTTCGGCGGTATTACCCGTTGCGATGAAGTGGCCAAAGGCATCTTAACCGCGCTCGAGGAAGTGAAAACCGATGTACCAATGGTAGCCCGTCTGGTTGGAACCAATCAGGAGGAAGGTCAAAAAATTCTAGCCGAAGCTAACTTCCCTAGTGCCACCAGTTTGGGCGAAGCCGCTCAAAAAGCTGTGCAACTGGCAAAAGGAGCATAGAGATCATGGGCATTCTTGCTGGCAAAGATTCACGCTTGATTGTTCAGGGCATTACCGGCCGAGAGGGCGCTTTCCACACCAAGGCCATGAAAGACTACGGCACCAATGTGGTCGGTGGGGTAACGCCTGGTAAAGGCGGTGAGTGGGCGGACGGTATTCCCATCTTTGATACGGTCCGAGAAGCAGTGGAGGCCACTGGCGCTAATGCCAGCGTCATCTACGTCCCCGCTCGGGTGGCCGCCGATGCTGTTATGGAAGCCGCCGACGCCGGCATCCAAGTTATCGTTTGCATCACCGAAGGAGTCCCGGTGCTGGACATGGTTCGGGTGCAGAGCTTCTTGCGCCAAACCGGATCCCGGCTGGTTGGACCCAACTGCCCCGGGTTGATCACGCCCGGTGAAGCCAAACTTGGGATTATTCCCGGCCGAATCTGCATGCCCGGCAATGTCGGTCTGGTATCACGCAGTGGCACCTTGACCTATGAAGTTGTCCAGGCTTTAACCGACAGAAACATCGGCCAAAGTACCGCCGTCGGCATCGGGGGTGACCCGATTATCGGCAGCAACTTTATCGATATTCTGGAGCTGTTTGAGAGCGATCCCTCGACCGACGTGGTTGTCCTCATGGGCGAAATCGGTGGCACTGACGAGCAGAAAGCGGCTCGATTTATCGCTGAGAAGATGAGCAAGCCGGTGGTCGGCTTCATCGCCGGCCGGACCGCCCCGCCCGGGAAACGGATGGGACACGCCGGCGCCATTATCGAAGGCGGCGAAGGCACCGCTGCGGAAAAAATTGCCGCACTTGAAGCCGTGGGCGTTAAAGTGGCTCACTTACCCGAAGAAGTAGCCGAGATTGTTCAAGGTCTCGTGTAACCTCCCAACTGCTTTTTTCTAAAAAAGGCCCCGCCGCGGCGGGGCCTTTTTTTTGCATCTTTCCGCAAATCGGGCATTAATCTCCTTGGCTAGTCCTGGCCCTTGAGCGATCGAACTATGGCTTATCATTTTACAAAACCAAGTTTTTATGTAAACTTATCGCTATGAGAAAACTACGTCTAACTCTTAAGCAGAGTGGAGTAATTTTGGGTTTGCTCTTGGCCCTCCTCACTGGACCCAGTTACGCTCAGGAACCAACGACCGAGCCAGAGCCCCCAATTGCTTCAGCTTACGATCGCCGGTTCGGCCTGGTCGATAGCTTTACCAACACCGCCGAAGCGAGTGCCGCCGGAGCCGGTTGGACGCGTGTTTTCTTCCGGTGGGATGTCGTGCAGCAAGGTGGACCCTCGGATTGGAAGCCAACGAATGTGCCCGATCCGTTGATTAATGGCGAAATCGCAGCCGGCCGAGAAGTGGTCGCGGTCCTCATCGGCACCCCGGCCTGGGCTACCGACAGCCAGAACTCCACGGCTGTGCCGCCGGCCGGTTACTGGGGCGACTTCGCCTACAAAATTGCCAGCCAGTATAAAGGCCGGATTCGCCACTGGGTAATTTGGAATGTGCCAGATGTAGACGATCCGGCCTCGGCCAGCTTCACCTTGGCCGGCAATGAAGAAGACTATTTCCGGCTGCTTAAAGAAGCCTACACCAAGATCAAAGACGCCGATCCCGATGCCCAGGTACATCTGGCCGGCCTGACCTACACCTGGGATCAAGAGCGAGGCCAGCGCCAATATCTGGCCCGCCTCCTCGATCTGATCATCGCCGACCCCGATGCCGCTGCCAACAACTACTACTTTGACGCCGTCAGCTACCATCTCTATTATAATCCGGGCCAGATCCGGCAGACTATTCTTAGTGTCCGCGATATTTTGAACAGCTATGATCTCGGTAGCAAGCCAATCTGGATCAACGAGACCAATGCCCCGCCCTCCGAGGACTTCATCGAGCCTCCGGCCGGTAGTGCCGGGTTGAGCGTTACCCTGGAAGAGCAGAGTGCTTTTGTCGTTCAAGCTTTTGCGGCGGCGTTGGCCGGCGGCGCGGAGCGGATTGCCTTTAACAAACTGAGCAACGGCCCTGACTCGGCGATGGCGAGCGGTCTGCTGCGGGGTGATAATTCCCGCCGGCCTGCCTTCGATGCCTTCCGGACGGTGACCACTTACTTCGCCGGGACGCGCCAAGCGGATTGGCAGCAAGCCGGTGATGTTTCTATCGTTACCCTGGATCGGGGCGAAGCAACAACGACCGTGCTGTGGAACAACAGCCGCCAGCCGGTCAATTATCAACTGAGCGCCATTGCCGCCGAAGCCGCCGTGGTCGATCAGCGCGGTGAAGCGCAGACTATTTTGGCTGATAACGGCGGCTACACCGTAGAACTACCAGGGGCCACGTGCAGTAACGGCGAGTATTGTTTCATCGGTGGCGCGCCGCTGCTGATCGTCGAAGCAGGTTCTGCCGAACAGCGGGTGGTGTTATCTGAAATGTCCGCCCTCGCTGAACCAAGTCTGGCTGAGCCGGCCTTAGACCAAACGCCGCTGGCTGAGGCCGGTACGGTTAGCTCCGTCGACGCGCTCTCAGCCGGTGAGGCCGCCGAGATTGCCGCGGGAGAGGCCATGGCCGCCCCGGCCGTTCAAGAACCGGTAGCAACCCCGGCGCCGACCCTTGAGTCCCCTCCTCAACCTGGGCCTGAAAGTGAAGGTAGTGTTCCGGCTCAGCCAGCCAACGCCGTTATTGGCGGAGAGCAGGCTACGTCGCCGCCGGAGCCTGGCATACTGCCCGACCCGGACGCCGATCCTTTCGCCGCTCCGGCTGAGCTGCCTTTGAGCGAAGCGCCGGAGACAACTTTGACGCCTGTTCCACCGGTCACCATCGGGACAGTCCTGACGCCGACACGCTTGCTCTGGCTCTTTATCATCGGCCTGGTGGTCTTTACCGTGGCCTACGGCATCCAAATTGCCCTTTGGTATCGCTTTAAACGTTAAGCAAACCTCAGCCTCGGGGAGAAGCTGATAACCGGGCTGGCCACTTTTTCGGTTTGGTCAGGTTGGTGGATAAGTTAAGGGCTGCCAGTAACGCACCTGTTCAAACTTGGTTCCATCCGGCTCAATGTCGATTTTGGATACCCCGTCGCAAAGAAACCCTATTTTTTCGTAGAATCGTCGGGCGCGTTGGTTGCTCTGGAGGACCCACAGCACGGCTGTCGCAAAACCTCGTTGCCCCAGGATTTCCAAGGTCTCTTCACCCAAGGCCACCCCATAGCCTCGTCCCCAAACCAGTGGATCGAGATAAAAGGCATAAATTTCGCCGGCCCGAGCCGCAACCAGATCCGGGTCTCGGGTGTGACCATAGGTGGCAAATCCTCGGGTCCGGCCCTCAAGCTCCAACACCAGGGTGTCGAGGTCATTTTGGAGCAGTCGCTGCCGCCAGCGGTCGGTCCGGTGGCCGACCGACAAATTGTCCAAAACATGATCTGGGATTAAGCCTCGATAGGCAACCTGCCAGGAGGCGACGTGAACCTCAGCCAAAGAGCTGGCATCGGCTAACTCAGCAGGACGGATGACGGGTGGTTTGAACATTTCTCGTTATCTCTTTGAAATTGAGGGATGTCGTATCGCTATACTGACTATTATACCTGTATCCCTGCAAAAACAACACTGCCGGCAGAATAAAACTTTGCATTTCAGGTAGCCAGTTTCCAGTTTATAAGCTTGTCTGTTCTCATGGTATAATCCGCCCTTATGACTGTCATTCGCACCTTCATCGCCATTGAATTGACGGAAGAGGCCCGCCAGGCGATTACGGCCTTGCAAAACCGCTTAAAGGCCAACTCCCCGCCGCATACGGTTCGTTGGGCCGCCGCTCAAAACATTCACCTGACGCTGCACTTCTTAGGCAACCTTGAGGCCGCTGATGTGACCAAAGTCAGAGCTGCGCTTGAGCAGATTGCCAGCCGTCAGCAACCCTTTACCCTGAGCTTAGGCCAGCTCGGCTGCTTCCCCAATTTGCGCCGGCCGCGCATCGTCTGGGTGGGGGTCTGGAACAGGCTCAAGCCTCTGGCCGAGCTGCACGCTCAACTCGGGCAGGCCCTTCAAGCAGCCATCGGCTTCACCCCGGAAACACGGCCTTATGCACCGCATCTGACCATTGGGCGCGTGAAGGAGGGTGTTCCGGTCCAACGCCTCCGGCAGTTTAGCCAGATCATGGAGCGCGAACAGGCTGTGGCCAAATTAGTTGATCTGCCCGTGACGGAAATTAGTCTAATTAAGAGTGAGTTAAAACCGGCCGGCCCGCTCTATACTGTCCTGAGTGCTGAAAAATTGAGCGACCGGTCCTAAAAATTCGACCATGGAAAAGACCATTGTTACCCCCACTCGTTCTCAAATTGCCACAGCCGCGCTCATCTTGCTGCTTGTCGGGGGCGCCGCCATTGCCTTCTCGCCAATTTTTGTCCGGCTCAGCGAGCTTGGGCCCGTCGCCACAGCCTTTTGGCGCATGGCGCTGGCCTTGCCCGCCTTCTGGCTCTGGGCGGCCTGGCCAGTTAGCGGTAGCTCACCCGCGCCACCGGCCTGGGGTCACTATCGCTGGTTAGGGCTGGCCGGTATTTTCTTTGCCGGTGACTTGATTGCCTGGCACTGGGCTCTGGAGTTTACGACCGTCAGCAACTCGACTATTCTGGCCAACTGTGCTCCCATTTTGGTAACCTTGGGGGCTTGGTCCCTGTTTGGGCAACGAGTGACGGCGACCTTCATCACCGGGTTGGTTATGGCTCTGGCCGGCGCCACCTTATTGGTTGGGGTTGGCTTGAGTGTGAGCAGCCAAACTTGGGTCGGAGATCTGCTCAGTCTGCTCACGGCCTGCTGCTACGCCGGCTATATTCTTTCGGTCAAACAGGCTCGCGCTAACTTCTCGACGAGCGCCATGATGGCCGGTGCCGGCACGGTGGCCTGTTTAATTCTGCTGCCGGCGACGCTGTTGTGGCGCGAACCGCTGCTTGCCCTGAGTTGGAGCGGTTGGGCGGTTTTGCTGGGCCTGGCCCTCATTTGCCAGGTTGGCGGGCAGAGCCTCATCGCCTATGCCCTGGCCCACCTGCCGGCTCATTTTTCCTCGGTGACTCTTCTGGTCCAGCCGGCCCTCGCGACCTTTTTCGCCTGGTTGATTCTGGGCGAACGGGTTGGCTCGTGGCAAGCCGTAGGCGGGTTGATCGTACTCGGCGGCATTTTTATGGCTCGCTTGGGGGCGGACTCATAACAAGAGCGTCAGGAAACTACCTTTTCGGCTCGGATTGTGGCCGAAGAACGGGAGCTACAGGCCAAAAATAGGGACTTTGTCTACCGTCCTTGGTCGATTCCCGAGCAAAATGAAAGCCCATAATTCAAATTGTTAGATTGACATGTTATACTAGTTAACAGTAAATTTGCCACTCCACAAATCGTATAAACGAGGACAAGTGACCGTGAACGACCAACCCTCTATTCTTCTTGTAGACGACCACCTTGACCTACTTCTGATGATAGCTACCGCGCTGGAATCGCAGGGGTATCGGGTGCTGACTGCTCAGGATGGACAGGAAGGCCTAGAGATACTCCAGATGTGTCCGGTAGACGTCATCATCGCTGATATTGCCATGCCCCGGTTAAACGGCTACCAGCTATACGAAGAAATTCGTCACAACCCCGCATGGACTGCCATCCCCTTTATTTTTCTGACCGCCCGGGCCATGGACAGCGATATCCGCTACGGCAAAGCGCTCGGTGCGGACGACTACCTGGTGAAACCGATTAACATGAAAGATCTGCTTGCCGTGGTCAAAGGCAAAGTACTGCGCGTCAAGCAACTGCGACAACTCCAGCAGGTCCCGGCGAATCGGGGAGATTTTCCTCTCGAGTTCCAGCCGGAGATAGTGCAGGCCGGCGCTCTAAAGCTCGATACCGGTCGCCGCTTAGTCTGGTTCCACAATCACGAGATTCGGTTGTCCGTGAGGGAATTCTGCTTTTTAGAGATGTTGACCCGCCACGCTAACCAGGCCGTGCCCACGCGAACGTTGATCGAAGCTGCCTACGAGCTGGATAACGACGCGGTTGAAGCCGGCGTGCTGGCCCGCTCGCTCATTCGCTCTATACGCCGCAAGCTGGGATATGGCGCCGGTGAAAAGGGATGTATAGAAAATGTCCGGGGTGCAGGCTACAAATTGATCCCGCCCCTTTAAGTCTTCCAAAAATTCGAATCTTCCCTTTTGTCCTTCAAAACATGTGACTTTTGGACCGAAGATTAGGTACTTTCGTCTCTAGCCAGCGGCAAGAATCTGGTTTACAATAGAGTAGACAGTGAAGTCGCTGGAAATTTTCTAATCTATAGTTAAGCATCGAAGCTTACGATTGATGGAAAATATCTGGATAAAATTTGTATTTTGTTTAGTTTAAGCTTCAGACTGATCCTCAGCTAGCACCGCCGCTTGATTGCAATGCCGCACATATAAGTTAAAATCCTGCGCGGATTCACTTTGGTAAAGTGCGGATACCACTAATTCGGAGAACATTCCATGAACCGTGTTGCAATCAAACCCACCGGCACATCTCAAGAAAATTTGCGGTGTGGCCCTTACATCTTTGCAGTTATTATTTTCACCCTTATTATAGTTGCCTTCTTTGATCCAATTTTCAACAGTGCCAGCAGTAGTCTGTTTATTGCAGGCTTGATGTTAGGCTTAGCCTTGGTAGGGTTGCGCAGAAATTTGGAAATGGCCAAGCACAAGAAGCAGCAGTGGCGCGAACTAAGCCAGCGTACCAAACTTGATTGCCAGGTTGGCGGGGCATTTCTGGGCTATCCCGTTTATCTGGAAGGGTTCTATCGCAATCGCCCAACGCTGGTCGCCAATAACACGGACAAAGGCATTTTCCAAATTCCAGCGACTCGGATCGAGGTGGGCCTGACCAATGCCAACAACGCTTCGCTGCGGCTGCGTGGTCCATATCCAACCGTCCCCACTGATCGCGCCGACGAAGTGGTGCATGAGATTCTATCCGCCTCGCGCCTCAAAGAAGTTAGTACTGATAAACGGCGCTTTTACGTCGGGGCGAGTTACGTCCACCTGACCACCAACCTCTTCTCCTTCGATAATGTTCGCGACAAACTCAATAAACTCCAACAACCGGTCAGCATTGTATTGGATCGGCAGAAGCTTTATTTTGAACATCCGGGTATTATTTACGATACCGACTACTTGTGCCTGCTGCTCGATCTCCTCAATGATCTGGCCGCCGCCATCGAGCGCACGGCTAACACCCGCCTGATGCTCGCAGCCGGGAGTCGTTAGAGTCTGAGCCGTTTTGGTCAACTTTGACAACATTCAGACATTGGCTAAAATCACCCCAGTTTAACAACTGGAGTCTATCCGTCATGTGGCAACGCTTAAATGGGCCGTTGAAAATCGGATTAGGGGCTGCCACCCTAGGCATCCTACTGACCGTGGTCGGCATTTTTCGCGACCCTACCACCCCGATCACCGCCTGGTCGTTGGGTGTGGGCAGTTTGATCTCCGGTACGGTGTGGGGGCTGATCAGTTGGGCCATTGCCACCGCCGCCGTCGAGGTTGAAGCCGACGTTCAACAAGCCGAACGAGAAGCGGCCCAGCAGCATGACCAGCCAGATAACGCGCAGTAATCTCATTCTCACCGGCCTGATCGGCTTGATGGGGGCGGTAGTAGCGACGGTCCTCAGTGTGGGGCTGGTGACCACGGGCCTAATCCCGGTCTTGATTACTCGCCCGATTCTTGTCTGGGGCATCTTCTTTTTTTTGCTAACCATCTCTATCGCCGAAATTCCGCTTATGGTTTTTGGGATGCGCCGCATGGTCGCCGGCGATAATCCAAAGGCTCGTTACCTCGTCCTGGTCACCAATATGGCCTACACCTTGTTTGCCGGGGTTTATGCTGTGCCGTTTATTCTGTTAACCGGTAGCTCGACGTTAGCGCTCGTGGCCGGGAGCCTGCTTGGCGCGCTAACGTTTGTTCGTCTCATCTCAGCCACACTCTTTGTACCAAAGGATATAATCACGAATGAATTTTGACGATATCAAAGCTTTAATCATTGATATGGACGGCGTCCTGTGGCGAGGCGATTTGCCCCTGCCCGGGTTACATGAATTCTTTGAAGTTCTAACTCGTCGCGCGATGCCTTTTATGCTGGCCACGAATAATGCCAGTAAGACCGTGGCCCAGTACCAACAGAAGTTTGCCAAGTTCGGCATTGAGATGCCGGGCAAACATGTCATGACCTCCTCACTGGCTGCGGCGGCTTATCTCCAGGATGAGTTGGAGCCCGGCAGTCGAGTTTATGTGGTGGGAGAAGACGGGCTCCGCCAGGCCATGCTCGAAGCCGGTTTTGAAGTGGCTGAGGATGACAGCCGACCCGTGGCTGCTGTCGTCGGCGGCATTGATTTCACCTTGACTTACCAAAAGCTCAAGCACGCGACGATGCTTATCCACCGAGGCGCCCGCTTTGTGGGCAGCAACGGCGATCTGACCTTGCCTTCTGAAGAAGGTTTCTATCCCGGCGCGGGCTCGATTTTGGCGGCCATCACTGCCGCCACCGGCGTTCACCCCACTATTGTCGGCAAGCCGGAACCACTGATGTTCCAAATCGCCCTGCGGCAAATGGGCACTCAGCCCACTGAAACCGCCATGATCGGTGACCGGCTGGAGACCGACGTCTTGGGCGGGCAGCGGGCCGGCCTGAAGACGATTCTGGTGGAGACCGGGGTGGACAATGAGCAGACAGTGGCCCAAAAGGGGATCAGGCCCGATCTGGTGGTCCGCGGCATCGATCAATTAGTGGAGATGTGGCTTTAAGGCGAAGCGCTAGACCGGATAGTGCCGGCTTACAGTCTCCAGCAGTTCCATGACATTGACCGGCTTAGAGAGATAGTCATCGCAGCCGGCCGCCAGAAAACGCTCGCGATCGCCCTGCATCGCCGAGGCCGTTAAGGCAATGACCGGAATGTGTTTTATCGCTGCGTTTTGGCGCACCCGCTTGATAATCTCAAGACCATCAATACCCGGCAGATCGATATCGAGCAGGATTAAGGGCGGAACCATTTCCTGAATCAATTGCCAACCTGCCAGCCCATCATAGGCCTCAACGACGTTGTACCCGCGTGAGCTCAAAATTCGCCTGACCAGCAGTTGATTCTGCGGGTTATCCTCGATGCACAAGACCGTCTTGTCGCTCACCGTCTTCTCAATCAACGATTAATAGCTACTGTCGCAGGGCTTGCCACACCTGGCGGGGCGAAAGCGACTGCCCGGTTAGCAAGCCGTTCAACCGAAACAGACGGATGCTAAGCCACAGCCAAAACCAGGTCCACAGGGCAGCAAAGATAAGGCCCAGCCCCCACTGCCCCACCGGCACTTCGGTTAAGAGCAGGCGCAGGGGCATCAGCAGGTGCGAGGTTACCGGCAGGAGCGTCAGGCCGATAGCCACCGCTCCATCGGCGTTTGGCAGGATAAAAAGTCCTCCTACCAGCGGCAGCAACCCCAACGCCCGCAGGACTGCGTTGAGTATACTGCCTTCCCGCAAATTGGGCCATATGGCGGCAAGGCTCATCGTCCCTCCACAGAAGGCCACAAAGCCGAGGATAAGATAAGGCAGCCCCAGTAACAAGCCCTCAACCGGCAGGGCCGCCGGACCGGTATCGCTCGCATTCCGGCCATAGACCAGGACTGCGACGCTCAAGGTGACCCCCATTTGCAGCAGCGTCACGGTCAGTAAGCCCAGCAGCTTGCCGCCGATAAACTGGGCCGGGGTCGTGGTCGCGATCATGACCTCAAGGACTTTAGCTTTTACTTCGCGCTGCAAAGCCCGGATCAAAAAATTGCCCCCCACGTTGAGACCGTAGACAAAGACAAAAATAACTACCCCGGCCGACGATAGCTGCCGTAGATCGACATCGTCCGGCAAAAAGCGCAGGGCGGGAGGCGGCGGGCCGGCTCGCTCAAAGACGACCGGCTGGTCCAGGCGAGCCGCCAGTTGCGGGTTGGCCAGCAGCCGCAGCGTATTTTCCGCCAGTAACCGTCGCACCGCGGTGTCCGTAATAGACAGAAGTTGGGGCTCGTGGCTGTACTGGGTCACCTGGCCACTGACCAGATAATCCTCGGCAATCACATAATAGCTCTCAATCTCGCCGCGGTTCAGGGCGTTGGCGGCAGCGTTTTCAGCCTCGAACGCGACGAACTTATCGGCGTTGGCTTCAGGATGAGTCCGAATGAGACCGGCCCGGTCGACGTAACCGACGGCGCTCTCCAGATCTTCCGAGGCGGCGTCAAAGACCGTTTCAACCCGGGGGAGTGGCGCCTCGGCGGCCATAGCCTGGATCTGCGGGATGGCCCCGAGCGCTGCCAGCAAGAGAGGCATCACCACCAGGGAAAGAACATAAGTCCACTGCCGAAAATGATAGACGATCTCTTGCTGGGCCACGGTTAGGAGCTTCGCCACGCCTGCCTCCTCACTCGCCCCAGCCACTCCACAAACCGGAACGGTTGGGTACTGGGCACCACATTGGCCTTTAACAACCGGTGCAGCCAGAACACGCCCAACAAACAACTGCCCCACAGGCAGACCTGGCTGAGGACCACTTGCCAGACCGGCACCTCGCTGACCACCACTCTGATGAGCAGCACGACCGGGGCGGTAAACGGCACCAAACTGGCAATGACGGAGATCGGGGTGTGGGGATGACGCGGGACAAAATAGATGGCATAGATCAGGCTGAGACCAATGACCAAATTGACAAGGTTAAAGATCAGGTTTCCGGCCCCGCCGGTGACCCGGACCAACCCCAGCGCCGCGGCCACAATTTGATCGAGCAGATACGCGGCCGTTAGGACACTGAGCGTTAAGCCCAGATGCTCCCAAGCCCATACCGGCTCCAAGAGTTTGACGCCAACCCAACCGGTTACCACCAGGGCCAAGCCCAGCGCCGCCGCCAACCAGGTCCCGACCTGGGTCAAGCCCACGGCCACCAGCCCGAGGAGTTTGCCGCTGATGAACGTCAGCGGCGAGACCGTGGTGATCAAAATTTCCAGGGTTCGGTCTTCGGCTTCATTCACGATGCTCTCTAGTACAAAATTAGCCGTAAAGGTTCCAACCAACCGCACAAAGTAGATCACTAAAAAGATCGCGAAAGCCTCAACCATGTTAGCCTTGGAAAAGGCGCTGCTTTGGTCCGACAAGCCGAGGTGGCTAAATTCGGGCCCCTCTTGGAGGCGGGTCAACAACTCAGCCGGCACCCGGCTTTCCAGTTGAGCTTCGATCCAGTTGCTCACCATCCGATCGACCATCTGGGAGGGTGGCACCTCATACCGAATAGCCACCGTGCCGGTGCGCCAATAGTGGGAGGGAAGGTGGTAGTAGGCCTGAATATCACCCTGCGCCAGGGCTTGATCGGCCTGGTCAGCGGTCTCAAAACGGATAATCTCGACCGGTTCCCGGGGCACGGTAGCGGTGGGAGAAATAACGGCAGCCTGATCGACCAGGCCCACGGGCCGGGGATCGGTGGCCGGCAGGGCGCTATACAGGGCCAGGGCCAGGGCTGCGCCGCCTAACACCGGCAGCGTGACCAGGCTGAGGGGAAACCCGAAGGTAAACAACAAAAAACCCCGGCGAGTAATGTTGCCCCAGTACTCCCGCCAGAAGATGTGCCAAAATCGCATCGTTTCGCCAATCCGGATGAAGTAAACCCTAAAGCTGCCGGACGGGCAGATCTGGGGTAAGCTGAGGATAGAGATCGTTATGGCCGGCTTTACCATTCTGCCCGCGGACGATTTGGACAAAGATTTCGTCGAGGCTGGGCAGGGCCAGATCGAACCGGTCGACGGTGAAATGGCCGGTGCTAACCAGGCTATGCAGAATAGCTTGCGGATCGGCCTGGGGCGCCAGGGTTAGATACCAATCGGTGGCCGTGCGCCGCTCGATGTGGCTTACGCCCGGCAGCAGATCGAGCTGACCAGAGCCGCTGAGGTGCAGGATGTTACGCGCAAATTGGCGCCGCACCCCGGCGACCGGCCCGTTCAGCACGACCCGGCCCTGGTGGATCATCGCAATCCGATCACACAGGCTTTCGACCAGGCTGAGTTGGTGGCTGGTCATAATCACCGCCTTATGCTGACCCCGCAGTTCCAAAATGATCTCCCGCACCAACTGAGCGTTGACCGGGTCCAGGTTGGCAAACGGTTCGTCGATGATCAGCAGATCGGGCTGGTGGAGGACGGCAGCGATGACTTGAACTTTCTGGGTCATGCCCCGGCTGAGCGTTTCGATCTTCTGGCGCCGAGCCTCGCTGAGTTCCAGCCGCTCCAGGAACTGTTCGGATCGCTGGCGGGCCAGCCGGCCATTTAAGCCTTTGAGCTTACCCAGGTAAACCAGGCAGTCCAACACCCGCATATGGGGATACAAGCCCCGCTCCTCGGGCATATAACCGATGCGATCCTTGCGAGCCTGAGTCAGCGGCCCTCCCAGAACTTCGATCCGGCCGGAGTCGGGTTTGAACAGATCCAGAATCATACGGATCGTGGTGGTTTTGCCGGCGCCGTTGGGACCGAGCAGGCCAAAGACCTCGCCCGGGAACACGTCGAAGCTAACGTCCTGGACGGCTTCTTTCTGCCCAAAGCACTTGCGGAGATTCGAGACCGAGACAAATGGCGTGGTGGTCATAGGTTGTGGATTGTAGCTTTGGCTAGAAAGGCTGTCAAGCATCGGGATCAGTTGCCGGGTGGAGTCACTGGCTAGGGTGATAACGGCCCTCCCAACGGCACACAAACCAGTCTGTTTAGGATCAATCGACACGTGCCGTTTCTTTCACCGCTTGGACTGGTAAACATACAGGCCTGTCCTGGCTCTGCCTCCTGGCAAACGTCAAACGCTGCCTGCACCGGGCCCGGAGGACCACCGTGATGATCGGGGGGCGGAGGCGGCCCAGAGTCTGAAGGCGGGGGCGGCGCGAGTTCCGGCTGTCCTACCGGCGAAGGCGGCGCGAGTTCCGGCTGTTCCGTTGGCAGCGGGGGCGCAGTCGGTGGGACGACGGGGGTGAGGACCGGGGTCGGTTCCACCTGGACCGGCTGGGTCGGCGTTGGGCTGGGTAAAGCAACAGTCGGTTGGACGAGGGGCTCAGTGGGGGCCGGCGGCGGTATGTCGGCCGGGCCGGAAGTGCGGATAGTGCGAGAACCCCGGATGAACCAGCCGCCAAACGCCAGCACACCGATCAAGACGACGGCGGCCAGGCTGCCCAACCCCCACAAGGCCACCCGATTGAAGCCGGGATCGGCGGTTTTGGCCGGAGCAGCGGTTACTTTTGAAGGCATAGCCGGGGAAAGCGGGGTATCAGGTAGAATAACCGTTCGATCAGTTTCAGGCCCTGGAGTCGCCAGAACCCCGGTTTCAAGCGCCGCCTGGAGGGCTCGAGTCATTTCCCCCGCCGTGGCATAGCGATCGGCCGGTTCTTTGGCCATGGCCTTGAGAATCACTTTTTCGACCGCCTCGGAAATGCCCGGGTCGATCTGGCGGGGCGGCGGGAGGGGATCGTTGATGTGCTTGAAGATGAGGGCTACGGGCGTTTCGGCGCTAAAAGGGACGCGGCCGGTGACTAACTCGTACAGAATTACCCCGACAGCGTAGATATCGCTTCGCCCGTCAACTTCTTCACTCATACACTGCTCCGGCGACATGTATTCTGGCGTGCCGATAATAAAGCCGGAACCGGTCAATTTATTGGCACACCCTGACACGATTTTGGCCAGGCCAAAATCGGTTAGCAGGGTATTCCCCCGTTGATCGACCAAGATGTTGCTGGGTTTGACATCGCGATGCACAATGCCCTGGCTGTGCGCATAATCCAGGGCATCACCCACCTGGGTGACGATCCGGCCGCTCTCGGCCATGGAAAACCGCCGCTCTTTCATCAGATCGGCCAGGTCGCCGCTATCGATGAAAGGCATCACAATATAGGTATAACCGTCGGCCTGGCCAAAGTCGTGAACCGGCAGAATGTGTGGGTGCTGCAGCCGGGCCAGGACCTTGGCCTCACGCTCAAAACGATCGACAAACTGAGGGTCTTTGGCAAAATGTTGGGGCAGCACCTTAAGCGCTACCATCCGATCGACACCAGGCTGAAAAGCCTTATAAACGGCGGCCATGCCCCCCTCACCCAGCGGCGCCATAATCCGGTACGGTCCGAACTGTTTTCCGGTCAGGTCTTCCATAGCGATGCCTCCTGATAATATCATTATTATTGTAGAAGAGAGGCGCGCGTTTGGGTAGAGGCAAAAGTCACTTGTTGGGAAGGCAGAAAGTCCCTAATTTTTTGCCCGAAAGTACTTTACGAAAAAAAAGGCCCCACCGGTGACGCGCGGGGCCTTGAGGTTAAGCCTAGAACGGGCTTACCACACAAAATCACCAAAGGCGTGGGCCAGAGGCTCAGGTTGCGGTCCGGCAAAAATCGGATTGCTGACGGCTAACATTAGCCCGGCCTCATCATACACATCGAGCCGGTACCAGGCCGGTTGATCAGGGCTCAAGACCTCCTCAAAACCGAGGCCGGCCTCGCCACCGACAACGCGGGTCTCGGTCACCACGTCTCCATTCTTGACAATCTGCGCCCGAGCCGGGACCGGACTGGCCATGACTTCAGCGTTCAACTCAACGGCCCCTTCGACCCGGCCCAGTTCAACGCCAATGCCATAGCACTCCCCCTGATACCTGGCCTGGAAAGTGACCTGCGCCCCCATACTGACAACGACGCGATGCTGGCGCAGACCGGTCAAGAGACCAATCACGGAGAGCTGCTCGGCATAAATATAATTTCGGGGCCAACCGACCCGCTCGGTTGGCAGCTTTTCCCCCGCCCGAGGCTGTAAGGCATGGTGGTCACTGCCCCCGATAGCCGTAATCCGATAACCCGCGTTCAGCAGCTTGGTCCAAAGGGCGATCGCCCGTAAATTGGAACCGATCGGGTCCGGGGCGTCCGGTTTGTTCCAGATCTCGAGGCAGTGAACGTACCGCAGGTCGGTGGCCATATCCTGCCAGTGAAAGGGGTCGCGAAAAGGATGGTTGATCGAGTTGAGCAGTCCCAACCCGGCCGTGCGGCGCATCAAGTCCGTTGTGGTGGGATAGTGGCCGGACAGTTTGATGGTATTCAGCCCGATGCAAATGTTTTCCATCCAGTCATACCACTCCGCCACCCCGTAGATATTGAAGTGGCCGTTTTGAAGCGTAATCTCGATGCCGGGGATAATCAAAAAATCGAGGGTCGGGTCTAGCCGGTCAAAAGCATCGATCCGGTTGTGATCGGTGATGGCCAAAAAATCGAGGCCCTCCTTACGCGCAAAATCGGTAAGCTTGAGAGGGCCGTGCAGTCCATCCGAATGGCAACTATGAGTGTGCAGTTCGCCGCAGTACCAGCCGGGCTGAGGATTGAAAACCTTTGATAACGGCCAGGTTTGTGACATCTTTCACCCTCCTTTGAGGGGTAGTATAGCCTCACCGGACTTGATCGTCAATGGCAGCGCCCAGCCAAAAGTTCAGGCGGCCCTGATACGTTTTGAAAATTTCTGAGGTCCAACTTTTGAGAGGGCCCCTGAGTTTGTAGTGGGGCTAGAGCACTAACAAACTCAGGGGCAAGGTGGAGAGAATAGGTGAGGGTGGTAGATCCCGACGCCTACCACCCCAAAAAGCTGTCTGCGGCGAAGCAGAGTGTAGCACATCCGTTCTATATGGGCAAATTTGGACGGGCCTCAATGATTTGTCTTTTCTGCACTGTACCTTATAATTCGCTCCAGGTAACCTTACATAATCGCCGGTGGCTTAATAAATGCAATGGGTGGTCTCACCCGTTTTACCCGTGAAGGAGAAAACCGATGTCTGCTCTAACCGCTTCATCCGCCTGGCAAGCCTTGGCTCAACAGCGCCAGGATTTGGAACCGGTCCACATGCGGGATCTGTTTGCCCAAGATCCCCAGCGCTTCGAGCGCTTCTCCCTTTATTTTGATGATATTCTCTTTGACTACTCCAAGAACCGGATTACCGACCAAACGATGAGCCTGCTGTTCGATCTGGCTCGACAGGTCGATTTGGCGACCAAAATCGAGGCGATGTTCAGCGGCCAGAAGATCAACAACACCGAAGATCGGGCGGTCCTGCATGTAGCCCTGCGCAATCGCTCCAACCGGCCTATTCTGGTCGATGGGCAGGACGTCATGCCGGAGGTCAACCGCGTGCTCGGCCAGATGCGCACCTTCAGCGAAAGCGTCCGCTCCGGCGCCTGGCGCGGCTACACCGGCCAACCCATCACCGACGTGGTCAACATCGGCATCGGCGGCTCCGACTTGGGGCCGAAGATGGTGACCACGGCCCTGACGCCTTACGCCAAAGCCGACCTGCGCGTCCACTTTGTCTCAAACGTGGATGCCACCAATCTGGCCGAAACACTCAAGCGGGTCAGTCCGGAAACAACCCTCTTCCTGATCGCTTCCAAAACCTTCACGACGCAGGAAACCATGGCCAACGCGCACTCGGCCCGAGCCTGGTTCCTTGATACTGCCCAGGACGAGGCGGCCATCGCCAAACATTTTGCCGCCCTCTCGACCAATGCCCAGGCGGTGGCGGCCTTTGGCATCGACACGGCCAATATGTTCGAGTTTTGGGATTGGGTCGGCGGCCGTTACTCGCTCTGGTCGGCCATTGGCCTATCGATTGCGCTCTATCTCGGGATGGACAACTTCGAGACCTTACTCGATGGCGCGCACCAGGTTGATGAGCACTTCCGCACCGCCCCCTTTGAGCAGAACATCCCGGTGATTATGGCCCTGCTGGGCGTCTGGTACAACAACTTTTTTGGGGCCGAGTCGCACGCCATTTTGCCTTATGACGAATATCTCATGCACTTCCCGGCTTATTTCCAACAGGGTGATATGGAGAGCAACGGCAAGAGCGTGACCAAAACCGGCCAGCCGGTCGATTACACCACCGGCCCGATCATCTGGGGCCAGCCCGGCACCAATGGCCAGCACGCCTTTTATCAATTGATTCATCAAGGCACCAAACTCATCCCCTGTGATTTTCTGGCCGCCGCCCGCAGCCACAATCCGATCGGCGAGCACCATCCCATTCTCATTTCCAACTACCTGGCCCAAACCGAAGCCTTGATGAAAGGAAAAACCGCTGAAGAAGTTCGGGCGGAGCTGGTCGCTCAAGGCGTTTCCGGCCAAACGCTCGAGCTGCTGGTGCCGGCCAAGACCTTCGCGGGCAACAGACCGTCCAACTCTTTCCTGTACCAGGAGCTCAACCCCAAGACCTTGGGCGCCTTGATCGCTATGTACGAGCACAAGATTTTCGCGCAGGGCCTCATTTGGGAGATCAACTCATTTGATCAGATGGGCGTCGAGTTAGGCAAGCAGTTGGCCAAGAACATCCTACCCGAACTTAAGGATGACACCTCGGTCACCAGCCATGATGCTTCAACCAACGGTCTGATCAACTATTTCAAGAAAATTCGCTAATCCGGGGGATCTTGGTCACCAAAAATCCGCTCAAACTACTGGGCGCGCTCAGCCTCGTCGGGCTGCTGGCCGGCTGTCTTAACGCCACGCCCGCCCCGACGGCCGCTGCGGCGAGCTTCTCTTTTGTCACCGGCACGCCCACCGCCACCGCCACAACGACCGCGACCGTGACCGCCAGCCCATCCCCGACCGCCTCGGCCAGTCCAACTGCCACCGCCACCGCCACTGCCACCCCGACCCCGACCTTGACTGCGACTCCGCCCCCTACGCCCACGCCTTTGCCCCAGCGCCTGCTATTGCCGCTTGGGACTACGCCCACCCCTCTGGCCGGCGAGATCGGCCCGGGTGAAGTGAGCCGCTACCTCATCGCCGCCGAGGCCGGGCAGCAGTTGGCGCTTCAATTTGTAAACAGTCTGGGGCTGAAACTGGTCATCTACGGCGCGGATGGTACAATTCTGGTATCAGACTCGGCCAACGCGACCCAGTGGCAGGGGCGACTACCGCTCAGCCAGGACTACGTGATCGAGCTTCAGTCCGTGGGCAGCACCCCGACCAGCTACACGTTGGAGATCAGCCTCTCGGGGGCGGCTTTGGCCCCGGATCTGCCGGCTGACCGGCTGGCCTTGACGCCGGACAGCAGCAGCGTCCTGGCCGAAGGCACGCTCCAGCCTGGCCAGACGCGCCGCTATGTCATCGCCGGAGAGGCCGGCCAGGCGCTGCGGGCGGTGTTTCCGACCGGGCTGGGCATCAAACTCACGCTCTTTGGGGCCGATGGCAGCGTTTTGGTAGGCGAAGAAGCTTATGCCAACAGTTGGCAGGGCTTGCTGCCTAAAACGCAGGACTATTTCCTTGACGTCACTTCGATCGCCGGGGTGCCGGTGGAGTACGGCCTGCAAGTCTCGATGCCCCCCCCGCCGCCACCTGCCGCCTCCAATTCGTCACCCGAGGCGATTCGGTTTCCGCCGGGTGGGAGTACCGCTCAGGTGGAGGGCAGCCTCAGGCCGGGGGAAACCCGCAGCTATATCGTCGAGGGCCAGGCCGGCCAGGAGATGTGGGTTCGCTTCCAGCGGGGGGTAGCGGTGAAGCTGGTGATCTACGGCGCGGATGGGGTGGCTTTGCTGCCCGCCGAGGCCAACGCGGCCAGTTGGCAAGGTCGCCTCCCGGCAACCCAGAGCTACTACCTTGAAGTCCGGGGAATTTCTGCGGGGGCGGAGAGCTATGTACTGGAGGTGGAAGTACCGCCCTTACCGGAGCGGGCCCCGCTTGAGGCTGGGGGAGAGACGCGCCTGGAGTTTGGACCGGACGAAGCCTCAGTCCGAGTCGGCGGCAGCTTGCAGCCGGAGCAGGTCAATCGCTACGTCCTCGCGCTGAAAGCCGGGCAAACGCTAGCCCTGCGCTTCCTGAGCGGTACCGGCGTCAACCTGGTTGTGACCGCCGCGGACGGCTCGGTGCTGGTGCCGGTAGAGGCTAAGGCCGTTAGCTGGCAGGGCCGCCTCCCAACGGCGCAGGACTACTACATTGACGTTCGCAGCTCGGCGGAGATGCCAACGAACTATTTGCTTGACGTCACGATATTGCTGGAACCCTGAAGTGGAACGCGGTTTTCAGGTGAAGTAGAACCGTGTTGGGTAACTTAAAACGTCTGGAACAACATCATCCAGCGCATATTTTCAGCCGGAGTGCTATCAGCGCTAACGTACGGCCCCTCTTCATACGGGCCGTTGTTAACCAAATCCTCGAGTCGCCCCGAATTTAGTTCGGGGAGAGGCGGAGCGGGACGCCAGCGACGCTGCCGGGGGTGTTTACCGTTCGGTACGTTGGTTGGAACTGATGACGGGTAGAAACTAGACATTTTGTTGACTCCTGTCGTCGTTTAGATCGAAGCTAAAGAGTTTGCTTGCTTGATGTTCACAGTGTACGCCCTAAGCGTTCACTGTGTCCATCAATTTTACGTATAGGTTTTGTAAGAGTTTCGTAGTATCTTCTCAATAAATCGCGGTAGCATAAGGCTACAGTATGCAACATCGAATTCTTATCTGCGTCCGCGGCGTGTGCAGCGAGCCGCGCTTAGGCTGGCAGTTGGAGCAAAAGCTCAATGCCCTCATCGCCCAGCATGGCCTGGACAATCCCGAGCATCCTCAACACGCCTCCTGCCGGTTGACCAACTGTCTGGCGGTCTGTGAAGACGGCCCCATTATAATTGTTCATCCGGAAGCGATCAAATACCGGCGCGTCGATGCCGCTGCCCTGGAGCGCATCTTTCAACAACACTTGCTTCACAATGAGCCGGTCGCCGAGTTGCAGGTCAAGGCCCTTCCGCCCCGGCCGATCAAACCGCCCCATTCTTCAAAAAACCCCTTTCGTAGAAATTCAAAACAACGCGACTAACGTATATATTGTAGAGATTAGATCACTGCCGTCCGGCATCGGTTGCGTTGCCGACCGGACAGGCAGCTCATTCATTGGCAGAAAGCTTATGGCGGTTGATTTTCAGAAACACTCGCTTCCCTTACCCCTCGAACGCCCGGTAGTTTTACCTCAACGTGCCCATCGTGGTATACTCCCAAAAGCTGCGCCTCCGGCCCGTGCGGCAGGGACCGGACACGCTTTAGGTGAACTGTCTCATATGCTCAACCCTGCCAATACGCCTCAGACCTCCGTGGGCCAAGCCTCGGTCGATGGCCGCCCTGGAAACGATGTCGAACTGGCCCAACGCGTCGCGGCCGGTGATGCTTCGGCGCTGGAGATCCTGTATGATCGCTATGCCGCGGCGGTCATGGGTTTGGCGCTGAAGTCGCTCAACCAAGATCGGGCTACGGCGGAAGAGGTGGTGCAGGAGGTATTTTGGCGGGTCTGGACCAATGCCGCCAGCTTTAACGCCAACAGCGGTAAATTTTCAAGTTGGCTGTTCGGCATTACCCGCAACTTCTGCATCGATATTTGGCGCCAAAGCAACTCGCGCCCGCAGCCGGTCTTCAACGCTGATCAAGACGAGGAGTTACGGCAGCAAGTCGATCCTGAGGCCAATGTTGTCGACACAGTCTGGACGGCGTTGAAGCATAACCAGGTCAAAACCGCCCTCGAGGTGCTGCCGGCAGACCAACGTCGCGTCATTGAGCTGGCTTATTTTAGGGGCTTAACCCGGCAGGAAATTTCCGAAGCGCTTGATCTGCCTCTCGGCACGGTTCACACCCGGGCGCGCCTGGCCTTGAAAAAGTTACGTGAGGCATTAGCCCTTCAAGGACTGGGTGATGAGTAAAATGGACGAAAGAATCGAGCAACTGTTGCCCTTTTACACCCTGGGCGTCCTAACTCCTGAGGAAAAAGAAGAAGTGGAAGCCTATCTGGCGGCCAATCCTCAGGCTCGAGCTGAGGTCGCGGACAGCGAGGAGATTTTGGCGGCTCTAGCCCTCAGCGCGCCGCTGGCCGCGCCGGCCGCCCACTTAAAGAAAAAGCTGATGGCCCGAGTGCAAGCCGAGGCCCAGTCTCGACCGCAACCGGTGATGACGCCAGCACCTATCGCTCCGTCCTCCTCCGGCTTGACCGAGTTCTTCAGGCGTTGGTGGTCGCAGCCCGGCGGGTGGTTGATGCCGGCGTTGGCGCTGACCAGCTTGGTAATGGCCCTGGGGGCAGCCCTCTGGGCTTACAATCTCCAAAATGAGCTGCGGCAACTGCGCCACACCCTGGCCACGTTGGACCAAGACCTGGAGCAAAAGTTGACACCCTTTGAGGCCACTGACACCGCCCTGCGGCAAGATTTTTCGGCTCAAGCCGAGAGCGTGGCCACCCTGCACCGCGAGTTGACCACTCTCCGCACCGAGAATCTGGCCCTTCAGCGGGAGGTGGCCGACCAGCAAAAGGCGCTAAGCCAAGTCACCAGCCAAATGGCCGGCCTCCCGGTCGATAACGCTGCGCCGGCCGGGCTGAGTACGGTTCAGACCGACTTGACCCATCAGCAAGAAGCCCTGGCGGCGCTCGACGAGACGGTGACGGGGCTCACCGACCAGATCGCCCGGCTGCAAAGCGGTAATGCCTCGCTCCAGCAAGAGATCTCGGCGCAGCGAGCCGCCATGGCCCAGTTGACCACGCCCAATGTGCAGGTCATGCTCATTGATGGCACCGAGGCTATGCCCAACGCCCACGGTCACTTTGTAGCCAACCCGGAAGATGACTCTGCTTTGTTGATTGTGGCCGGCCTCCCCCAACTTCAGCTTGGACAAGAATACCAATTTTGGCTGGTGCAGAACGGCACGCCCATGCGGGCCGGGACGCTTGACGTTTACGATGATGGCCTGGGTCTCCTGCTGATTTCGTCGGCCGAACAGATTGGCAGCTTTGAGGCTATGGGCATCTCAATAGAGCCGGCCGGCAGCAGTGGCGCGCCCGAGAGCGAGATGATTATGCTCGGCAGCCTGGCTTCATAACCATCCCCCTTTAAA
>CALMIS010000030.1 GCA_937864185.1 uncultured Chloroflexota bacterium
CGGCACCGGCTCAATCGGCACCGGCTCAATTGGTACGGGTTCAATTGGTACGGGTTCTTCTATAGGTTGCGACTCTAGGGGAACTTCCGGCGGCGGTGGAGCGATTTCAACAGGAGCTGGAGTAGGAGATGGAGCTGGTTGAGGTTGAGGCACCACCTCAACCGGTTGGGACGGTAGGGGTGAGACCGGCGACTGGAATAGGGTCTCGGCGGTACTATATTGAGTCAGAGCCAGCGTGACCAACACGGCGGCGCCTATTAAAAGAAATAGACGCCCGGCATTTTCAAACCGGCGTAAAGCCCTCGAATGCATAGAATTTGCATTTCTCCTTCATTAGTCATCTCCGCTGGTCTAGCGCTGCGTAATATGTTCCCATAGCTAAGACTAAGCCAGCAGAGACTCAAACTATTATAGCGATTTCAAGGAGCTTTCGCCAATTCGGTTTTGATTTGTTTAGAACACAAACGCGGGGCCGCCCGTGGTTGGGCTGGGAATCAGCAGCATGCAAAGGCAACCTAGAATCACCACCGATAAAAACAGGAGAATAGCTAGGATCAGCAGCTGCTGTTGTGAAATACCGCCCATACTTACACCCTCGATTATTTCAGTTTAGGCCTAGCACCAAAAATTCTCCCCAATTCTACCCTAACTTGTCATAATATACAATTCCAGCCGGTCAAGCCATCATCACTTCAAACTGTGGTCGATTGATTGTTTCTTCCTCCAGCAGCGCCTGGGCCAGCTTTTCCAACTTTTGACGCTGCTCGGTCAGTAAGGCTTTGGCCTGAGTATAGGCCCGGTCGAGAATCTCCTGAATCTCCTGGTCGATTGCCTGGGCTCGCTCTTCGCTGTAGTTTCGGCTTTCGCCCATGGCGCCCAGAAACGGGTTACCCTGCTCTTCGCCGTAGACGCGCAGCCCCAGTTTATCGCTAAAGCCAAAGCGGGTCACCATGGCTCGGGCCAGGCGGGTGGCCCGTTCCAAATCGTTGCCGGCTCCGGTCGTCACCCGCTGGAAAATAAGTTCTTCGGCGGCGCGACCGCCCAGCAGCCCCATCAACTCGTTCTCAAACGCTTCCCGGGTCCGGAGCAGGCGTTGGTACTCCGGCAGCGGCATGGTGTAGCCCAAAGCCATCCCCCGGGAAATGATGCTGACTTTGTGAACCGGATCACTGTCCGGAGTGTGGTGCATGACCACTGCGTGACCGGCTTCGTGATAGGCCACCACCTGCCGCTCTTGCTCGCTGAGCAGCTTGCCTTTACGCTCCGGTCCGGCCACAATTCGCTCCATCGAGTCTTGAAACTCCGGCATCCCTATCTGCGACAAGCCCCGTCGCGCCGCCAGAATCGCGGCTTCGTTGACCAGGTTTTCCAAATCG
The DNA here is from genome assembly GCA_937864185.1 of uncultured Chloroflexota bacterium. GTDB lineage: Bacteria > Chloroflexota > Anaerolineae > 4572-78 > J111 > JAGRBY01. The sequence goes on from CALMIS010000030.1 coordinate 1,377, forward strand.
GCCCCGGCAAAACCGGGCGTTAGCTTGGCCAGATCGGCCAGGTTGGCATCCTCGGCCAGCGGTTTGCCCCGGCTATGGACCTGCAAAATAGCCTCTCGGGCCTCGACATCGGGCAGATCGATCAGCACTTTCCGGTCAAATCGGCCGGGTCGGGTCAAAGCTGGGTCCAAGATGTCGGGCCGGTTCGTAGCCGCCACGACAATCACGTTGGTGTCGGTATCAAAACCATCCATTTCAACTAAAATCTGGTTGAGCGTCTGCTCCCGCTCGTCGTTGCCGCCCCCCAAACCGACTCCGCGCCGCCGCCCCACCGCATCGATCTCGTCGATGAAGACTACGGCGGGCGAATGCTCCTTGGCCTTCTTGAACAGATCGCGCACCCGGGAAGCGCCAACGCCGACGAACATTTCGACAAACTCGGAGCCGGAAATGTGGATGAAGGGCACACCCGCCTCTCCAGCGACGGCCTTGGCCATCAGGGTTTTGCCGGTGCCGGGCGGACCGGCCATCAGCACCCCTTTAGGTACGCGAGCCCCCAGTTTGATGAACTTCTCGGCCTCTTTCAAAAACTCGACCACTTCCCATAGTTCCAACTTGGCCTGCTCCGAGCCGGCCACGTCGGCAAAGGTCACCTTGGGTCGCTCCAAGGCCGTGTCTTCTTCTTTTGCCGCCGCGCCGCCAATCACCCGCGCGTTACTTTGCCCGATCCGATTCTGAAAGCCGCCGGGCATCATCATGCCGCCCGGGTTACGCCGCATGGTCCGGATCGCCATAAAAATAAAAAAACCGATCAGCAGCAACGGCAGAAAAGTCAACGCGGTCCCAAAATATACCCAGGTACTACTTTCGGTTGGCTCCACTTCAATTGACAGGGTGCGCAATGTCTGTTGCGGCACGCCCAGCACCTCCAACGACTCAAAGGCGCTGACATTGGCCTCCTTGCGTGCCCCCAGCCTCACGCCGTTGTTCTTTTCGGCAATGAGCATATCACCCCGTACCACTAAACTTTCCACCTGGCCGGCTTCAATCGCGCGGGCAATATCCGGCAGCAAGGCGGGCTGAGGCCGATCGCTGGCATAACTGCTAAGTAAAGCCAGCCCGCCTGTAATCAGTCCCAACGCTACCAAGATGATCCACACGTAGGTAAAAGTCCTGGATTTAGGGGACGCTCCTACGCTGTTGTTCCGCTCTTCCATGCCTGTCTCCTCCGGTCAGACTAATATCTTTAGATAATGTATCGGGCACAATTTTATTTGTCAAGAAGGGGTCAGATCTCTCCAATTGTTTGTAAAATCTCTCAATTTATGTTAAGCTATCGCCAGGGAGGAGTAACATGTCCATTTCTCGCCTCACCAAAAAAGCCAATCCAATCAAGCAGAGGTATGTCGCGGAAGGATCGGTGGCAAAGGGCAGTGATGGGAGCACCCGGCCTAGCGTACCCTCTTCCCCAACTCCTGCCAACGATTCACCTCGACTAGCCGCTCATTCGCCAGGATCCGGCAACCCTACTCGAAAGAGAACCCGTTCAGTCTGGCGCTATCTGGCCTGGGGCATCGTGCTCGCCTTGGGATTAGTGCTTATCTTGGGTCTGGGGTTGGCCGCGGCCCTTTTGTACCGGAGCAGCACGATTGCGCCCGGAGTCCAGGTAGCCGGCCTGGATATGAGCGGTCAGACCCTGGACAACGCGGCGGCCTTACTGGAGCAGCATTGGCAGCAGCAAGGCATTGTCCTGGCGGCCCCCCACGCCCAGCAAGCGGTCGTGCCAGAAGCCCTGGGCATGCGGCTTGATACGGTCGCCACCATGTATCGGGCTCGCGAGCAGGGCCGCACGCTGGACAGCTTGCAGAACCTGCTTGATCAGGGTCAGGTCGAGCTGGAGCCAATTTGGACCTTTGACGACCTAACCGCTCGCCGCACCTTACAGAGTTTGGCCCCCCAATTTACTACCGACCCGATCGAGGCCGATATCCGGCTTGTTGAAGGACGAGTTGAAGCCGTACCGGCAGTTGAGGGCCAAACTATTGATATTGAAGCCACCCTCGCTGCGATGGCCCGTGATCCGGAAGCTGTCTTAGAGACCGGTCGTTTGGAGATCGGGCTTAAGCCGGTTCAGGCCGCTCTAACCGACGTCAGCCAGCCGGTGGGCGACGCCAACGCCTTACTTAGCCACGCAGTCACCATCTCGGCCTATGACCCGATCGCTGATGAGCGACTAACCTGGCGCATCACGGCCCGGGATTGGAGCGAGTGGCTATCGATTAGCCTCAACGAGACTGATCCAACTCAGTTTGACTGGTCGCTTGATCTCAATAAAGCTCGGGATTTTTTCGCCAGCGAGAACGGTCCTTTCGGCCCGGATCGTTATCTCAACCTCGATGAGGTGACGTCGGCCGCCACCAGCGCCATCAGCCAACAAGAATGGCTGGTCGATTTGAGGCTCTACCATCGCGAGCGCCGCCACAAGATCGCCGCCGGGGAGTCTTTGTCCAGCATTGGGCGCGCCTACGGCATTCCTTACCCCTGGATCGAGCAAGCCAATCCCGGGCTGAGCCAGGCCCTGCTCACGCCGGGGCAAGTCATCACCATTCCCTCACCGGATCTACTTATTCCACTCCCACCGGTCGAGAACAAACGTATTGTCGTCAGTTTGAGCCAACAGAAGATGTGGGGTTATCAAGATGGCCAGCAACTCTGGGATTGGTGGGTCAGTTCCGGACTAGAGGACAGCCCCACGTCCCCCGGGGTATTTCAGGTCCAAAATCGCCAAGAGCAGGCTTACGCCGCCTCCTGGGATTTATGGATGCCCAGTTTCATCGGCATCTACCAGCCCTCGCCGATTTCGGTGGTCTTCAATGGCTTTCACGGCTATCCCTGGCGTGATGACTCCACGCTCTTATGGCGGAACGATCTGGGCAGACCGGTTACCTACGGCTGCCTGATGGTCGACTCCGAAAACGCGATCCAGCTCTACAAATGGGCCGAAGACGGCGTCATCGTCGAAATCCAGCCTTAACCCCGGCCCTCACCGCGCTTGCCTCGAGATCGAATAAAATAAGTCACCAAGGTCCCCAAGCCGAGACCCAACCCGCTGATTACCAATAAGGGTATAGGGCTGGGGCGCTCGCCGGTTTCTGGTAAGAACAGCACCGGCATCGTCGGCGTGGCGGCAGGGGTTGGCAACGGGACGGGCGGAACCGGCGTGCCGGCCACGATGGGCGGGTTACCACCCCCGGGATCGCCATCGTCGTCATCATCATCATCATCGTCACCTGGCGGCCGCCTGGTGGGGCCTGGGGTATTGGTGGGAAAATTACCCGGTTCATCGGTAGGCGTCGGGGTCACCGTCGACGGAGTGGGGGTCCCACGCTGAATAGGCGTGGTATCGTTATCTTCATTATCGTCCATCGGCTCATTGCCGTGGGTGCCGTCGTCCCGGATGAACGCGGCATTCTCAATAAAGGTCACATCGACCGGAATATCTTCATCGATGGTAAAGGCAATATTGACCGAACCGCTGGTCAGGCCGGCCATCGGTCCGATCTCCAGAGTACAGAGGGTTCCGGGTGGACTGCCGTCGGGGCAACTCCACGGATACGGGGCGCTGGCCGAAGCATTGAAGCGAGTATACAGAGGCACCACATCGGTGATGACAACGCCGCTAACGTCAACACTGGTGGTGTTGGTGTAAGCTAACTTGTAGGTCACTGTATCGCCGGGCACCGCCGTCACTCCACCATCATCTTTGGCAATGGCCAAGTTGGGCGAGATAACCTGAAGATTGGTTAACAATGCCTGGCTGGGAAAGTAGGTCCACAAATCAAGGCCTTTTTTATCGCCAAAGCCATTGATGCTGCCATCGCCAAAACGGCGTTGATTGGTGGTTGTGTCAAAACCGTTGATCAAATCGCTATTGGGCGGAACAGGGGGCTCGTTGCCGGGTAGCACCTGCCCGAGCTGGCCCACCGGAATATCGTTGGCCGTGATATACCCCCGGTCGTCGTAAAAGCCGATGTTACAGTTTGCATCGGCCCGTTCAAAACGAGGACATTCTCCCCCCGGCGGATTGATCAACGTGTAGGTCGGTCCGCCTTCCAGGCTGCTTTCGGGATCCAGGATGGGAAAGTGGATCTCGCCCCCCCGGACAATAACCTTGGCTGAAAAATTGCCGGTCGGAAATGGATTGTCGGTGTTGTCCAAACCATCCCACGGCACCGTTACCTCTCCTACCTCGTGGGGCAAACGAATCACCCGGTTGCGGGGATTCTCAGGGTCGAAATCCAGGCCATCTTGACTAATCGTCAGTCGGAAGAGGCCACTGACGTTGGTCGTAAACCGAAAGGCGCCTCCACCTCCGACAAAAGTGTCACTATTTCCGCCTGGCCCAATAAATTGAAACGAGTCGATAATCGGGAGCACCGGCTCCAAGGGGATGGCGTTAGCCGTGGTAGCCTCGGCACTGGGTTGGTGAAAAAAGATCAGATGTGTGGGCGGGGCCAGTCGAGTATCGCCAATAAGTTGGTTTAACTGATTGCCTTCCTGCTCATTCAGCGACGGCACGGCTACGACATCGTGAAAGAGAGGTGTCCCGTCGCTGTTCAGAAAACCCCGGTCATTGGCGTAAACAATAAAGCCGTTGGCATCCAGACTACGCAAATCAATCCGGTAAATATAGCTGTCACGGGTTAAGACGAAATAGGATGAATAGAGCGGTCTCGGCCAACCGCCGGTGAACGGCGTAAAGTAGTCAGTAAATAAACGACCGTTGATATCCTCGGTTGAGGTCAAACTCGACCTGACCGTTGCATCCCAGGCCGCCACGCTGGCCCCTTGCTCGGCATTAAAATTGCCTGGGCTCGCCAGGTCATACTCGCCTAAAGGCGATACATCCGCATCGGAGTTGCCGCCTTCCGGTCCATAGAAAACCAGGTTATAGATCCCTGTTTCCTCGACTTCATAAAAGCAAGGAACATAACCGTTGGCCACACTATTACCGGGCGTACCGGCGGCGGAGTCGATGATCGTATCGGGGCCGGCTAACTCCTGGGCCCGGCTGGTAATCCGGCCCTGGTCAGGATTGTTGGTGGCCACTCGCTGCCCAATACAACTAAAATCGGGAGCCTCGGGAATGTTCTCATCGCCCACCGGGCCGGTCACCCGCCCCGGCCTAAAAAGCCGAATGTCGCCTTCGCGGTCATCGTTGACATCATCGCTCATCCGGACTCCAACCGCGCTAGAACCGAGCAGAATCACTTCCCCGGCTTCAGCATATACCTTAAACAAAGAGCGACGGCGCAGAAACGTACCATAAAAACTGGTCCGCCACTCAATGTTAGCTCGATGCCGATTGACGCCATCATTGTCGGGACGCGCGGGATAAAGATCGCGGCTCCCTTCGGCCTGGACAGGAGAGACAAAGCCAATTGCCGGCCCGATGACAAGTAAGCTGACTAAACACCACCAGAGCGCAACCCATTGCCCCTTGGTAGCAGCGCGCAAGCGAATAACAGAATGCACCATTGGCCTCCCAAAAAATGGTGATTACAAGTAATGTATCGTTCTGGTGTTAAAGATTGGCTGGAGTTGTGGCACCCAATAGGATTTTGAAAAATGGGGTTTAGTAAGATACTTGGAAATCTTCGGTTCGGAACCTAATACTCACTACCTGGATTACCGGCCTGTAGTTTGTTGGACAACAAAATAGATTTTGTTAAACTGACTGCACTGGGTGTATCTGGGTATTTTACAACTAAATACCGTAATTTTCTAATGGTCCTTCTTGTTTTTCAGAGAATATTTATGTTTCTAGTCCATAATCAACGTACGCCGAGGGCCATAATCCAAAATTTTAAGCTTGTGAAGCTACCCAGCCTGGAATGTTTTACATCTTGTTGAAATTGCATCGGAACAAAGAGCTATGATTTCTTCGCACAAACTGGCCGACTGGGTCAGCAGATTGGTTCAGATTCCCAGTGTCACCCCCAGTCAGGCCGGACCAAGAGCAGGCCAACCTGGAGAGGCGCGTATCGCGGCTCAGGTAGCGGACTGGTTTGCCGCCTTTGGCGGAAAAGTGTACCAAGAACAGGCCTTACCCAACCGGCCCAATATCTACGGCATCTGGCGAGGCGAGTCTGATCATTGGGTAGCCATCGATGTGCATACCGACACCGTCGGGGTCGAACAGATGCCGGGCAATCCGTTCGATGGGCGGGTGGCTGATGGGCGAGTTTACGGCCGTGGCGCTACGGATACCAAGGCAACCCTCGGTGTCTGCCTGGCCTTACTCGAAGAGATGCACACTCAGCATCGAAAACCTAAGGTTAATCTTATCGTTGCTGCTACGGCTGATGAAGAGAACGGCGCCCAAAACGCTCCTGTCTTCGCCGCCTGGCTTGAGCGAATTGGCATTCCTCTTAGTCAGCTCATCATTGCCGAGCCAACCTTATGTAGCCCCGTCTACGGTCACAAAGGCAGTATTCGCTTTGAGTTTGTTGTTACCGGCCGGGCTAGTCACGCTTCACTCCCTCATCAAGGCTTAAACGCGGTGACAGCGGCGGCAGAGTTAACCCTGGCTTTTGAGGTAGAGCACCGGCGGCTGCAAACACTTAACCCGGCCACTGAACTGGGCAACCCCACTATCACCGTCACCAATATCAAGGGAGGCAGCGGCGGCAACGTTGTGCCTAACTCCTGTTGGGTAGCGGCGGGCTACCGCACGGTGCCTTACCAACAGTTAGCCGAGGTCAAGACGCAGATTAATCAGCTTGCTACCGAAAGCTGCCCGCTGCCGGTAAAAATGAAGGTTGCCGGTGTTTTGGACTGGTTTTTTCAGACCCCCGACACCCCTTGGATCAGACAGTTGGCGGATTGGTCAGGTCAACCGGCTACGGTTGTCCCCTACGGTACAAACGCTTGGGCCCACAACGGCAAACCATACGAATGCGTGGTGCTTGGGCCTGGTTCTATCGACCAGGCCCATAGCGATGAAGAATGGGTAGAAATTAGCCAGTTGGAGAAGTTGGGCGAGATCTACCGGCACTGGTGGGGTCTGTAACGGAGCAGTCCTCCGTCCGGTCAGTTCCTGAAGTAATCTCATTTGCGAATTGGCCGGTCAACTTCTAGAATAAAAATGGTAGAGCTTAGGGCTTATGGCTGGCGGCTCTACAAGTTTACTAAAAGGAGCAAAAAAATAAGTATGCCTAAATTAACTATCGATGGTAAGATTTACGAAGTTGAAAGCGGGAAACGTCTGGTTTTGGCCATTACGGAGGCCGGCGTCAATATTGGACATCGCTGCGGTGGGTATGCCAAGTGTACGACCTGCCGGGTCGAGTTTGAGACAGGGGAACCGGACGTAATGACCAAGGCCGAGTACGAGAAGCTGACGGATCGAGAGCTGCTCGGGCAAGTGCGGCTCTCGTGCCAGATCGAATGCACCCACGATATGGCCATCAAGCCGGTAATGACTTTGGAAAATCAGCCAGCCTGGCAAGATACCGGCCCGGAACCGGAAGAGACCGTTACCCCGGAAGCCGAATGGTTTCCCTTTGAACACTCGTAAGTCCTAAATTTAGGCAACAAAAAACCCCGGTCAAAGCCGGGGTTTTTTTCTGGTAAAAAGTTTACAATCGCAAACTCACCCCAAAAATGCTGGGCGAAAGACCCAAGCCCATCGCTTCGAGTCGTTCATGAAACTTAGGCCGGATGCCGGTGGGTTTGAGACGCCCCACAATATGGCCATTTTCAAAGCCTTGTTGCTCAAAGGCGAAGATGTCCGACATAACAATGACATCGCCCTCCATCCCCTGTACTTCGGTGATACTGACGATTTTACGCGAGCCATCTCTGAGGCGGGAAATTTGAATGATCAGGTCGATGGCGGCGGCGACCTGCTCCCGAATAGCCCGAATAGGGAGATCCATCCCGGCCATGAGACACATAGTCTCCAAACGAGAGAGCGAGTCGCGCGGGCTGTTAGCGTGCGCCGTGGTCAAACTTCCCTCGTGACCGGTGTTCATAGCCTGCAACATATCAAGGGCCTCGCCGGCCCGACACTCACCAACCACGATCCGATCCGGGCGCATCCGTAAAGTGTTGATCACTAAGTCGCGAATCGTCACTTCGCCCTTGCCTTCAATGTTGGGCGGGCGCGATTCTAAGGTAACCACGTGCTCCTGCCGGAGTTGCAATTCTGCGGCATTCTCAACGGTGACAATCCGTTCATCGCCAGGAATAAAAGAAGAAAGAACGTTTAACAGAGTAGTCTTACCGGCACCGGTTCCCCCCGAAACTACGACGTTGAGCCGGGCGATGACACAGGCCCGCAGAAAATCCGCCACCTCCGGAGTGACGGTCCCGAATCGGACCAGGTCGTCCACCGTCAGCGGGTCCTTCTCAAACTTCCGGATGGTGAGGGTTGGTCCATTCAGCGATAAGGGCGGAATAATGGCGTTGACCCGGGAACCATCCGGCAGACGCGCGTCGACCATCGGTGAACTCTCGTCAATGCGCCGGCCCAGCGGAGAGACGATCCGGTCAATGACCTTGAGAACGTGAGCATTATCTTCAAAAATCACCGGCGTTTTTGAGAGCTTACCTTTACGTTCTACGTAGACCTTATCCGGACCATTGACCATAATTTCGCTGACGGTTTCGTCGGCCAGCAAAGGCTCTAACGGGCCAAATCCTAAGATTTCGGCCGCAATTGCCTCAAACATTCGCTCTCGCTCGGCTCGGCTGAGAATGATATTTTCTTGGGACAACAGTTGGTCGTACATATCCAGGATAGTCCGACGAACTTCTTCAGTTTGGGTCACATCGATACTCGGATCAAGCTCGGCTACCAGCTTCTCCTGGATCCGCTCGCGGAGAGCTTTGTATTGGTCGTTTTTGTAACTGGGTGCTTTTTGACGGATCTTGTCGGAGCTAACAGTGTGTCGAACTCGAGTATTGAGGCGAACTTCATCAGGGACGCGTTCGAGGGAGGGTTGTTTGGAGTCACGCTTGGCTTTGATTTCCTCGCGGGTATCTCGCTTAAGACGATCGATTAAAGACATAATTACCTTCCTCTCCTAGACTGTGGCGCTGAAGCCGGCATGGCTCAGCGAGGTCTATTGTGACTTATATTATTTTAGCATTAAATTTTTCCAAGCAAAATCAAGCAGTATCCGCTGCCATTCCGGCCTACAAAATCGCTGCAATCTAACCTTTTTCTCATACTACTCCGATAGATTCTTGCGGGGAAGTTGATATAGTGGTCGTGACACCACCTATTAAACCAACCAAATTAGTTTTAGCCATAAGCGAGATAAAAACTAGATGTACAGCAAAGCCGATACCCATATGCACACCACCTACAGCGATGGAATTATGTCCCCTGAGGAGATGATCGATTACATTGCCGACCATACAGATCTGAGCGTTATCGCCATCACCGACCACGACACCGCCGAAGGTGCATTCGTAGCTCAGGCTTATGCCAAGCGGCATACCCCGCAGCTAGAGGTCATCATTGGTCAAGAGGTCACTACCCGGCAAGGTGATGTGGTGGGTCTGTTTGTCACTTCAACGCTGCCTGCTTTTGAGACCGCCCATGAGGCGATTGCAGCGATCCATGCTCAGGGTGGTTTAGCAGTGGCTGTCCACCCCTTTAGTCGTCTTTCCACCCTCAACAATATGAAAGGATTGGGGACCAAAATCTTCGAGTTGCCGCTTGATGCCATAGAGGTCCGCAATGGTTTCCCCAGCAACTTGATTGCTAACCCTATGAGTACTTATCTCAACCGTCAGTGGGGGCAGCGGCTGGCTGAGTTAGGCGGCAGCGACTCTCACGTACCCTTCACCGTGGGCCAAGCTTATACCCGCTTCCCCGGCAAAACCGCCAAGGATTTTCGCCGGGCGGTAGAGAACCGGACGGTTGAGGCCCGCGGTTCATTATGGACCGGACCAAGTTTACTGCGGCTCTTTAACGCCGTTCTCAAACGTGGCTGGTCACCTCACGAACAGATCTTTTCGGAGTAATCCCCACCATTCGAACAAAATAAAAAAAGCCCCGTCAGGCAGACCGACGGGGCTTTTTCCGTGAAATCTAACAATAGCCGGTTTTGAGTTTGGCCAGAGTTGGGGATGAGAGCACATAACTGCATTTGGGGCACTTATAACCCCCGAGAAAGTTACCTGCTCGACATTTGGTGCAGAAAAAACGTGAACACTTTGGGCACTTGTAGACTTCTACGGTCCGAAACAGACTTCTTTTCTCACATGACGGACAATGAGAAAACACATCCTTTGACACCGTAAATCCTCCCAGAATAAAAAACATCTAAAGTTTCTTAATCTTTGTTAAGATTATAAAAGAAAGATAGGACTTTTGTACAGTGCCAAAAGTACCGAATTTTCTTAACTTTTCTTGCCCAAAAGTACTTAAATCGCTACCCAAAGGTACTTATTTCTCATTGACATTACCAATTTTTGCGCCAATTCGCAGTGATAACCGACTCCTCAACCGTAACTTCAACCTCGACCGGCTGGGATAAATTTTGTAGCGCCGTCTGGCCATCCTCGGTGTAGACCACGGTCAAAACCCAGCGACACGGCACGGGTTTGCGATCAATCGTGATATCGTAGAAGCCGGGCGGATCGTTGGCTCCGTCGTTGGTGCGCCAACCACCGACCGGGCCGGATGGATTAGAGATAACGCTGAAGGGGCCGCACTCCGCTCGGACTGCCACACCGTTGACCGGATTGCCGTTGATGTCCACCACTGTCCCCAAAAAGCGAGTCAAACCTAGATTCTGAGCCCCGTACCAGCCGGTCGGCTCAAACTGAAAGGCGGCCTGCGGAGGCGGCGTCGGTTGAGGCACCACTGTCGGCGTGGGTGGTACCTCGGCAATCGGCACGGCCCCAACCGCCTGTTCGTCCACCACCGAAGCAGCCACCCACCCCACTGCTTCGGCGGGAAGTCGCACTTGCCACCAACTCCCTTCGCTGTTTCGCCCTGTCACAGCCAGGGAAGTGTTAGCCGGCAGCGAGCCGAGCACCTCATAGTTAGTCCCTGGCCCGGCTCTGACATTGACCGTCCGGGTCGCCACAATCTGAGGAACCAGTTGGACCGGCGTGGGGGTCGAAATCGCCGGTTGAGTCAAGATCGGGGTGTTGGTGGCCTGAGGCACCGGCGGTGCGTCTGTTGAGGTGGGAGTCTGGGTAGAGGGCGGCAGCGTGGCTGTGGCTTGAACAATCACCAGGGGTGTATCGGTCGGTAGCGGAGTAAAGGTAGGGAGGGGGGTGCTGGTTGCCGGGGCTGGGCTGCCGGACGTCAACATAAAAACCTGGGTGAAGAGCAGGGTAAAGACCAAATAGATGCTCAGCACCAAAATGATAAACAGGCCGATGATAATCAGTTTCTTCATAGGCACCCCTTACGGAATTTTATTTTACCCCAGTCCGGAAGACTGTCCAGAATTTTAAGACAGACCGCGTCTTTCAAAACAACTTCACAGCATGCTCAAACTATTTGCTTTAATTCGGGCGAAAAAACATCTTGCAAAAACAGTCCGGTTGCGTTATCATCCCCACAGGTTAAACTCACTTACCGAGAGAAAACATTGACTTACACCTGGCATAGAATAATCACCTGGTTTGACAGCTCTGCTGTAAGGACGATGACGTGACGACCCAAATACCACGCATCACGTCTCTAAAGCCTATCGTGCTGCCCGATCAAAAACGAGTGATGATGGAAATGGTCGTCGAAGATCTACCCTCGCTGATTGCCAACGTTTCGTTGGATTTACCCGGCCCGACTGATCCTGCATCCTCACCAGGGAGTAGCCCGCCGCCATACCCCAATATCGAGCTCAGCATCCTCGACAGCCAGGGCCGAACCGTGGCCACGGCGCTTATTGTGGAACACCAAGAACCGTTCACCAATCTTACCTTGCATTTGCGCCAACCCGACGTCAACGAAAATTACACCGCCCGGGCAGAGTTGACCTATCAAGAACAGAGCCTCCAATTAGTTGAAGTCCCCTTTACCCTGGACAAACCTCAACCATGACCGAATTTTTGCCCCAGTGGCACTGGACTAACCTGCTCATTATTCCGGGGCTACTGGTGGCCTATACCGGGCATGAGTTGGCTCATGCCTTCACTGCCTACTTTTTGGGTGACCACACTCAAGTCACCAAAGGCAAGTTAACGCTCAACCCGCTGCGCCACATCTCTTGGTTTGGGGCTCTCCTGTTCTTACTGATCGGCATCGGTTGGGCCAAACCGCTCGAACTCGACTCTAGCCGCTTCAAGAGCAGGTATATTGGGGTGTTTGTGGTGGCCCTCGCCGGTCCTTTAGCCAGTTTATTCTTGACCCTGTTTACCTTGTTTGTCACCTCGTTTTTCGCTGCGGGTCTGATTCTCATCAGCGGAGAGAGCACCGAGCATGTGGTCTCCTTTCTTTTTCCGCAGGGTGAGAGGCTGCCGGACACGTTTAATTGGCAGGCAGCCTCAATGGCCCTAACCTACTATCTGGTGGCGGCCAATTTTGGCCTGTTAATTACCAGCCTCATCCCGCTGCCCGGGCTGGATGCGTTTGTCGTCTTGGTTAGTCTATACACCTATTTTCGCCAGCCCGCGACCACACCCGTCCCTACCCAACCGATCCCCACGCCCAACACTCGAGCCAATGATCCGCTGGCCCCAATCAGCCAGGCCCGGCTGCGCAACAACGCCGCCGACATTCACTTTAAAATTGGAACCGAGTACCACGAGCTTCAGCACTATGATGATGCTGTGGCCCGCTACCGGCAGGCCATTGCCAACGATGAAAAATTTGGTCCGGCTTACATTAATCTGGGTCTGGCCTATCTGGCCAAAGGCAAGCGCCGCGAAGCGATCCATGCCTTTCGTGGAGCCGTCCAAAATGCCGACGATGAGAAAGCCCGCCAGGAAGGCTGGCTGCAACTACACCGGCTCAGCGAAGTTAGCCCCGTAGCGGACGATGCCGCCGAGAGTATGGCCCGCCTGGGCGAGGCACCCTGGACGGATACAAAACCGCGCCCCAATTGGCTAACGCTGGGTGTGAGTAGCGGACTCCTGTTGCTTGGCAGTCTATTGGTCTACGGTTACCTGTTTGCCAGTTTGCTCTTGGCGCTCCGAGCTTGAGTCCTGCCCGCAACGCCCGGTTTGCTGGCTGCCTCCCTTGACGCAGAGTTATTAGTGACGATGCCCCAATCCCCTTCTCGCCTGGTACGCTGGCTGCTGGTCCTCCTGATGACCGGCTACATCGCCTTCTTTTCACTGCAACTTTTTCTTCATTATTACTCCTTCGGCTCCCGCGCCCTCGATCTGGGCAATATGGGCCAGGCCATCTGGAACACCTCCCAGGGTAACTGGTTTCATCAAACCAATCAACCGGGTGCCACCAGCCGCCTCAGCCTTCACGTCGAGCCGATCCTGCTACCCGTTGCCCTCCTCTACCGTCTCTACCCGAAACCAGAAACACTTTTTATCATCCAAACTGTGGTTGTGGCCTTGGGCGCCATCCCCGTCTATGCCCTGGCCCGCTACAAACTCCAGAGCGAGTGGTTAGGCCTGGTCTTTGCCCTGGTCTTTCTCATGTTTCCGGCCATCCAGGGCGCAACCCTGCTCGATTTTCACGCTGTAACGATGGCTCCCACCTTTCTACTGGCCGCCTTCTTTTATCTGGAGCGACGTCGGCCGGGCCGGTTTGCCTTGTTTGCGGCCCTGGCGATTGCCTGCAAAGAGGATATGACCCTATTGGTCTTGATGATGGGCCTCTACGCGCTGCTCATCAATCGCCAGTACCGGCTCGGTCTGACCACGCTTGGCCTCTGCCTGGCCTGGGCCGCACTCGCCGTCTTTGTCATCCCCCCGCTTTTTGCCGGCACAGACAACATCCACTGGGATCGCTATGGCCACCTCGGCGACAGTCCGCTCGATATTGTACTCAACTTGGTCCGCCGGCCCTGGCTCTTCAGCGATCATCTCCGCGCGGTTAACGCCCTTGACTATCTGCGCCTGCTTCTCTCGCCGACGGCCTTCTTGGCGTTGCTCAATCCGATCACCTTGCTCTTGGCCTTGCCTTCGCTGGGCATCAATCTTCTCAGCAGCTTCCCACCGATGCAGCGGGTCAACTCGCTGATCTATGCCGCCCCGCTTGTTCCGGCTGTCATGATCAGTAGCATCTATGGCGCCGCCAATTTGAAACGATGGCTGGGAAGATTGGTAGGTTGGAAGGTTGGAAGGCTGGAAGGGAAAAAGGGGGGAAGGCTTGTTCTGAGCGAAGCCGGAGGGTTGGAGGGTTGGAGGACTGGAGGACTGGAGATTTTTGAGACCGACTCCGACTCAGCCCTCACGTCTCACGCCCCAAGTCCCACGCTTTTGTTGAATTCTCTCATCGGCGCGCTGATCCTCACCGCCTCTCTCCTCTACCATCTCTACTACGGCTTTTTGCCCGGCGGGGGCCAATATCGAGGCTGGGAAGCAGTGACCGATCATCACCGCCGGGCCGAGCGTATCTTCAACCAAATTCCGCCGGAAGCCAAACTTTCGGCCATGGATCGACTCAACCCCCACGTTAGCCAGCGAGAGACGCTCTACATCTTCGACCGCATAGACAATGCTGACCACATTTTGCTCGATGTGACGCTCGACTCCTGGCCGCTGCACCCGGTAGCCCTGCGACAGCGGGTTGATCAATTTCTGGAGCAAGAAGGCTTTGGCGTGGTTGACGCCTATGACGGGTACCTGTTACTGGCCAAAAACCCGGCTTTACCGGCCAAACTGCCGGATGAATTTTTCGACTTTGTGCGGGTGGATGATCCTAACGCTTTCACGCCCGCTTATCCGGCCGACGTTGTCTTCGCCGATAAGCTGCACCTGATCGGCTATAGTCTCGGGCTGGGGGCGCATGAGAAGTTTCTACCCACCGTCACCCTCTACTGGCGCGCCCTGGAACCGCTGGACCAGAACTATACCCTCTGGCCTTTCTTTATCAACCGGCAGGGGCAAGTCATCGAAAACCCGGCCGAGCGCCCGCTGGTGGCCACGCTTTGGTATCCACCCTCGCAATGGTCGCCGGCGGAGATCATCGCCACCAGCACCCTACCCTGGGACCTGGCCCCGGCGGTCGGCGATCAGTTCACCTTGGCCCTGGGCGTCGCCGCCGGCGACTGGTCCGACCCCGACCGGCGCTTGCCCATTACCCAGACCGGTGACCACCCTATTTATGAGAATGGCACCTGGGTTCGTCTCAACACATTTCAGCGAACCGGACGCAAGAGTTACCAACCGGTTTCTGAAAGTCTTCCGCCCCCTGAACAACCTCGACAGGCTACCTTCCTCGAGATCATCGACTTGACCGGCGTCGATCTGCCGGCCAGCAGCCTCCAGCCCGGCGACTCGCTCCGGTTTACGCTCTATTGGCAAAGCAAAAAACCGCTCACCATCGACTTGACGACGTTTGCCCATTTGCTGGACAATCAGCAAAACGTGGTGGCCCAACTCGATTGGCAGCCGCAAGATCCGCTCGGTTACCGGCCAACCAGCGCCTGGCAGCCGGGCCAGCCGGTCATCGACCGCCAGACTTTGCCTTTGCCTGCCAACCTCCAGCCCGGCGAGTACCATCTGGTGGTCGGCTGGTACTATCCGCCTACCGGCGAGCGGCTGCCCCTCACCACCGGTTCTGCCTCACCCGCCGCCAGCGATGTGGTGGACCTTGGCTCCGTAACGGTAAGATAACGGGAAATTGCGCTGGATCTAATCGAAAAAAGCGCGCTGATCTCCGGACCAGATCCGAAACGCCTCCGGTATTCGGGAGATGTGGCCTGGATCGATTGTGTCGGGCAGTTCAGCTTGAGCGAACCAGCGCACGTCGAGAATTTCATTGGCGTGGCTGGGTTCCTGCCCAAGCCCGTTTAACGGTTGGCACAAGAAGGTGACGTGATACAGATGGTGTCTCGACGTTGTACCGCACCGCCGCGAGTCGAACACCCCAATCAAGGCCAGGGCTTGCGACTGCACGCCGGTTTCCTCAAAAGCTTCCCGGACTACGCCTTCAGCCGGGGTCTCGCCCACCTCGAGCGCGCCGCCCGGCATCGCCCACAGACTGTTATCCGCCCGCTGAATTAGCAAGATCCGGCCCTCGGCATCGATGATGGCGGCGTCGCCGCTGATGATGGGCGTAGGCCGGGAGAAAATTGGCGCTTTTAAGGACTCCATCGCCGCTAAATCTTCAGCGGTAGCCAAGGCCAGCATGGCCATCGCGATCTCCTGCACCGTCCGGTAGCGAGGTGCATTGTAATTGTCCTGGTTGAAGATCAAGCCCATAGCCGCCAGGTCACGCAGTTGATCGGCCCACAGAGCGATTTTTTGAGCGGGGGTCATTGGGATAATTTCCTCCTGATCAGTTTGCTACCAATCCCAACAGCGAGCGCAATGGCGCTCTGGCTATACGAACGGCGAGTCTCTCATCGGGCTCGTCGGTAACGACGACGACTACGACTGCATAGCGGGCCGGGCTGTTGGACGGCGCAGGCGTCATCGTCGGCTCGGTCTTCTCGATCTGAGTGGGATCGAAAATCAGCCCCTCTTCGGTGAGCGCAGCCGAGGTGATCTCGCTGCCGGGCTGGGGTGAGGACACCGCCGGCGCCAGGCCGACGAACCAACTCAGCCAGCGCTGGCCCGTTTGCTCCGGGCTGGCTACCCCCGCCCAACCGATCAAACCATGGCCGTTCATTTCACTAAACGACTCAAACCAGGCTCGGACTTGCCGGGCGGTGTCCGGGCGAAAACCTTGGGCGTGACTCGGGGGGGTAATGGGGGATAGAATGGGCGCGGGCAGCTTACCTTCACGCTCCACCCCGGCCACCACTCGAGCCAAATGCAGTGGCGTGACCGTTAGGTCGCGTCCGGTTTCTTGACCTTCAAAATCGGGCAGTCGCCCCGGCAGCGAGCGCAGCCCCGGTAATGGTTGGGTCAAGCCCAACTGGCCGGCCACGCCCTTAAAACCGGTCGGTCCTAACGGCGCCAAGAGATCATCAAGCGGCGTGGCGAGCGGATTGGCCGGCACAGTGGCCCCCGCCTCATACAGGCCAATCAAACCGATGAAGCGCGCCAGATCACCGACCGGAAACTGGCCCTGCGTGGCCCGGTTAAGCAGCGGCGCGCGCTCATCGGTGCGAAGCGAGTCCCACTGCTCATCGAGCAAGTTCGGATCGTAAGTTGGATGGCTTGACATAACTATCACCGCCCCACTTTGAATCTCCAGCACCACCACTGCGCCTTCCCGATCACCAAGCGCCACGTCGGCCGCCACTTGGGCAGGGAGATCGACTGTCAGGGTTACATCCTGTCCGACCGGAGGACGATGCAGCAAATCATCGATCAGCCGGGTTTCAGCCGTTTGCTCGCCTGATCCGCGCAAGATAGAATCGAACGTCGCCTCGGTGCCACCAACCCCGTAGCGCAGGCTGTAGTAACCGGTCACACTCGAGAGGCCGGGGTAGGGATAGCGTCGCTCGGCCAGACCGGTTGGACCGATCACCGTCTCGGCAATAGGCACGCCTCGGCGCGTCAACAACCGGCCCCGGTCAAGGCGCTGCTCTTCAACGACCAGACGGGGGTTGTCGCTGCGGTTAAGCAAGAACGGCGCCGCCGCGACCTGCCAGAGCACCAGCCCGCCGGCCACAATGGCAAAGCCGACAAAAAGAACGCGCGCCAACTTCAAATCGAAATTAGGCCGGCTCTTCGAGCGGGGGATATAGGGCATGATCGTCGCTCCCTTTTGATTTTCACGGGCAATAAACTGCAGCAGAGCTACCATCACAAAACTCATCACCAGGCTGCTGCCGCCGTAGCTAACAAAGGGCAGCGTAACACCCGTCAGCGGCATTAGTTTCAGAGTGCCGGCGGTGATGACGAGCGTTTGCAGCCCCAACATTGTGCCAATGCCGACGGCCAGAAGCTGCTCAAAATTGGTCCGGGCTTGCTGCGCAATACGAAACGCCCGCGCCACCAGTAGCCCAAAACAAACCAAGATGCCCAACGCTCCTAGCAGGCCATATTCCTCGCCGATAGCGGCATAGACAAAGTCGGTATGGACGACGGGAATGGCCGTCGGCAACCCCTGGCCCAGGCCTTCGCCCAGCAGGCCCCCGCTGGCAAAAGCGAGCAACGACTGCACAATTTGAAATGAACGGCCCGCCGGATCCAGCCAGGGGTTGAGGAAACCATCTACCCGAATCCGGACCACATCGAACAGAGCATAGCCGGCCACCCCCGCCGCAGCAAGCAAAAGCCCACCCACCCAGAGGTAGCGCGCTTGACCGGTCACCGCGTAGAGCATGCCCAAAAACGTACCGAAAAAGAGTAGGGCCGCGCCTAAATCACGCTGCCAAATGAGCAGCACCATGCTAAAACCCCACATCAAAAACATCGGCCCAAAATACGAAGGGTGCGGCAGCGACAACGGGCCCACATTGAGTGGCTCTTCAAGGAGTTGGCGATGGCGGTCGGCCAGGTAGCCGGCCAGGAAGATAATCAACAGCAGTTTCAATAATTCTGAGGGTTGAAAGTAGAACGGGCCGATTTGTAGCCATAAGCGCGCCCCAAAGCCGCTGGGATTGACGCCCAAGAATAGAGTACTGGCCAGCAACACGAGCCCGCCGCTGAGCCAGGCATATTTATAACGATGCAGCCAATTCAGATTCTGGGCCAGAAGATTGATCAGGATTAAGGTGGCTGTTCCAATAACCAGCCAAAAAAGTTGGGGGCGAACAAAATTAGGAGCCAGACGGCTGGTCAAGGCCAGGCCGAAACCGCACAGGAAGTAGGTTAACGACAGGAGAATCGGGTCGCCATAAAAGGGTGCCCGCCGCAGTTGCAGGAGATAGATAGCGCTACCCCCACAGAGCGCCAACACCAAGACCGGCAGCACAGTTACCGGCTGAAGGCTATGCTCTACCAAACCCAGTTGCAGCAGGGCCAAAGTAGTGAAGAGACAAGCCAGCAGAAAGAGCACGAGGGAGCCTCGAAGCATGGTAACGTCTCGGTTGTTGAGCTGCTCTGGAAATTTCATTGGCGTGTGGCGTGGCCGGTTTGAGGGATTAAGCTAATCTCCGTAACCTCGGCCATTAACCAACCTCTAAATCACTCTGGCCTAAGTCTGGAAAAATTATAGCTTATACCTTTCTTTTAATAGCCGCAACTTGGCCAAAGCCTCTTCAACTCGAGCTTGATTTTCCGGTTCATTTAGCCAGCGGCTGACCCCGGATGGATGCGGCAGCGGTACAAAGGTAACACCACCGTGTTCAAAGGTCTGGCCGATAATCGCCTCAAGGGGCCGGCCTTTAAGCTCAGGCAAAAAGGTCTCGATAGCAATCCGGCCCACGACGATGATGACCTTTGGCCGGAGGATCGCCCGCTCTCGCTCGCGCCACGGCGCACAGAGCTGGCGCTCGGTGGCTGTCGGCACCCGGTCGCCCTTGCCACTTTTGCTTTTACCCGGATAACATTTCGTGATCGCTGAAAAATAATGGCGAGCTCGAAATTCCGCCTCTGACCAGCCCGCTTGCTCTAGCCAACGCCATAACAGTGAGCGCTGTCCTCCCCGCCGCAACCCAAACGGCTGCCCTTGCTCGCCCTCTTCAACTTTGGCCGGGGCCTGCCCAACCACCATTACCTCGGCCGAGGCTGGACCGGAAAAAATCGGTCGGCTACCGATGTAAAATCCGGCGTCGGCGCAGCGGCGACAACGACTCAGTTCAGTGTGAAGTTCTTCGAGTTGAAGGTGGCGGGGGTCTGTCTCGCTCACGCCGGCGCTTGCACGGATTCCTCTATCTCAAACGAAGTCAAAATGGCCGAATTTCTCATCAAGGTCTGGTTGACCACGCAATACTTCTCCCGTGAAAGCTCAATAGCGCGATGCACCGCTCTAGGATCGACGTTATTGCCTTTGACAATGAATCTAAGCTCGACCGTCTCGTAGGGTTTGGGATAATCTTCGGGCTGATAGCCGATGACCTCGATCTGGACGTCGGTCACATCCTGGTGTTTTTTTTGGAGGACGTGCAGCATATCCATGCCCATACACCCCGCCGAGGCGATCAGAAGCAGTTGCCCCGGCGTAATATTTTCGCGGCCCATCAGCAGTTCATGTCCCCGGCTATCAACCCCGAGATAATTTAGGCCCTCGCCCGTCCAGCGAGCCGATACTGTGGTTGTGCGCATCAACAGATCTCCTTTGAGACAAAATTTTTATGAGTCAACGGACTGACCATCCCTAGCCCGGAGGGCAGTCCATTCAATCATAACTTAAGTTTTTTTAGTCGTCGAGCGGCTTCTTCCAGCAGCAAGCGAGTTTTACAAAAAGCAAACCGAGCGAGCTTAGCCCCATCCTGAGGATTATGGTAAAAAGCGCTAGGTGGAATAGCAGTCACGCCGACCTCGGTGGTCAAGTAGCGGCAAAACGTCACATCATCCGGAAAATCGAGCTGGCTAAGATCAACCATCACAAAGTAAGTCCCATCCGGTAAGATAGGCCTTAAGCCCGCCTCGTCGAGGGCGGCAACCAGAAAATCTCGATTGGCCTGGTACATCGCCGCGAGTTCGGCATAATAGTCACTCGAACTCTGTAACGCGATGGCCACGCCGGCTTGCAGTGGCGTAGCCCCGGTAAAGACCATAAATTGGTGAACCCGCAGGATGGCCTCCATCAACTCCGGTCGACCCACCGCCCAACCGACTTTCCAGCCGGTCATACTAAAAGTTTTGCCGGCACTAGAGATTGTCACCGTCCGGTCGGCCATCCCCGGCAGGGTCGCCAGACAAACGTGCTGCCGGTCATCAAAAACAATGTGTTCGTAAACCTCATCGGTCACGGCAATAACATCATAGCGCTGGCACAGTTCGGCAATCAACCCAAGTTCGGCCTTGGTAAAGACCTTGCCAGTGGGGTTGTGGGGCGTATTAATTATGATGAGTTTAGTCCGCTCAGAGAAAAGGACTTCTAGCTCAACCGGATCAATTTCCCAGTGAGGAGCCCGGAGGGTAAAAAATCGAGGGATGCCGCCGGCAAACTGGAGGGCGGGCAAATAAGAATCGTAGTAGGGTTCAAATAGAATCACCTCGTCACGCGGATCTACCAGCCCTAACATCGTGGCAAAGATAGCGCCGGTTGCCCCTTGGGTCACCATCACTTCCGAGGCAGGATCGAAAATCAAGCCGTAGTGTCGTTCCATTTTCCCGGCGATGGCCTGACGTAGATCCAACAGACCAGTACCGGGCGTGTACTGGTTGCGGTTATTGTTAATGGCGTCGATGGCCGCTTGTTTCAAAAAGTCCGGCCCGGGAAAGTCAGGAAAACCTTGGCCTAAATTTACAGCCTGATGTTGGATAGCCAAGGCAGTCATCTCAGAAAAAATAGTTGTGGCCATATGGCGGACGCGGGCGGCCATTGCACTCATTTTCGTTATGCTCTCCCTGTTTTTAGATCCCTGTCGCTACGATGCGGGCTATTCTACCACCAGCGTTGCCTTCCGAGAAAAAATACGGTCTTAATTGTCACTTCGTTGAGTCAGTGAGGCAGCTATGTAAGCAACTACCCTGCGAAAACGAAAAAAGCGAGACCAAGACTGATCTCGCTTTCGATATCGGCTAACCCTTGTAACTGAACCAGAGCTGATTAAAACTTCAAAAGACTCCTGCTCGAGCAATTCACGTTCTTTTATTATCCAATTTCAACTTCTATAAGTAACCGGCCAAGCTGCAATCGATCACCGTGATTGAGAAGTTCCGGAACAAAGGGGGTTAAGCGTAACCGGTTATGATAGGTGCCATTGATGCTGCCCAGGTCCTCCACCAAAACCCGGTCTTTTTCCCTAAATATCCTGGTGTGCCGGCGCGAAATACTTCGGGCCGGGTCGCCTTCGGTGGACAGATCTACATCAGGAAAAACGGATGAAGTCAGATCAGTGCGCCCCAGGATAATGCTCCGCTCTAAAGGAACTTCAAATTGCCGGTTGAAAGCCTTTACGTTCAGCCGGATCATTAAGGGCTTAATATCACCTTTAAAGGGTGCGGCTAAACGAGCATGACTCATTGGTTCACCGATCCAGCCGGTTTCGCTGAGTTCTAAAGGATCGGTCTTACCACCGACGTTATCAAGAAGAAAGTGTCCGCACTGATCGCAGAATATAGTGTTGGCAATATTGTCGGTCTTGCAAAATGGGCATCTAATCATATATAAAATCTACTTTCACTTAGCTCCAACCTTCTGCTGAGAGTGGCCAAATCGGAAGAAGGGAATTTTGCCTTCATCTTCCAACTCTTCTAACCAGTTTTCATAAGGACTAAGTCTAGACTCCGCTTGGCTGAGGTTACGTCTCCACAAGCCATTTTGGCGCATAGATTTACGTTCTTTGTTTCTTTTAATAAGATCAGATAACTTGATGGCGACAACTAGCCAAAGCGTAATTTGGGGAGGCAACATAACGGTTAAGACGATAAGTTGGATTAGCCATAGTCCAAAAATTTCCTGGGTGCAGTTCACTTTGTAGCTCCTGTTGATTCAATTTGTTAAGGTACAATAAGATTGACAATCAGCCGTGTATTTCGGCCTCAATTCAAATTTGCTGTCAAACCAGACAGCTTCCCAATAAATATTTTCTAGAGTAATGGAGACAAGGGGGAAAATTTCTCGACTCCGCTATTCTAGGCTTAATCAATAAGGGCGACATAAGACCAATCTCTAAGAAACGTTAGTTTTTTGGTATTGAACAGTGTTTGACGATTAGGGAAGTGCATAGGTATAATGTCTCCAGAATATTTGATATGCGAGGTTATCTTGTCAACACCCATCAAACTTCTTGGCTTTGACTCGTTGCTACCAACGGCGCCAGCGGTTAATGGTGAGCAACGCCTTTCTGCGCCGGAGAATTGGTACGCCGAGCCTTTCACTAAGCGCACTACCTGTCGTACGCCCGGTCAATGTGGCGGCAACTGCGACTGCGGTTGTCCTTACAACACGATGACCGAAGTTGAACGACTACCCTTAATTGAAGAGATTGCCAAAATTTTCCCTAATGAATGGCTGGCCTTTATCATTTCGCCGGAAGAAGATAGAGACTTTGAGCCGATCCACGGTAAGTTGGTCGCTCACAGCCCTAATCCTGACGATGTCTACGACGCGGTCAATACCGTGCTTTGGAACCAACACGTCTACGTGTTCTTCAACGGCGATTTTACGGCGATGAAAGCCAGCTATGGTCAGGCCTGGGAACAGGCGGTCAACCCGGTGGATGAGCGCACCTTCTCCGGTCCGAAACAGGTCAGCGATGTCGCCCGGTCGCTCTCAGGAGCAGCAGTGTTGCCCGAAAACGTGCTAGACCTGGTTTACAGCGTCATTGACACGCTCTACGGCGAACCCAACCTCAACGAATCGATCCGGCGCCTGAGGCTGGCTCGGGTCCGGGCTGCTCAGCTTAACAATGAGATGTTGCTGCCGGTGATCGACAGCGCACTCGACCAGTTGGAAACCGGTCTGCCCCGGGTTAATGAGGTTAAGTGGTTTTTGGAAGAAGCCCTGGCAGATCTGGAAGAAACGGTCCTGACCGGACTCAGTTAAACGGCACCGCTAAAAAAGGTTAAAGCAATGAATTTAATCAAGCCCGACTCGATTAGGACTGAAGATGAGATCCAGGATGGCAACGGTAAGATCGGGTTGCCGAAGCACCGGCTCACGCGCCATACGGAAATTGTGCCCCAAAACGTCGATCCGGCCCAACGGAAACCGCCGTGGCTCAAAGTTAAAATGCCCGGCGGTGAAGGCTATACCCGGGTCAAGAAGTTGATGCGCCAGCATGGTCTGCACACCGTTTGTGAAGAAGCCATGTGCCCTAACCTGGGCGAGTGCTGGAGCAAAGGCACCGCTACCTTCTTGCTGATGGGCGACGTTTGTACGCGCTCTTGTGGCTTCTGTCATATAAAAACAGGCCGGCCTCCCACCCTGGATGAGGATGAACCCCGCCGCGTAGCCGAGAGTGTGCAGATTCTCAACTTGAGCCACTGCGTCCTGACCTCGGTTAATCGAGACGAACAGCCGGACGGGGGAGCGCACATTTTCGCCAACACGATTCGAGAGATCCGGCAACGGGTTCCGGGTTGTACCATCGAGGTCTTGATCCCCGATTTCAAAGGCGATCGTCCAGCCCTAAAAATCGTGATGGAGGCTCAACCGGAAATTCTCAATCACAATACTGAAACCGTACCCCGGCTATATCGTACGGTCCGGCCACAAGCTAATTACCAACAAACGCTGCGCGTGCTATCCGGGGCTAAGGAACTCGATCCGGAGGCGACCACTAAGAGTGGCATTATGGTCGGCTTGGGTGAAACAAAAGAGGAAATTATCCAGGTCATCCGGGATTTACGAGAGCATGAGGTCGATATTCTGACTATTGGTCAATATCTGCGCCCGACCCAGTTTCACCTGCCGGTCCATCGCTATGTCCACCCTGACGAGTTCAAGGAATTTAGCGAGATAGCCAAAGCGATCGGTTTTCGCTGGGTCGAAAGCGGGCCGCTGGTGCGCAGCAGCTACCACGCCGATGCTCAAGCTGAGACGTTATCCATCAAGGCGCGGGCGACAACCTAACCCGATTGCTTACAGGTAAGAGGCACGCATCGACGTGCCTTTTTTGTTTAAAGCCGCCAAAGATCAGCCCATCGCTAAAGCCAACTTGGAAAGCGGCCCGTAAAATTTATTCTTCAGGAAAAAAGATGAAACGATGGATCGGTCCGTGGCTGCTCATTCTTGCTTTAATCTTAACCAACTGTTCGTCACAGAACTCTGAAAACGAGCCGCAAACTTTACAGCCGCTCGAGCCTCAAACCGCGGTTAGACCTGTCTCTGCTAAAGATTTAAAGGTGGTCCAGGGCCAGGCTGTCTATGTGCCGGTCTACTCCGAAATCTATTTTGCGAATAAAGAAAACACCTGGAAACTCGCAGCGACGTTAGCCATTCATAACACCAACTCGGACCGGCCGATCTTTATCAAGTCTATCCGCTACTATGATACAGACGGCAACTTTGTATCTGAATATGTCGAAGACACTTTGGAACTCGCGCCTTTGGGCACAATGGGCATTTTACTGGAACGCGGTGACACCCGCGGCGGGGTGGGGGCCAACTTCATCGTCGAGTGGGCAGCCAATACCCAGGTCTACGAGCCGGTAATCGAGGCCGTCATGGTCAGTACCATCGGGACGCAGGGGCTTGGGTTTTCAACGGCAAGCAAAGTAATTTCGGGGGCATCGCTGGTTTTGTCGCGCGGTCAAACGGTTTATGTGCCGGCTTATTCCGAAATCTTTTTTGACAACCGGGAGAAGACGTGGAGCTTGACCGTGACTCTGGCTATTCACAATACCGATTTGGATCATCCAATTACCATCACCTCTGCCAAATATTACGATACGAACGGCAACTTCGTGACCGAATATTTTGACCAGCCTTTTACGTTGGCACCCCTGGGCATGACCAGCATTGTGCTGGAGCGCAGCGATGACCGGGGCGGGGTAGGAGCCAATTTTGTCGTCGACTGGGAAGCCAAGACTGAGGTCTCGGAGCCGGTGATTGAGGCGGTCATGGTCGGTAAACTGGGAACAAAAGGGCTGGGCTTTATCAGCCCCGGTCGGGTGATCCGTTAATTCTATGCGGACCGACCAGGTTTAGTACAGCTCAGAACCGAATGGAAACGCTAGCGGCTTACATCCCCATCGATCGCTGCCAGGCAATGGCCAGAGGCGACCAACTCCCTGAGCAAACTCAGGGGACAGCGATGCTGGCCGACATTTCAGGCTTTACGCCCTTGACCGTTACCCTCCTCCAGGAACTGGGTCCCAAGCGAGGTCCAGAAGAGTTAACCCGCCAGCTCAATGTCGTCTATACGGCCCTCATCACCGAGATTCATCGCTACGGCGGCAGTGTCATCGGCTTCAGCGGGGATGCGGTTACCTGCTGGTTCGATCAGGATGACGGGGGACGAGCCATCATCTGTGGCCTGGCGATGCAGCAGGCGATGGCGCCGTTTGCCGTTGTGCCGGGGCCAGCAGGCGGCACCTATACGTTGAAGATGAAAGTCGCTCTAGCGACCGGCCCGGCCCGGCGTTTTCTGGTAGGCGACCCAGAAATTCAAATTATCGACGTATTAGCTGGCCAGACCATCGACCGGATGGCGGCGGCAGAACAACAGGCCCGTCAGGGCGAGGTCGTAGTGGACGCCGAGACGGTGCCCAATTTAGCGGCTCGATTCGCGGTTGGAGAATGGCGTCCGGCAGCGAATAGTCTGGGTCGACGCTACGCCGTTGTTTCACACCCAAATGCGAGCGGCGCGCTGTCTCAAGCAACCTTATTTTCCCCCTTCTCTCTGACCGGACGGCTGACTGAAGATCAGATCCGACCCTGGCTGCTGCCCCCCGTCTATGAACGCTTAAGCCGGGGGCGAGAGCAGTTCTTAGCCGAGTTTCGGCTGGTGGTCCCTCTCTTTATGCGCTTCAACGGGATCGATTTTGATAGCGACAGCCAGGCTGCTCAAAAATTGGATGCCTTCGTCCGGCTGGTGCAGAACATTCTGGCTGGCTACGGCGGCTATCTGATTCAGTTGACCATCGGTGATAAAGGCAGTTATGTTTATGGCGCTTTTGGGGCGCCGCTGGCTCATCACGATGACCCAGCGCGGGCCGTGGCTGCCGCGTTAGAGCTGCGGTCGGTTTCAAAAACCTTTGATTTTATCAACCCGGTGCAGATTGGGATCACGCAAGGCGGGGTGCGAACCGGGGCCTATGGCGGCGCCGGGCGGCTGACCTACGGCGTCCTGGGCGACGAGGTGAATATGGCCGCCCGGCTTATGAGTATGGCTAAACCGGGCGAAATCATGGTCAGCGAGCGTATTGCCAAAGCCGTCCGGCAGAGCTATCGCCTGGCACAGGTCGGTTTGGTCAAAGTCAAGGGCAAGAATGCACCGATCCCGGTTTCGATGGTTCTGGAGCGCCAACTCGCGGCGGCGCAAAAACCCATTGTCTTCTTCAGTATGCCCCTGGTCGGGCGCGAGCGCGAGCTGGCGAGGCTGACCCACCTATTGACCACCGGCAGTCTGGCCTCGGGGGGAATTATGCGGGTGCAAGGGGTGGCTGGCGTGGGCAAGAGCCACCTGATCGCCGAATTCGCTGATCAGGCGCTGCGCCACGGCTGGCGAGTAGTGCTCGGCATGTGTCAAAGCGTTGACCGGGAATCGCCTTACCATTCTTGGCGGCAAATCTTTAGAGCCCTGTTTGTGCTGCTGGAGGAGCACTGGCCAGACGAGAACCGGCCCGCCTGGCTTGAGCGGCAGATCGAGCAGGTGAGCGTCACTTTCAAGCAGTTACAGCCGGACGGGGCCACCCGCCTGCCGCTGTTGGGCGATATCCTCGGTTTGCCGCTGCCTGACAATGCCGCTACGGAAATTCTGTCGCCCCAACTGCGGCAGGAAGCGCTCTTCAGTTTAGCCGTCGACTTGATCCAGGCCTGGGCCAAGGATCAACCGCTGCTCATTCTGATCGAAGATGCCCACTGGCTGGATGAGGCCTCGCGGAAGTTGGCGATGGCCATGAGCAGGATTGTGCCAACGACCGGCCTGGTGATGGTCCTGATCCACCGGTCCCCGGCCGATACCGCGCCGGAGGTCTTACCAGACTTAAACCGGCTACCCGGCTACTTAGAGATCAATCTTGGCGAACTGCCCGCCGCCAGCATTGGCGAGTTGGTCGGTAACCGGCTGCAAGGCCCGGTTTCGCCCCTGCTTTCGAGCTTTATCGAAACTTATGCCCAAGGCAACCCCTTATTCGCCGAGACGATGGCCGAGGCGTTACGAGAGTCACAGGCCATCGAGCCCCGGCCGGTTGATGGGGTCTGGGTCTTGTCTGAAACGCTGCTGACCCAGTTACGAGCCGGCAATTTTCTCAGATTTGAGCATGACCAATGGCAACTGGTTGCCAATGTCCCGCTGACCGCCCTCGATTTGGGCCTGCCGGACACGATCCAGGGTTTAGTTCTGACCCGAATAGACCGGCTGCCGGAGTTGGAAAAGTTAACCCTAAAGGTAGCCAGTGTCATTGGCCGGCGCTTTGAATTTAGCCTGCTGCTCGAGACGCACCCGCTGCACCTGCCCCCGGACAAACTGATGGAAGTCCTGCAAGTGCTCGAGGCCGGCAGCCTGGTTCAAATTGAGCAGCCGGCCCCGCATGTCGCCTATCAATTCAAGCATCAGGTTATTCAGGAAGTTGCCTACCGGACTCTTTTATTTGCCCAACTCCGTGAGCTTCATCTTCAGATAGCCACCTGGCATGAAGCCAAAGTCGAAGCGCCAGGCAAGTTGACCTCGTGGTCGCCCTATCTGCCCCTGTTAGTTCATCACTACCGCTATGCTGAAGCGCCTGAACAAGAATGTTACTATGCCGGCCTGGCCGGCGAACAGGCCGCCCGGCGCTTTGCCAACGCCGAAGCGATCAACTATCTTAGCCGGGCTTTAGCCTTGACGCCTGACCCCGACGCGACCCGGCGCTGCACCCTCCTGCTGGCGCGGGAAAGAGTGTACGATGTGCTGGGCGAGCGTGAAGCTCAACTTCAAGATTTGGTGGCCCTCGAGGGTCTGTTCCAGACTCGGATCGAACCGGATGAGCAGCTTATCAAATACCAGGCTCAAATTGCGCTTCGGCAGGCAAACTACTATTCGAACACGGGTGATTACGCGGCGGCGATCGTGGCTGTGCGTCGAGCCGTCGATCTGCTCCGGCCCAGCCCGGTGATTGAGGTGGAGGCGGAGGCCTATCTGCATTGGGGTGCGCTCCTGTGGCGCCAGGGCGATCAACCGGCCGCTCAAGAGCGGCTGGAACAAGCCTTAACTTTGGCCAGGCAGGGCCAGATACGGCGGGTGGAAGCGGATAGTCTGCGGCATCTGGGCGTGCTCTGTGTCCGCCGGCAGGATTACGCCGCAGCCCAAGCCTGTTTTGAGCAGGCGCTGCGTCTCTGGCGGGAGATGGGACATCGTTATGGCGAGGGCGTTATCCTTAACAATTTGGGCAATCTCCATTTGGCCCAGAATGACTATGCCACCGCGCAAGATTTCTACGAGCAGGCTTTGCAGTTGCGGCGTGAAACAGGCCACCGGCACGGCGAAGGCGTGGTGCTGAACAACCTGGGCGATGTGGCCCGGCGGCAGGGGGATGAAGCCGCGGCCCGGCGCTATTTCCAGCAATCGCTGCGGGTTTGCCGGGAGATTGGTGACCGGGAAGGAGAGGCATCCGGCCTAAGCAATCTGGGGCTAGTGGCATTGGGGTTAGGAGATTATCCCGCAGCCAAAAGTTGTTACGAGCTAGCGCTGGAGATTCGCCGGGAGATGGGCCACCGCCAAGGCGAAGGCATCGCTCTAAACAACTTGGGGGACGTAGCCCTGCATCTGGGAGACTACGGGACAGCCAAAAGGTATTATCACCGTTTCCTGGCTATTTGCCGGGAAATTGGGCGCAAGACGTTGGAGGGGTACGCTCTGACTAACCTGGGCCATGCCTTGACGGGCCTGGGTGAGCTGACCAAGGCGATCCCAGTCTACCAGCAGGCGTTAAGGCTGAGGCGCGAGGCCGGCCAGCACAGTCTGGCGATGGAAACAGTGGCCGGCTTGATCCGCGTTTACCTGGCTCAAGGCGAATTAAACCAGGTCGAGACACTTGTCGAGGACATCCTGATCTATCTTGAAATGAACCCGTTGGATGGAACCGATGATCCCTTCTGGGTTTATCTGACCTGCTATCACGGCCTGGCAGCAATACAAGACGGCCGCGCTCCGGCCTTTTTAGATCGGGCCCAGCAGTTACTGCGCGACCGGGCTGTCAAAATCAGCGACGAGTCACTCCGGCGCTCTTTCCTGGAGAATATCCCCTCGCATCGCGCCCTCATCCACAGCCGGCAGGCCAGCCAAACCGGTTCTTAAGCCGCGACACCGCTTTCGCCCCGAGCGGACTCGCTTCCAGAGGATTAGGCCGCCGGCGACAACCAGCATCAGCAGCGAGTCAGACGTGTTTATGCCTATTTTCCACTGCGGCGATCTGGTTCCGGTTTCAGGCAAAAATTGGACCGGCAACGGCACACTGACCGGCACATCCTTGCGCGGCTCTTCCGGCACCGGGATGCTGACCGGCGTATCCTCCCGTGGCTCTTCCGGTACGGGTTCACCCGGGCGTTTGGGATTTTCCGGTGGCTGCGCCGGAGCAGGGGGACCCGGGATTAGGATGATGACGGGAGGGGCTTCGACGGGAGGGCTGATACCGACGACGAGGACAGCGACATTGGCGATCGTCAGCGGCGCCGGGCTGGCGAGTTCATTAACCCGCGTGGTCAGGATCAGGCTAAGGGTTTGGTTGACGTCAAGCACCGGAATATTGACGGTCACGGTAGAAGCCGCTGTTTGACTAATGCCGGAGGGGTGACCAATGGTGGAAACAATTTCGGTGGTCACGAGGGGCGTGTGGGCGAGATCCGGCGGATCCGAAACAACGGCCAAAGAGACGAAGTCCAACTCCACGGGCAGGCGATCGACGATAGAAAGATTGGTGGCTGCAGCCGTTGCAGGCGGACCGGGATTATAAACGGTGATGCCGAAGGTGACCAGATCGCCAATCTGGGCCGTCTCCCGATCGGCGGCCTTGATGATGAGCGGGGCCGGTCTGCCAATAGGCGTAATTTCGGTATCAACATTATCGGTCAGGTCTTCGGTGCCTTTGCTGCCGTCCTCCCGAATGAGCACAGTGTTGGTAATGGTCTCAACACCCGGAGGCAGGACGGCACTGACCGTCACGGCAAAACGAGCGCTCTCCACCGCGCCAACCACCAAATCACCGACGCTGAGGGTACAGAGACTGCCTGCCGAACTCCCATCGGGACAGTCCCAGACCGAGGGAAAGCTGGCGGCCGCGTTAAAGGTGGTGTCGGCCGGGACAGTCTCGGTGATGACCACGCCGCTGGCGTCGGACGGTCCGGCATTGGTGTAGGTTAAGGTGTAAGCAATTGTGCCACCGGGCGTCGTGACCAGATTGTTATCGGTCTTGTCGATGCTGAGATTGAGGGCGAAGATATTGAGCGTGGTGAAGGCCGGATCGCTCGGATAGTAAGTCCACAGATCGAGCCCTTTCTTATCGCCAAAACCGTTCCCCGTGTCATCCCCAAAGCGGCGCTGATCGGTGGTGGTATCAAAGCCTTGCAGCGGATCGCTGCGGGCCAGCGGCGGTGGATCAATCCCGGGCAGGACCTGACCCGGCGTGCCGACCGCCGTCCCTTGAGCGGTCACATACCCCCGGTCATCGTAAAAAGCGACGTTGCAGTTGGGCGGGTTGCCGCCAAACGACGGACAATCGTCCCCGGGGGGATTAATGAGCGTATACTGCGGGCCCCCGGCGCTGTTTTCAATATCAAGCAAGGGAAAGTGATATTCACCGGCCCGGACCGTGATCCGGACGGGATAGTCCAGACCAGCCGGAAAAGGATTACCGGCGTTGTCCAGGCCGTCCCAGGCAATGCTTTGGTCACCGGCCGGCGCGATCCGCCGTAATACGCGGTTGAGCGGATCGGTGGGATCGAAGTTTGAACCGTCGCGGCTAATGATCAGCTCAAAGGTACCGGCGACGTTGGTGGTGTAGAAAAACGTGCCGCCCCCCCTGACCGAGGCGTTGTTGCCCCCCAGGTCGCCCTGGAACGCCAAGGCGGTGACTGCCGGCAGCGGTGGGTCAAGAGGGATGTCGTTGGCCAAAATCGCCGCGTTGTCGGGCTGCTCGAAGAAGATCAGATGGGTGGGCGGACTTAGAATGACACCCCCTTGAGGATCGTTCAACTGGTTTTGTTCTTGCAATGTCCCGCCTGGATCGGCGACCACGTTGTGGTAAAGGGGAGTCCCGTCGCTATCGAGAAAGCCCACGTCATTGGCATAAACCATAAAGCCGTTGGGGTCGAGGCCTCTTAGCTCAGTTTGGTAAATATAGCCGTCGGTGGTGAGGACGTAAAGGGTCCCGTTCATCGGACGCGGGTTGCTGCCGGTGAACATGGTCAGATAGTTGGCAAACAAGCGGCCGCTAACGTTTTGAGTGGTGGTGAGAGAGTCTCTCACCGTGACATCCCAGGCCGAAACGCTGGTATCCTGGTTAGAGTCGAAGTTTTCCAAACTGGTGAGATCGAGCTCGCCGGTGGGTGGGGTTTCCTCATCCGAGTCGATCCCGCGCGGGCCGACGATGACCACGTTATAGATGCCGGACTCCGGGGCCACATAAAAGCAGGGGACGTAGGCATTAGGGATGGCCAACCCCGGCAAGGCCAGGGCGGTATCGGTAATGGTGTCAGGGCCGGCTAACTCCTGCGCCCGGCTGGTAATTTGTCCCTGAGCCGGATTTTGGCTGGCTTCTCGTTGGGCCTGGCAGCTAAAATTGGGCGTGGCCGGGATCACTTCGTCGCCGATCCGGCCGGTGACCCGACCGGGATTGTAAATCAGGATATCACCACTATCCACCCCGACGGCGCTTGAACCGGATAAGATGATCTCGCCTTGCTCGGCGTAAACTTTGAGCAGAGTCCGCCGCCGCAGAAAGTTGTCCCCGTAAAAGCTGTTCCGCCACTCGATGTTCGCTCGAAAGCCGGTGGTCCCGGCCGGGTAGAGCGTACCGCTGCCGGCAGCCTGGACTGCCCAGCTCAAAGCCCAGAACCCTATCGCGACCATAAGCAAAGCGCCGCTGAGGAGAAGCCAGCGTCTGAGACGATGAAGTTGAAGACCATGCTTTGTTACCATTTGACCTCATCCTGAAAACCCTCAATCCGACCGTCGCGCTCTTGCTCTACCCGGGGCAAGTCTAAAATGATGATCTTGCCGGCGTCATAGTCGATCAGGCCTCGCTTACGCCAATCGCCCATGAGGCGATTGACCCACTCGCGCCGGGCTCCCACAAACGAGGCTAAGTCGGTCTGGTTGAGAGACAAATCAAGGACATACTGTTTCCCGGGCACAATCTCTTCGCCAAATTTCTCGTTGAAAAGCAACAAAATATGGAGCAGGCGGGCTGCCGCGTCGTACTGAGCCACCGCGGCGGCATAAGCGGCCGTCCAGCGCAGTTTCTGGGTTAGCAGCCGGTTTAAGCTAAGGGCTAATTGAGGCATAGCCTGGACGTGAGCTTCAAACTGACTGTGGGCCATCACCAACAAGGTGGTCCGAACCACCGCCTTGGCCGAGGCTGAGCGGGGTTTTTGATCGATGGTGGCTAACTCACCAAAGAGGTCATAGTCGGCGAAGATATTAAGAGACGTTTCATCCCCGGCCGGACTGATCTTAAAGATACGAATTTTTCCTTTAAGAATAATGTAAAGCTCCCGGCTCATATCGCCCTGGTGAAAGATGGCCTCATTCTTGTTGTAGACCCGCAGGTGAAAGTCATGAACCAATCGTCCGAGATCTGTTTTATTAAGATCCGCAAACAGGGGCACGTTCTGCAACAACGAGACGCGCCGGGGGATGGTTTGACCCGAAGATGCGGTCGGCATGAAGCTTCTCTACTTTGAGCTATTTTTTAATGAGGAGGTAAAGCCAATCCGTTTAGGAGGCGGGATTGGATAGGCTGTAGTTTACACGTATCTCCGCTCTCAGGCAATTGCTCTCCAAGCCACAAGGCCCCGACTGTGCGCCAGGACACAACTTGGTGTGCCTGAAGTAGCAGTCTGCCTGTTAAGATCGAGACTGGGCGCCGTGTCGCGCTACACTGAGATAAACCCCGGAATGCCTTAAGCTATAGATAGAAAATTGTTCTGACCGCAGTCAGCTATAGCCAAAGAGGAGGCATTCAAATGAAACGCTCAATTTTAAGACTCACAGTTATTCTGGCAGTATCAGTGGTCATTGTGGCCGGCTTACTGGCAACCGCTTCGCCGGCCTGGGCCAACGGCCCGATCGAGATCTCGGGGCCGAGCGGTTACACCCGGCTGGGCGGCAGCCCGGTCGAGAGGCAGTTCGAGGTGCCGGCCGGCTACAGCAGCGACGGCCTGATCATTGGCCGCAAGAAGGAGGGCCACCCGGAGCGCGGCTGCACCCCGGCCCTCAAAGAGAAGCAAATCCATTCCAGTTGTGATCAGCTTCAAGACAACGAGGAGATCCGGGTCCTGGTTAATGGGCAGGTTTGCTTTGAGCTGCGTGACCAGAACCCTCTCGATGACCGCTGGTTTGATTTTGAACACACCTGCTCGGGCATCCGCGCCGGAACGAACGTCCTGCGCATCGAGCACACCGGCCGGGGCACCAGCGTGGGCTCCGTCCACTTTGAAATGGCCTTGCGCGTCGAGCCGGTCGAGGAAGCGCCGGTGAGTTGCGACTTGCTGAGCGTGACGCCGCAAAACGGCTTCGCTCCGCTGACCGTCTCGGTGGCCATTGCGCACACCAACGGCCAGGACGTGCGCTTGAATTGGGGCGATGGCCAACTGGCTCAGGGGTTGAGCAGCGCCAGCGCGGTGGAACACACCTATAATCAGGCCGGGGACTACACCCTGACCGCCGAAGTGCAAGACCGCCACGGCCACTGGCTTAGCTCGGCTGCCTGCACCGCCCAGGTCAATCCCAGAGAGACGGTGAAAGGCACGGTGACCGCCCTTAAAGTCGATGAAAACAATCAAGCCTGGGCCGGGGTCACGGTCAAGCTCTATCGGGCCGATGGCAGCTTAGTGACCGAAGGCAAAACGCCGGCTAACTTCGCTAACCTGGAGTTGGGCGACTACTTCATCGAAGAGATTGTCCCGCCCAATTCCGAGCCGATCAGCCCGACCCGCTTCGATTTCAGCTTGACGGAGCAAGCCAAGATCTTCACCGCCCACTTCCAGAACCGCCGTCTGGCTCCCACCTGCCAGGTTCTGCAAGTAACGCCTCGAACCGGCCTGGTGCCGCTCACCGTCGAGGCCAGCCATAACCAGGGCACCTTTGAAAGCATTGATTGGGGTGATGGCAGCCGGATTAAACCGGAAGTCTCCAGCCAAAACCTGAACGGCCAGAACCAGGTCGATTACACCTACACCGAACCCGGCCGTTATCAAATCGTGGCCGAGGTCAAAGTCAACGGCGTGACCACTTTGGAATGCACCACCATCACCGTCAATGAAGAGCCGACCTTCCGCTCCGGCCAATATCAAGACTTCACCGGCCCGGTGGCCTTTGGGACCTACACCCCGCATCTGGAGCCGGGCAAGGAGTACTTCGACAGCACCCGCAGCCTTATGTTCAACGTCGAGTATCTCAACGGCCAGCAAGGCGACCTCGTCTACCGCTTCAACGGTCAGGAAATCGATGAGGTGACCAGCAGCCTCTTCAACAGCGGCGGCTTCCAGCAAGTCACCTCTCACAACGGCCGGGCCGTAACCGAGCTGGCTGAGGGCGTGACCAAGCTGATCGCCTACCGCTTCGGCCAGGAGCAGGCCCGCATCTTCCAAACCGTCGATGGGCCAGACAGCCGCTGGATCAAGCCCCTGGACCAACCGTTTGAGCACAAGTATAACTTTGAGCTCCAACTGCACGGTCCGGCCTCAACCACCGACCGCCTGGTCTACGGCCGCGAGGTCCAAACCGTTCAGTACGACGCCAAGGGTCAGGCCACCGTGAACTTAACCTTCGACCGGCCCGGTTTGGTGGCGGTCTACGCCCTCGAGGCCACCGGTCAAGCGCTCCAGTGGCTGCCGGTCGAGGGGCTAAGCTATCCGGAGGGCGCAGGTGAAGCCATCGCTTATCAGTTTGCCGAAACCGGCCTGCACTACTACCGCATTATCGACCAGAACGGCCAAATCGTGGCCGGACCCTCGGCTAGCGCCCGGCTGTCCTTCAGCCCTCAACCCGGTGCTAATTATCAAGCCCAACTGGTCTACCCGGTCACCTCCCTCTTCGTCGGTCTGTATGATGATATGAAGTTCCAGCATCCCGACTCCTGGCTGATGCCGGTCGATGGGCGCCAGGAGCACGACGTCGAGTTTCACCTGGACTACCACCGCCTGCCTGACCCGGACCTGGGCAACGACCACATCCGCGGTGACATCGTGGTCGATGGTTTGACCCTGAGCTACGGCACCACCTCGGTGGCCCAGCAGTTTCCCTACGGCCGGCACGACGGGGCTCGACCGGGGGTCAACATTGCCGGCATCCCGAACGTTAGTATGGTCGCCTTTTGCCAACGGCCGGGCTACCACGAGGTGGTCTACTGGGGCGGCTGGGAGAACGAAAGCTACTATCTGCCGGAGCGAGCCTGGGTCTTTGACCAGGATCTGGCCGACGACTGGAACGAAGACCAGCGGGGCGAGTGCATCGACGCCGCCCGGCGGGTGAATATGGAGCTGGCCCGCCAGGGTCTGCGCACCGACCACACCTTCCGCCACCACGGCGAACGCAGTCAGGGCTACCAGATGGTCCAGCAGCAGATCTGGTCACCCTATAACCTGGTCGGGATGCGACCGCCGCACCTGGGTCAAATTCTGAAGCCGGGTACGGTCCTGGGCTACTACGAAAATCCGGAAGACGCGCTGTTCTGGGGTTGGGATCTGGCCAAAGGTAGTCTGAAAGACGGCATCGGCGCCTACGAACTGCAAGCCCACGTGGCCTCACTCGGCCCGGCCCAATACGTCGATATGACCGGCATCCATCCGGCTGACCAAGTTTATGTGCCCGACTTCCCGGCTCAACCCGCGGCTGAACCGGTAGCACCGGCCAAAGTCGAACCGGCCCAACCACAGCAAGCACCAACCCCGACTCCCACCGAGCCGGTCAGCCCAACGCTCGACCCAACGCCGGTCCAACCCGAACCAACTCCGGCCCCGGCTCAACCCGAACCGACACCCGAACCCCCCTTCATCGTCCCGGTCCCGGCTGAAGCGCCTCAACTGTAAAGCCGGTTAAACAAGAAAGGGGTCGCGAACGGTTCGCGACCCCCACCAAACAACCATCGAAGCCCACCTCAACTTAAACCGAGGTGGGCTTTGTTACTTATTTGATTGGCCCAAAGTCTTTGCGACTGATGCCAAGTTGTTTAAGTATACCACTTACTGTGCCTGCCTTTAAATCCTTACCACTCCAGGCAGGAATTGAGGTAATTTTATTGGTGGCCGGATTGTACCAAAGCTGGTGGCTGCCCTTGCCCTGCCTATCTTCAACGCAACCCAAATCTTTCAGGCGTTTGGCAAGTTCGCGATACTTCATACTGCCACAAGAGCTTCAACCGTTTTGGGCACCGGCTGGCTTTGCAACGCCAGCGGAACTTCGAGGCCGTATTTTTTCCAGCCCAGCATTAAAGCTTCAAGTGCTTCTTGCACATTGCGGTTTATCTCCTCCGGCGTGCTGCCTTCGGTGACCAGCCCGGGAACATCAGGACTAGTGACGGTATAAACTTGGTCTGGACCAGGATTCAATTCAAGTTCCAACCTAATTTTGTAAAGCGCCATCACAGTTTACCCTTTCTTGTATACAGTATGCCATTTCCAACTGTTTTTAGCTAGTTCCTACGGCTGGATCTTTTTCGGAGGCAAGGCTGCCCAAGATGAAAACGGCCGAGTTATAGCAGGTGAAGCTGTTTTGACCAGTTTCGGGTCTGAATCCGACTATCCAACACCCCTTAGAGCTTCCGATCGGCTTGATCCTCGTGAGGGGTGATAATCAGGGTGGGGTCAATGGTTTCCAGATCGCCCGGTAGTTGAACGGGCGTACTCGGCCAGGTGGCCCCGAGCGAAAGGATGGCCTGGTCCGCGCTCCAAAAGACGCGCTCTTCGCCCAGTTCTTCCAGAAAGCCACTCCGGCGCAAAAAATTTTCTACCCGGCTTTGTAAACCCGAAAGCAACAAATCTCCGCCGCCTTTGTGTTGGCGATGCCACATCTCTCGCAGCACTTCGACGCCGGTCGCGTCCACCAGGGGCACGCCACGCATCGAGAGAACCAGTTTGGCGCCAGAGTCGTCCTGGGCTTCGATCTCCTCCAGAAGCTTCCGGGCCGCCGCAAAGAAGAGCGGTCCGCCCAAATAGTAGACGCTAATGGGGTGTTCCGGATGGATGAACTGCTGACCCTTCCTATTCAAACGCTCCGGATCGACCGGCCGGCGGGAGACATGCAAATCACTGATTTGCGACATAAACATCAGGGTGCTGATCCCAAAGCCAATCACAATCGCTTGGGTTAAGTCGAGCAAAACCGTCGCGGCCAGGGTAATCAAAAAGGCGATCATCGCGTGCTTGAGCCGCCTGCCGAAAAAGAAGCGGATGGCATGCCACTCATTCATCCGCCAGGCGGTCACGATCAAGACCCCGGCCAACGAGGCCAGAGGCACCCGGCCAATGATCGGCGCCAGGAGGAGGGCCACCAGCAGCAAAATCACGCCATGCAAGATCGGAGCCAGCCGGGTGACGCCGCCGCTCTTGATGTTAACGCTGGTCCGGGCGATCGCCGCGGTGGCCGGGACTCCGCCAAAGAACGGGATCACGATGTTGCCAATTCCCTGAGCCACCAGTTCGACGCTGTTGTGCAGCCGAATGTTGGTCATATTGCCGGCCACCGCGCCACAGAGCAGGCTCTCAATCGCCCCCAACGCCGCCACCGACATCGCCGGGATCAGCAGTTGGTTGATATCCGACCAGGGAATGTTGGCCAGGCTCAAGCGATTTTCGAGCAGAATAGTGCGGGGAATCGTGCCGATGACCGGTACATCCCAGCCGCTGATGACGACCACCAACGTGGCGACCACAATGCCTACCAAAGAGCCGGGGATTTGCTGCGAAATCCGAAACCGCGGCCAGGTAAGCATGATGGCGGCAATGAGCAAGGTCAAGCCCAAAGCGTAGAAATTGGGCGTCACCCCGTGTTCAAAATAGTAGGCCAGCTTCGCGACGATACTTTCAGCCGGCGGCGTTTTGATCCCGAGCGAATTATCGATCTGACCGAAGGCAATGATGATGGCGATGCCGCTGGTAAAGCCGGAGATGACCGGGGCCGGAATGAGAGCCACTACCCGCCCCAGCCGGAAGATACCGAGGACGATCATCATCACCCCGGCCAGCAGCCCGGCGATCCAGACGCCCTGCAAGCCGTAGCGCGAGGCCAGCACAATCAAAATGGCCGACATAGCGCCGGTCGGGCCGGAAATCTGGTAGGGGGCTCCGCCCAACAGGCCGATCAAGACTCCGGCTAGGACAGCGGTTACCAAACCGGCGGCGGCGTCGGCACCGGAGGCCACCCCAAAGGCGAGTGCCAGAGGCAAAGCCACGGCTGCCACCGTGAGCGCCGCTAATAGATCTTTTTGGAAAACGGCCGCGTTGTACTGAGCAAATTCCCGGCGAACTAACGTCCACCATTCTTTGAAAAGATTCATGGGATTGTAGATTCCACCTTGTCGTTTTGGCTGCCCTGATTGTAGTCCCATTGAGCCAAGCTGGACAACCAGCGGGGTATGGCTGGATTTCAGCGTGAACAGCCCAATCGAGGTCCAGTGGGGTAGACATTTCCGGAGAATGCTCTAGAATGAGATTAATTTTTGCCTGATTAACCTCTTTAGAGGAGACCGACAAAACCGGGGGTTCGAGACCGGGAATAAAAATGAGTTTTGGGGGTACTACCCCCCAAGCCCCCCGGCCTGCGGCGCTATTTTCAGAGGAGACCGACAGAACCGGGGGTTCGAGACCGGGAATAAAAATGAGTTTTGGGGGTACTACCCCCCAAGCCCCCCGGCCTGCGGCGCTATTTTCAGAGGAGCGTTTATGGCCAAACGAGAGCCGCTCTTGATCCCATCAATTTCCCAAAATGTTTGGCCCTGGCTCACGATCGGCGTGACCGTGGGCCTGGCTGTGATCCTGCTTCAGAGCCAAGGCCGGTCATGGCTCTGTACGTGCGGCTATGTGTTGCTGTGGGCGGGCGATATTTGGAGTTCGGATAACTCCCAGCACCTGTTTGATCCCTATAGCTTCACCCACGTGCTGCACGGCGTGGTCTTTTATGCGCTCCTGGCCTGGAGCCTGCCCCGCCTGACCGCGAGCTGGCGACTGGCGATCGCCCTGGCGATAGAGGCGGGCTGGGAAGTCATTGAGAATGCCGAGTTCATCATCCAGCGCTACCGTGAAACCACCCTGGCCTTGGGCTACAACGGCGATACGATTATCAACTCGCTGACCGATATTCTGCTCTGCGCCGTGGGGTTTTGGCTGGCGCAGCAGCTTGGCTTTCGCCGCTCGGCCCTCCTATTTGTGGCAACCGAGTTAATCTTGATCTTTTGGATTAGAGACAGTCTGATTTTGAACGTGCTGATGTTACTTTATCCCATCGAAGCGATCAAAGCCTGGCAGATGGGGGCGATGTGAGGCTAACCTGATGGGGAGTCCGGACCGGGGTCCGGACTCCAGGCTGACTTTCGCGTTAGCCCCGGTTCAACACAAAACCCGCGTCTCTAACCACCTGCTGCACCGAGTCGAGGTCGGCATCGGCCGGGAGTTGCCAGACTTTAGCGTTGCCGTCGAAGCGGCGGCCCGGTATGTTTTTGATCACGGCCAGCATGGCCTGGAACGAACCACCCGACACCACGAAAGGTTGATCACCCAGACGCAGGCGAATTTGGTCACCGCCGGCCGGGTCGCCGCTGGAGGCTTGCTGGCCCGACGGTGAAGCAGAGCCGGAAAAACGGGGCGGCTCGGACCCGGCCGGTTTGTCGCCGGCCTCTTCGTCCCACCAGTCGGGGGGGGCCAGCGGTGGAGCCGGCGCATTGTCATCATCCCACCAGTCGGGCGGCTCATAGGCGGGCACATCGGCCGGACCGGAGAAGTCAGGGGTCTCGTAGGCCGGGATCTCCTGATTAGGGTCGAAACGGGGGAACTCATCCGCCTCTTGAGCAGGGGCCGAGCCAGAAAGACTCTCCGCGCCCTCAAGTTGAAAACCGGCCGCTTCAATCAAATGTTTAATGATGGTCGGATCGCCGGGAATATCCCAAACCTTGGCGTTGCCATCGAAGCGGCGGCCGGGCAAGTTCTTAACGATGGCCAGCATCTCTTGAAAGCCACCGCCAACCACGGTACAAGACTGGCCCTGAATCGACAACCGGATGCGATCGGCGGCGGCTTGTTCTCTGACCGGTTTGGCCGCCGGCCGGCTTACCGTCAGAGTCTCGACCGGCGGTAAGGTCAACTGCCCATTATCGACCTCGGTGCCGCCCTCCAGCCGGTAGCCCAGGATATCGAGCTGATTCTTAACCTCCGCCGCCCGGCCAGGCAACTGCCAAACCTTCAACTCGCTGACAAAGCGGCGACCATTGATCTGCTTGACCGCGGCCAGCATCTCCTGAAACTCGCCACCGACCACGCTAAACTCTCGCCCCTCGATGTGGACGCGGATGCGGTCTTTGCGTTCACTCATCATTCACCATCCTTTGCTAAATATCGGCATACAATTCCAGTGCCGCCCGGAAAACCAGCAGGTGCCGGTACGACAGCCGTTCGACATCTTGATCATACCCGCCGCCAATGACCGTAGCCACCGGATAGCCTTGCCGGAGACAAGTCTCGAGCACATACTTGTCGCGGCGATAAAGTCCCTCGCTCGTCAGCGCCAGCTTGCCCAAGCGATCCTGCTGGTGCGGATCGACGCCAGCATCGTACAACACCAGATCCGGCCGCACCTCGGCTAGCAAGTCGGGTAGGGTCTCGGCCAGGCGGCGAAGATAAAGGTTGTCATCGACACCCTCGGGTAGCGCCATGTCGAAATCGCTGTGCTGCTTGCGAAAAGGGAAATTTTTTTCACAATGCACAGAAAAGGTAAAGACGCTGGGATCTTGTTGAAAGATCAGGGCACTCCCATCCCCCTGATGCACATCCAGATCGATGATCATCACGCGCTCGGCCAGGCCCCTGGCTTGCATACAGCGGGTCGCGACCGCCAGATCATTGAAGATACAAAAACCGGAGCCAAAATCGGGAAAGGCGTGATGCGTACCGCCGGCCACATTGCAAGCCAGGCCGTGTTGTAGGGCCAACTGCGCGGTCAGGACCGTGCCCCCGACAGCCGTGCGCGTCCGTTTGACCAGGTTCGGACTCCACGGCAGACCAATGCGCCTTTGCGCCTTTACCTCCAGCGTACCGCTACAAAAAGCGTCGATATACGCCGGGGTATGCACCAACGCCAACAGCTCCGGCGAGGCGATCTCGGGCCGGTGAAACACCTGGGGCGCGGCCAGGGCTTCACGCAGTAAAAGGTCGTACACCTTGCCAAATTTAGGCATAGGGAAGCGGTGCTCCGGCGGCAACGGCGTAACGTAATCGGGATGATAGACTAAGGGTAAAGTCATAAACAATATTTTGCCCAAGTCCCGGATTCTAGACAAATGTTCGACCACGACTTGTTAAACCGGCTCATTTGCCAGGAGGGAGACTATTCAATTGGCTAGTGTAACCTGACCAGGATTCAGGTTATCATTATGAGAGGAGTAGGACTCTACATCTTAACTGAGAAATGGAGGGAGATTGAGATGGTAGCTCCGCTAATACCTAGCAGCCAAATTACCACGATTGAACGCTATATTTTGGACCGGCAGGCGGATTTTCCGGACGCCACCGGCTCGCTGACGCGCTTATTGTACGATATTGCCATGGCCGGCAAGCTTATTGCCAGTCATACCACTCGGGCCGGCCTGGCCGACATCCTGGGCAAGACCGGGGCTCAGAACGTGCAGGGGGAAGAAGTCCAAAAGCTGGACATTTATGCCCACCGCACGATGTACCAACTCAACGATCACACCGGCCGGCTGGCGGTCATGGCCTCTGAGGAAGAAGAAGACATCATCCCGATCCCCGAGAAGTACCCGCTTGGCAAGTATGTGATGCTGTTCGACCCGCTGGACGGCTCCTCCAACATCGACGTCAACGTCAGTGTCGGCACGATCTTTTGCATTTTCCGGCGCAAGAGCGAAACGGGCCCGGGCACGCTCGAGGATTGTCTGCAAACCGGAGCCGACGTGGTCGCCGCCGGCTACATCGTTTACGGCTCCAGCACGATGATGGTTTACAGCGCCGGCGATGGCGTCCACGGCTTTACCCTCGACCCCAGTATCGGCGAGTTCTTGTTGTCTCACCCGGATATCAGGCTACCGGAAAAGCCCGAATACTACAGTTGCAACCAGGGCTATCAAAAACGATGGAGCGAGGGCGTGCAGCATTACACCCGCTGGCTGCAAGGCGAGGAGGGCGCACCGCGCGCCTTATCGATGCGCTACATCGGCTCGATGATTGCTGAT
The DNA here is from genome assembly GCA_937864185.1 of uncultured Chloroflexota bacterium. Lineage (GTDB taxonomy): Bacteria > Chloroflexota > Anaerolineae > 4572-78 > J111 > JAGRBY01. The sequence goes on from CALMIS010000030.1 coordinate 44,721, forward strand.
GTCCACCGCAACCTGCTGCGCGGCGGCGTCTTCTACTATCCGGCCGACTCTAAAGCACCTAAAGGCAAGCTGCGCCTGTTGTACGAAGCTATCCCGATGGGCTTCCTGATTGAACAAGCGGGCGGTTACGCCTCCACCGGCCGGGGTCCCATCCGAGAGTTGCAGGCGACCGAGCTACACCAGCGCACGCCGCTCTATATTGGCAACAAGGACTTGGTGGAGAAGGCTGAGGAGTTTATCGCTAAGTACGACTGAGACTTTGCCCCGCAGGCATTCAAAACGCTCTGCGCCGATGAACTCGACGCAGAGCGTTTTTATTTAACTAGTGCCAAGATTTGAATTCAACATGGCTTGGACCTGGTAAAAACGTTCCACGCCCCACGCTCTACGTTGTTAGGCCGGCAAATTTGCGTCGTTCGCGAAAATTTTTTGGACGCAGATTAACGCTGATTTTCAGGATTTTTTCTTCTTTTCCTGAAAAAGCTTGATCCGCGTTTATCCGCCTAAATCCGCGTCCCAATTTTGGTTGCGGCTCTGCTGCATTATGCTCTACGTATCCTACGGCACCAAAAATTTTAAGCCGCCAGCCACTTTACCCCGTAGGGTTCCACGGTCAGCCGCAGGACGCCCCCTTCCAAGAGCACTTGTCGATCCGTGAACAAATCCCGGGCACTGTCGGTTTGAACCAAACCGGAGAGATCGGCCTCTAAGAATTGAGCCTCGGCGGTAACGTTATGCACGCAGACGACGGACTCCTGCCGGTCGGGCGAGAGCCGGACCAGGGCGAAGATAGCCGGGTTAGCACTGATGATCTGCTGGTCGCCATTCGGGTGGAAAGCCGGTTGAGACGAGCGCGTCCGGAGCAGCGCCACGTAACGCTGGAAGATTTTATACGAGTAAGACTCAGGGCTGGCCAGCACCGCCTCGAGCTCGCCGCGCAGCCATTTTTGGCGATTGATCGTGCGCGCCCGGCCCGTCTCGGCCATGCCGGTCAGATCATTGTGGGAACCGAACAGGCTGTGGACGTAGATACCGGGTACCCCGGCCATGGCCAGCATAATGGCCTGGGAGGCCATAAACCGATCGATCTGCAGCTCGATCGACTCGCCGGCGTTAGGATCAGAGAGGGCATCGAAGAGGGTGATGTTGAGCTCGTAAGGACTTTTCGAGCCATCGCTGTTGGTCTTGTAGCTCACCTGCCCCCCGTGGGCGAGCGTTTTGTCGGCCAGCCGCTGGATATCTGGCGGGGCGAGCAACCCCTCCGCCGGGCGAACGCCGATACCATCGTGCGAGGCAATAAAGTTAAAGAAAGTGGCGGTCTCCGGCAGTTCCTCCCGATTGGCCGCCCAATCTTGCATCACGGTCGCGTCGCCGGTATGGAAGGTGTGGAGAATCAAGGGCGGCAGCGAGAAGTTGTAGACCATCTGCGCTTCGTTGGCGCCGTCGCCAAAGTAAGAGATGTTTTCCCGATGCGGGACGTTTGTTTCGGTGATGAGGAGCACGTTGGGGGCGATGGCATCCAGAATGGAGCGAAACAGTTGGATCAGGCGATGCACCTGCGGCAAATGGATACTGGCCGTGCCGATCTCTTTCCACATGTAAGCAATGGCATCGAGCCGGATGAATTCAGCGCCGTGATGGATGTAGAAAAGCAGCACGTCGACGATATCGAGCAGCACCTCAGGGTTTTTATAATTCAGATCTATTTGATCGGCACTGAAGGTCGTCCAGACGTGCTGGACGCCGCTCGACGTCTCCACAGGCGTCAGCAACGGCGAGGTCCGTGGCCGGGTGATACTGCTCAAATCGGTGCCGGGCTCAACGACGATAAAGTAGCCGGCATATTTTTTTTCGCCTTTCAGGAAGCTCTGAAACCAGGCGCTCTCGGCCGAGACGTGATTGATCACAGCGTCAAACATCAGCCGGAAGTTTTGCCCGATGGCCGCGACATCGCTCCACTCTCCCCAGCCAGGGTAAATCGCTTTGTAATCAATCACGGAGAAACCGTCATCCGAGGAATAGGGATAAAACGGCAGCAGATGCACGCTGCTGATCACGCCCTGGAGGTGCTGGTCGAGCACCTCGGCCAGGCTGCGGAGGGGAGCTTTATCCGGCTCCTGAATTTGATCCCCGTAGGTGATCAAAATAGAGTCGGCTTGGGTGACGCGGTCATTGGGCGCCAGCGGCTGGGCCAGGTCAGGATGATCTTTTTGAAAGTCGGCCAGGCGCTTCTTGAGTTTAGCCAGAACGGTTCCGGCGCTGTCCGGACCATAGACAAAAGTCAGATGATCTAAGATATCTTGCTCTATCGTCTCGTTCACGGTTCTCTCCTTGAAACACACTCCCGTTTGATGTAAACTAAACACATCAAACCTAATCGTTTTTTCTCCAATCATCTATAAGAATTATAGCGTGGAGGATGAGGATGGCAACTGAGGAAAGTAAGCGAATCAATGTTACCCTGCCTGCTGACTTGTTAGATGAGTTGCGAGAAGAGATTCCACGTCGAGAACGTAATCAATTTATCGTTGATGTTCTTGAAAAAGAACTCCGAAAACTCAGACTAAAACGGGTTCTTGACCAACTGCGACAGAAAGCGGCCTGGTCTGATGAAGACCATCCTAATCTGACGACGGTTGAGGAAGTCAACGTGTACGTACGCGAGCTAAGAGAAAGTTCCCTGCCGCGCAATTGGGATGAAATTATTGGTGAGGTTCAAGACGTTGGCTAATTACTTGCTAGACACCAACATCCTCATTTTGGTTCTACGAAGCACGCCTAAAGCTTTAGACTTTTTGGACGACCTTATCCGCAATGAAGACGGAATATTTGTTTCGGTTGTCACTCGAACAGAGATATTTGCCGGAATGCATTCTCATGAAGAGCAACGCACCACAGATCTACTTGGTTTACTCAACAGCTTACCACTTGATGAACCGATTGCGGATCAAGCGGGTCGTTTTATCTACCAATATGCTCGCCAAGGCATTCAGCTTTCTGTTCCAGATGCCCAAATTGCGGCTACCGCACTTCACCACAATTTAAACTTGGTCACAACAAACACCAAACATTTTCCTATGCCAGACCTCAAACTCCAGACCATTTGTTGAGTCTAATCAAAGGCAAAAGATGTCAGCTTTATACAATGTTCTCTATCACTCCCCCCTCGGCTGGATTGAGCTTAGAGGTACCGGTACCCACCTCACTCAGCTCTATTTTATCGAGCCGGACGCAGTAAAGAACTCACCGAGGCCTGATGATCTGCCGGAGGTGATGCTGGCCGGTCTGGCCCAACTGGCCGAATATTTCGCCGGCGAGCGTCAAAGCTTCGATCTGCCGCTCCAGCCAGCGGGCAGCGATTTTCAACAGTCGGTCTGGCAGCAGTTGTTGACCATTCCTTTTGGCCAAACCGTCTCTTATCTCGACATTGCCACCGCCCTTGGCGCCGAGAAAGCCGTCCGCGCCGTCGGCGCGGCGAATGGCCAGAACCCGATTAGTTTGATCATCCCGTGCCACCGGGTTATTGGCCGCAACGGCCAACTGACCGGTTACGGCGGCGGGCTGTGGCGCAAAGAGTGGCTGCTGCGGCACGAAGGCGCAGCGGGGTTTAGGCAGTTGGCACTGTTTTAAGCTCTCCATCCCTCCTCCCGCTAAAGAATTGTCACGACCCTGCTTTTCACGTATAGTCTCAGCAGACCACTTTGAGCGACAACCCCGGCCAGAAAGGAGAGGACCATGAGAATTGGCTTCATTTCAACGCGTCTCAATGGCACCGACGGCGTGTCCCTGGAAGTTGAAAAGTGGGCCACCGTGCTAAAACGCATGGGCAACGAATGTTACTACTGCGCCGGCGAACTGGGCGGCTATACCGCAGGTGGAACGCTCATTCCGCAGCTTCACTTTGATCATCAATCGATCATTAACTTCAGTCAGAACGCTTTTGGCGAAGGCCAGCACAAGGTAGACGCCGGCCAGTTGGTGGATGATATCTACGAGATGGCGGATGAAATCCGGGCCCCGTTACGCGCCTTTATCCGCACCAACCGGCTTGACCTGATTGTGGTCGAAAATGCCCTAACCATCCCCATGAATCTGCCGCTAGGCGTCACCCTGACCGGCCTCATTGCCGAGTTGGGGATCGATACCATTGCCCACCACCACGACTTTTTCTGGGAACGGCAGCGGTATCAGAGCAACAGTATCCTGGACCTGCTCGACACAGCCTTCCCGGCCAAGCTGCCGACCATTCAGCACGTCACCATCAACAGCATCGCCCAAACCCGGCTCAAGCAGCGCCGGGACATCGACTCCGAAGTGATTCCCAACGTCCACGACTTTGCTACCCCGCCGCCCGGCATCGATGAGTACACCCGCGATTTTCGGCAGGTCTTGGGTTTGAAGGAGGGCGATCTGTTTATCCTCCAGCCGACCCGCGTGATCCAGCGCAAGGGCATCGAAATGGCTCTGGAGTTGGTCCACCACCTCGATATCCCTAACAAGCAGCTCTTTATCACCCACCAGGCTCATGACGAAGGGCTGGAATACTGGCGTTGGCTCAAGCGCGAAGCCGGGATGATGCGGGTAGACATACGGCTGGTCGATCATCTGATCGGCACGGTGCGGGAGCGAGTTGACGGTCATAAGATTTACTCGCTGTGGGACGCTTATCCCCACGCTGATCTGGTCACTTACCCCAGCACCCACGAAGGCTTTGGCAACGCGCTGCTGGAGGCCATTTACTTCCATCGCCTGACCGTGGTCAACCGTTACCCGGTCTACAACGCCGATATCGGCCCCTTGGGCTTTGAGTTTATCGAGCTTGACGGCTTTGTAGATCAACAAGCCGTGGCTCAGACTGAACAACTCCTGACCAACGCTGACCAGGTTAAAGTGATGACTCAAAAAAACTACCAGCTTGCCTTAGAGCACTTTTCCTTGGAGGTACTGGAGCGCAAACTGAAGGAGATTATTGCCCCATTTAAATAAACCCAAGCGCCTTTGCCCCTTTGCGCCCTGGCGTTAATTTTTTGCTCGTGGCTGTGACTACGAGGGTCAACGCGGGGCCGGGGCAGTACGCGCTTCCAGGGCCAACAGCCACTGCTTGCGCTCGGGCCCCCAGCGATAGCCGCCGCTGCCACCCGCTTTGGGCACAATCCGGTGGCAAGGCACCACCAAGGCCACCGGATTGGCGGCACAGGCCCGGGCTACGGCGCGGGTAGCCTGAGGTTGGCCCAGGGCCGCGGCGATGTCGCTGTAGGTTTTGGTCTCGCCGGCCGGGATGGTCCGGAGCTCGTTCCAGACCCGGCGCTGAAAAGCAGTGGCTTGGACGTCAACGGGCAGTTCCGGCCAGGGCAGCCGCTCGGCCAGATAATCGATCAGCAGTTGGATCCACTCGGCCACAAAAGAGCCGCTTTCGAGAATATGCGCCTGGCTAAATTCCTGGTACAATTCCTGAACCAGCCGGGCCTGAGAATCGCCCAGGCGCACGGCGCAAATGCCTTTTGAGGTGGCGGCCAGCAGCAGCCAACCGAGCGGGCACTGGCCCACGGCGTAGTGAATTTCCTGGCCTTGACCGGCTTCTTTATAGGCGGTGGGAGTCATCCCCAAGATTCGATCCGACTGCTCGTACAGCCGGCTGCTGGAGCCATAACCGGCTTCGTACAGCGCGCCGGTCACATCGCTGCCGTTTTGCAAGGCGGATTTCAAACGCTGCTGCCGGTGGGCATCGGCGTAGTCTTTGGGCGAGACGCCCAAAGTTTGCTTAAAAATTCGTTGAAAGTGCGAGGCACTCAGACCGACGTGGTGGGCAACCTCGGCCAGGCTGGGGACGTGATCGTCGCAGGCTTCGATGTAGCGACAAGCTGCCAGCACCGGCCAATGCGCGGGATCGACTGGCTGGGCCTGATCGGGCCGGCAGCGCTTGCAGGCTCGAAAGCCGGCCTGAGCCGCGGTTTGGGCGCTGAAAAAAAAGAGGGTGTTTTCGCGCTTTGGCCGGCGGCTGGGACACTGAGGCCGACAAAAGATCCGAGTCGTGGTCACGCCGAAGAAAAAGACGCCATCATAGTGGCGGTCGCGCTCGGCGACGGCTTGCCAGAGCGCGCTTTCCGATAAGTTTAGTTTTTCCATTGGTCTTCCTTTATTTAACTTCTCGTCTAACCCTAGTGTATCATAACGTGGCTAAGGCTTCCATCCGTTTTTTGCGGCCAAATCCTGAGTTTGTGGCCAAAGATTGGCTTTGGTACTTCTTAATCTAATTGAGTAAAGGAGAGTTTTATGAGAATTGCAAATGACGCAACCGAGCTTATTGGAAATACCCCCCTGGTCCGCTTACGTCGAGTCACCGGCGGCGCTCAGGCCGATGTTGTAGCCAAATTAGAGTATTATAACCCGGCCAACAGTGTGAAAGACCGGATTGGGGTAGCGATGTTAAACGCGGCGGAAGAAGCCGGCCTGCTCAACCCGGATACGGTCATCGTCGAGCCGACCAGCGGCAACACCGGGATCGCCCTGGCTTTCGCTTGCGCCGCCCGGGGGTACAAGTGCATCTTGACCATGCCCGAAACGATGAGCATTGAGCGCCGCAAAGTGCTCAAGGCTTATGGGGCAGAGATCGTTTTGACGCCCGGCCCGGGCGGAATGGGGGGTGCTATTGAAAAAGCCCAGGAAATCGTCGACTCCGATCCGAAGCGCTACTTTATGCCCCAACAGTTTAAGAATCCGGCCAATCCCGAAATTCATCGCCAAACCACGGCCGAAGAGATCTGGCGGGATACGGATGGTACGGTCGATATTGTGGTGGCCGGCATCGGCACGGGCGGGACGATTACCGGCGTTGGCGAGGTTTTGAAGCCGCGCAAGCCAACCGTCCAGATGGTGGCCGTTGAGCCGGCTGCCTCGCCGGTGCTGTCCGGTGGAGAAAAGGGCCCGCACCCGATTCAGGGGATCGGCGCCGGCTTTGTGCCCGACATTCTCAACACCGACGTTTACGACGAAGTGGTACGCGTCTCGGCGGAAGACACCTTCACCATGGCCCGCCGGCTGGCCCGGGAAGAGGGGCTGCTGGTTGGCATCTCTTCCGGGGCAGCGGTTTGGGCGGCGGTCCAGGTCGCCAGCCGGGCCGAGAATGCCGGCAAACTGGTGGTGGTCATCATTCCCTCCTACGGGGAGCGCTACCTGACCACGGCTCTGTTTGCCGATATCGAAGTTTAGCCGTAACTATCCGGCTGTCTATTAAGCGACCAATTTTTTGCGGGGATGCAGGGATTAGGGGATTAACTTATTAGGTAAAATCCTTACATCTCCTCATCCCCGCTAGAAATTTTTGGAGGTTGAGGCGTTGCTTAGTTTCATTCGCGAAGATATCCAATCGGTTTATGACCGCGACCCGGCCGCGCGCAGTACGCTGGAGATTCTGCTGACCTATGCCGGTCTACACGCCATCTGGCTCCACCGGATTGCCCACGGCTTGTGGCGACGCGATTTCAAACTGCTGGCTCGTTGGCTATCGCACCTAAACCGCTTTCTAACCGGCATCGAGATTCATCCCGGCGCATGCTTGGGCCGGCGCTTCTTCATCGATCACGGGATGGGCGTGGTCATCGGCGAGACAGCGGAGACCGGGACGGATGTAACCCTGTACCACGGGGTCACCCTGGGCGGCACCAGCCTGGACAAAGGCAAGCGCCACCCCACCCTCGGCAATCGGGTCGTGGTCGGGGCCGGGGCCAAGATCCTCGGTCCGATCACGATCGGCGACGACAGCCGGATTGGGGCCAACGCGGTGGTGGTCAAATCCGTGCCGCCGCAGTCCATCGTGGTCGGCGTGCCGGGCGAAGTCATCAAGCGCCGCAAACCCCATCTTGAGACCGACGCCCCTGACTTGAATCACGCCCGCCTCCCCGACGTGATTGGTGCCTCGCTTGTCGCCCTGATGAAACGGGTTGAGGCGCTGGAAGACGAAGTCGAGAAACACAACCACAATGGCCACGACGAGTCCGAGAAAGCCAGGGAATGGATCTGGCGCGAGGAAGATTTTTCGATTTGAGAGGTGGTTCGAGTAACTCTAGGGTGCCGGCTCTACCTCGAGCCGGCCAAGGCTAAAGCTCTCAGACCGTTCATCTATCCTTTCAACCCACTGTCCCCGCAGTTCAAAAACGCCGGTCGGCACCTCACCGGTGACCGGCAAATCGAGCTGGTCGCGAAACCAATAGGCCGTTGGCCAACGGCTGGTGGGCCACTCGCCGCCGAGTGGTTCGACCGCCGGCCAGCGATAACGCCCCTCGCCCGTTCGATCCACCAAGAAAAAGACTAAGCGATAATCGCGCTTTGGCTGCTGCTGAACCAGCCAATAGAGCGTCACCGCCACAGCCTGACCGCGCCGGACACTGCGTTGGTCCAGCTCGTAGCCGCGCAGGGCCAGGCCGGTCAGGCTCGCCTGCGGATCGTCGCTTTGAGCATTGGGCAGCCGGTCCGGGTTAAGCTCGCGCGGCTTGGCCGCCAGTTGCCCCGGGACCTCACCCAAACTCACCGGTGCCTGTCCGTTGGCCAGCGGCAGCGCCTGCCCGCTCCGCCGGTCGATGACCTGCAGGGTCATGTTATATGTCCGGGGCGGAAAATCGCCCGGGAAGCGCAGCGTCACCCATTGCAAGGCCAACACCCCCGGCTGCCAATCATCGGGATCGTAGCCATTGCCGTCGGCGGCCAGCCAGAGATGGCCGGCCTTGTCCCGAAGCTCAACTTGAAAGGTATAATCGGTGTCGGGCGGGAGAGTCCGCAGGGCTTGCCACAGAAGCAAGACTTGAGCCTGGCCGCCGGCGATCACCTCGCCACTAAGTTTATAGCCGTGCAGCACTAGATCGTCATTGACCACTGCCCCTAAAGCCGTCAGTTGAGACTCAAGTTGGTCAAGCGGCGACCGCTCCGGCAAACGGTAGAGCCGGTAGTCGCGACCCGACTCAGCCGGCACCGGCTGCAGCAGCTCGGTCCAAGGTTCGGCGGCCGGGGCCGAGTTGGGAAAGAGATAGCGCGGTGACAAACCACTCCCGGCGGGGGGAAAGGCCAACGTCTGCGTCCCGTCAAACCAGATCACAAACGGCGGGTTGCCGCCGAAATGGAGAGCCAACCGGAACGGATCGAGGTCGCGGTAGTACTCGGCGGAGATGGCCGGTAAGTCTTCGCCGGGTGAGCTTTTGAGATAGGCCGCGATCTCGGCGATGTCGGCGCCGTAGATCTGGCGCGCCTCCGGAGCATTGGCCCAACGGAAGAAGTAATCGGCGGTGGTGTGGACGGTGGTCAGGGAGAGGAGGAGGAGGTAGAACGTGGAGCGTAGGACGTAGGACGTGGAACGTGAGGAGGCGGTTTCTGTTGACTCACGGCTATCTGCCCGGCGCCAGGAACTGAGTGCTTGCAATCCCCGGCCGATTTGGGCCAGCCCCATCGCCCAGAAGATGTAGACGAAAGGCAGGGCGCCGATGGTGCGGAGAAAGTGAGGGCTGTCATCGGTGATCAGATCCGGAAGGAGCATGAAAAAAGTGGCGCTGAAGAGCAGCACAACCGGGGCGGCTCGAGCCGGGGCGCGAATGAACTGCCAGACAGCCAGACCGATCCCCAAGTAGAACAACAGGCCGTTAAACCAGTCAAAGACCGGCCGGCCGTCGAGGTTGTAGCGATCGGTGGTGTCGCCTTGCCAGGTAAACATGCCTAACGTCCGGAGGGCATTGTCCAGAAGCGGGCCGAACTCGCCGTTGAGGGCGTAGGGTAGGGTCGAGACTTGATCGGCCCGGTGGGTGAAGCTGGCCTGGTGCTGGAGGAAGTAAGCGGCCAGAGGCCAGCTCAGGGCCGCCCAAATAGCCAGATGGAGGGCCAGGCCAAGCCAATGCCGGCCCGACACCTGCCGGTAAACAGCCAGATAGATAAAAAGCGTTAGAATAATGAACGGCCCAAAGCGGCTGGAGAGATAGGTGTACATGGTTACGCCGGCGGTGAAGCCACTGAGGGCGAAAAGGATGGAGGATTGGAGGGTGGGAGGGCTCGCCCTGAGCGGAGTCGAAGGGTTGGAAGGTTGGAAGAGGGGAAGGTTGGAAGAGGGGATGCCTGAGGGTGGCGGAGATGGGGATTCGGCTTTTTTGCGGGGGAGAGAGAGCTTGGTCTGGCGCCGGAGGTTCAGGCCGCGCCAGAAGAGGTAGAGGGTCAATAAAAGGAGGGGCGGCAAAAGCACGGCGCGGAGAGTCAGGCGGCTGACAAAAACAGCCCAAAACGAAACGGCGACCCCGGCTAGAGCCAGCAGGGCCACGTGCCGATTAAAAAGGCGGGCCGTGAGGGGGTAGACCAGGGCCACGGTCAGCATGCCAAAGACGACATTGACCAGCCGCAGTTGGACCGGCCCAATCCCGAAGACCGCAAAAGCCAGCGCTTCCAAGTAGATGATCAGCGGCTCGATGCCTTTGTTGATCTCGAAGAATACCGCGTGTTTACCGTTAAGCACCTCGATAGCGGTCACGCCGTTGTAGGCTTCATCGTGGGACAGACCGGCCGGGATCCGGTCGATGGCGGCTAAACGCAAGGCGAAGGCCAGCAGCAAGATAGCCACCAGGAGTAACTTTCGTCGAATGATGACGTACTTTGAACCGGCTAATCGTTCTTTGGCTGGTGAGGAGGGACTTGCCCGATTAATTTTGGCCAGCAGCATACCGCTATGGCCGCCAGGCAGGGGTTTGCTCATCGCGGGCGGGGGTTTGGGTTAAATTGCTGACCAGCCCTCCTTCGATGGAGGTGGCAAAGATGTCCCAGTTGCCCTCGCGGTTAGAGTAAAAGAGGATACGCTGACCGTCCGGCGACCAGGTGGGACCATGGTCGTCGGCCAGCGGCAGATTGGTGATATTCCGGGCCGGACCGCCGGCAGAGCTAACGACGTAAACTTCGACGTTGCCATCCCGGCTGCTCTCAAAAGCCAGCATTGAGCCATCCGGCGACCAGGCGGGCGCGAGATCACTGCCTTCATCGGTGGTGATCTGGCGAATATCGGTGCCGTCGGTGGCCATGGTGTAGATGTCCCAGTTGCCGCTGGCTTTGCTGTTAAAAGCAATCCGGCTCCCATCCGGCGAGAAAACCGGCGACAGATTTCCGTTATCGTCGTCGGTAATTTGGGTGACGGCTTCGGGACAAGTGGCCGGTTCGGCCAGGCAAGCCGTATCCATCTTGTAGATTTCCCAACTCCCATTCCTGAAAGAAGAGAAAGCCAACTGGGTCCCATCCGGCGACCAGGCCGGGGTCCAATCGTCCGCCGGATGGCGGGTGACGTTGGCCAGGCCGCTGCCGTCGCTGCTCATCACATAGATCTCGCGGTTACCATCGCGGCGAGAGACAAAGGCGATGCGCCGACCGTCGGCCGACCAGACCGGCCCGGTATCATCGCCGCCCGCCGGCGAGAGCGGAGTGGGGTTTGAACCATCCGCGTTCATAACATAGATCAGCCAGTCCTCATCCACATCTCGGCCCATAAACGTGATCGACGGCAGCGATTTGGCCACCACCAAAGCCGGTGTGGGCGTGGGGGTCAAAGTGGGGCCGGTGGGCACAGGCGTGACCGCTTCACTGCCGGCATCCGCCAGCGAGACCACCGTAGCGGTGCCAAATTGCACTATCTGGGTCCGAGTCGCCGTTGCCGGTGAGGCGAGGCCGGGCAGGTTAGCTCCCCACAAACGGGCCGCCGCCACGCCGCCGCCCGTGACCAAGGCACAGAAAGCGAGAGACAAAGCCGCGGTCACCCAGACCCAGGTCGGCGTTGCTTTTTTGGCCGGCTGCGGGCTTGGCTCGGCGGGTGCGCCGGGCGAAATAGGGCGGGTAGAAAAATAGTCACCCCGGGCCGAGCGCAAGTCAGCCGCGGCTCGGCTCCAGTTCACTTCCGAGAGGATCTGCTGGGGATTAGTGTGCTGGCGCAGCCAAAAGCGAAAAAGCTCGACGTGGAAGCGATAGCTGACCGCGCCCATCGGCACCAGCACCCCGCGCTCGCTTAAGTTCTCCAGCGAGTTGAGCACCACCTCGGCGGTGACACTGCTGTTTTGGCGCTGGAGGTAGCGGACCACTTCCTGATTGGTAATCGGGCCGTGGGCCCCCTGAATCGCTGCCATTCCGGACAGCACCCCGCGCTCGGCCCAGGTTGACTTATCCCAGATCTGGCGAAACGGCTCAATCGGCGAGTCGAGAATCTCCACCAGGGTGTTGTCAAAATCCTGCTGGTTAACCCAGCCATCGTGAATCTGGCGATTTAGCAGCAAATGGCAGAAAAGGGTCAAATAGTGGGGATGGTGGGAGTTGACTTCGGCAATGCGCTTGGTAATGCCATAATCAAAGCGCAGAATATCTCTGACCGGCTGGGTCACCATGCTAACCGAAGCATCGGGCGGCAACGGCCCCAAGTTGTAGACCGGCGCGCCGTCGAGCAGCGGATGGCGCGTCCGCTTGAGCGGGTCAGAATTGGCCACAAAAACCAGGTGCAAGTGAGCGCACTCATCCAGCAGGGGCATCAACGAGGTCAAGAAGTTGGAGATCAAGGCCAGGTCGTCGCCGACCAACAGATGCAGATCGTCAATGTAGAGGACCAGCCGATCTTTTGCACTGAGCTTGAAGCAGGCTTGGGCAAAGAGGCTCCGCATTTGGCCGGCCACCTGAGAAGAGCTCAGGGTCGGCGGTTGGTCGATGAGCCGGAGCAGGCGAAACTGCTTTGAGACCTGGCCCAGTACAGCCCGCAGGACACTGCTGACGGTCAGCTCACTATCCTCCACCCGCAGGTCACGCGCGGAAACGCTTTGCAAAGCAGGCACATCGGCCAGCGAGACAACGACGTTGAAAGCGTTGTTATTCTGTAAATGACCGATGTGCTGCAGCAGGGAGGTTTTGCCGATAAAAGGGGAGGCGCTTAAAACCAGGGTCCGGTTACCTGACTCGATTTGCAGTTGAATCCAATCGGCGGCGTCTTGACGACCGAACAACATTGCGGGATCGGTCACCGGTTCGCCGGGGCGATAGGGGTTTGCAAATTCGCTCAAATTGACACTCCTGAGGCTCAAGAGAAGCCCTCGCCCGAGTCACCGCCAACGAGGGAAACTGAATTATACCATAACCCATGTTTTATCAACAAAAGCGGCACTTTAGGTCCGCCTGACTTTCGTCTCCGGATCGCTCCAAACCACCGGTCCAGGACACGCGCCGGATCAAAGCGCATTGGGTCAGAAACCTCGTAGAAATACGAGTGGAGAAATTTGTTGAATTGAGTTAAGCTTAGAGAATAGAAGTTTGACCCAGGATCTAGAGTCAGAATGACTGAGCCAATGGCCCAATTTAAAATTCTGTGTGTCGATGATGATGCCGTTATTCGCGGGGTGATGTCGCTGATTCTGGAGCGGCAAGGCTTCCAGGTCAGGACCGCTCACAATGGCCCGGCAGGGATAAAAACGGCGCTAGACTGGTTACCCGATCTCATTTTGATGGATCTGATGATGCCGGTCATGGACGGGTTTGAGGCCACAGCCGCGCTGCGGGCCGATCCCCGCACGGTGCATATTCCGGTGGTCGCTTTTACCACCATGAATGAGACCAATATGCAAGCCAAGATTCAGGCAGCAGGTATGGACGGCATGGTCCCTAAGTTAAGTCCACCCCGGATCCTGGTCAGCACGCTCCGCACCTATCTGCCTCCCTTGGCAGAGTAAACTGATCAAATGCACCCTCACTTGAGAGATAGACCCTGCTTAAAAAGGTGGAGATGAAACCAATCACTGTCCTGCTGGTCGATGATCATCAGCTCTTTCTTCGTCTAGCGACCAGGTTCTTACAAGAGCAGGCGGCCCCCGAGATCAGGGTTGTTGGCCTGGCCCGGACCGGTCATGAAGCCCTCTCTCAAGCGCAAGCGCTACAACCCCAAACCATCTTGCTTGATCTGGCGATGCCTGACCTATCCGGTCTTAAGGTCATTCCCCGATTGCGGGCTGTCGTGCCTAGAGTTACGATTATTATAGTGACCGGCCGCCAGGCAGAGGGTTACCGGCAGGCGGCCCTCGCGGCCGGGGCGGATGATTTTGTGACCAAAGCCAACCTGACCACCGATTTGCTGCCGGCAATTCGGCGGCTAGTCCAGACCAGGCCGGAGAAAAACGCTCAAAAATGAACCCTCTCTCTCAAAGCTTTATTGTTTACATTCTTGCCGTCGGGCTGGTGCTGGGTTTATCAAGCTGCGGACGGGTAAGCCCTACCCCTGCCCCGCTCACACCGATCACTGTCCAACTCTCCTGGCTGCACCAAGCCGAGTTCAGCGGCTTTTACGCGGCCGATCAACAAGGCTATTTTGCAGCGGAGGGGCTGGCGGTCACTTTTCTGGAAGGCGGCCCGGAAGTGAACTTCATCGCCCCGGTGGTCAACGGCACCGCCCACTTTGGGATCGCCCAACCGGCGGATGTTATTCTAGCGCGAGCGGCCGGCCAGCCGGTGCGCAGCATTGCCGTGATCTATCGCCACAGCCCGATTGTGTTCTTCGCCCTGGCCGAGTCCGGCATCACCCGCCCCCAGGATTTTGCCGGCCAAAAGATTCGAACGGCCTCGACCCTTAACCAGACCTTGCAGGCGATGACGGCGCGGGTCGGCCTGGAGCCGGATCAATTCGAGCCGGTTTACCTGCCTTCGGAGCTTGAGCTGTTTGCCTCGGGTGAGGTGCCGATCTGGGGCGGTTTCATTAATGTCTTTGCCCTGGAAGTGCAACAAGCCGGTTATGAGCTTAATTTTATCTATCCGGATGACTACGGCATTCACTTCTATGGCGACGTCTTGATCACGACCGATGGCCTGATCGAACAGAATCCCGATCTGGTCCGGCGATTTATGCGAGCGGCGCTCAAGGGCTGGACCTACGCCGTCGAGCACCCGGCCGAAATCGGCCCGCTGGTGACGCAGTACCAACCTGAGGGCAACGCCGAGCTGGAAACGGCCAGAATGATCGCCAGCATTCCGCTGGTCAACACTGGCGAGGATTTTATCGGTTGGATGAAGCCGGAGCTCTGGGTCGGCATGGAACAAACCCTACGCGCCCAAAATGTTTTAACCCGGCCGGTAGAAATTTCCAACGTTTACACTCTGCAATTCTTGCAAGAGATTTACGAGCAATGACGCATGACACTGCCTTTGAATATCACAGCCAAATTGACCCTGGTTTTGGG
>CALMIS010000031.1 GCA_937864185.1 uncultured Chloroflexota bacterium
GAGGGGGGAAGGGGGGGGGGGGTGGGGGAGGGCGGGATTGGGGGATGGAAAGGGGGAAGGGGGGAAAGGGGGGGGGGGGGAGGTTTGGAAGGGGGAAGGGGGGAAGGGGGGAGGGGTGGAGATAGGAGGTTGGAGGTGGGAAGTTTGTTCATTGTTCATTACTAATTGTTCATTACTAATTGTTAATTGCTCATTGTTAATGGCCAGGCTGTCTTCGCGGTTGGTGCAGATGATGGCGTGGCTGTGGCGGGCGAGGGCGAGCATTGAACGGTGGCGAAAGCGGCCGGCTTTGGGAAAGATGTAAGGCAGGCGCAGGTCGTGAAAGGTGGTGACGATTTTAACCGGCAGGCCTCGTTGGCGGAGGTACCAGGGTAGCCAGTTGACCCAGCCGCCCAGATCGAAGTTGGCGGCCTGGTACTGAATGTGCAGAATTTGCGGGCGGTGTTGGCCAAGAAATTTGACGATGGCCGGCCAGCAGCGATGGCCCCAGTTGGGGAGGATGGGGTGGATGGAAGGTTGGAAGATTGGAAGGCTGGAAGGTTGGAAGGTGGAGGACTGGAGGACTGGAGGGCTGGAGGGTTGGAGGGTTGGAGGGTTGGAGGATTGGCGGGCGAGAAGATTGGAAGGGGGGAGAAGCGAAGAGGGGGCGTTGGGTGATGATAATTGGATGTCAAGCCAGCGGCGGGTGGTGAGGACGGCCGGTTCGACGCCGAGCGGGATGAGGGCGTGGCTGAGATTGGCGGTGTAGTCGGCGATGCCGCCTTGGAGAGGGGGGTACTCGCCGGTGAGGAACAGGACCTTCATCACAAACTCCGTAAGATCTGGCCGTAAGCGTCCATTCGCTGGCGGCGCAGTTCACGGCGATGGCCGAGGAGCCATTTAGCGCTTTCCTCGCTCCATTGCCAGGCGAACGTGGCCCACAAAAAGAGGTGCAGTCCCGTCGCCCAACCGGGGCCGAAATATTTGCGGGCATAGCGAAGTTTGCTGCGTTGAAAGCGAAGGCTGCGGGCTGCCACGGCTTGCTCGCTGGATTTGCCCTCGTAGTGGGTGATTTGGGCAGTCGGTAAGTAATGCACCTCCCAGCCGGCCGCGGCGCAGCGGCGACACCAATCGGTCTCCTCGAAGTACATAAAAAAGCTTTCTTCGAGCGGCCCGACCTGCTGCCAGGTCTCGCGCCGGAGGCAGATGGCCGCACCGACGAGCCAGTCGACTCGCTGGACCTGATCGACCGGCTGATCCGCGCAGTGGTACTGGCGGGCGTAGCGGTTGTGAGGAAACCACTGGCCGAGTAGGGTACTTTCCCAAAACAGGCTGCCGAGCGTGGGAAAGCGGCGGCGAGAGGACTGGATTGACCCATCGGGCCATAACAGTTGCGGTCCGGCGGCACCCGCCTTGGGATGCGCATCCAAATAATTGACCAGTTGTTGAAGCGTATCGGGCTTCACTTCAGTGTCCGGATTGAGCAGTAGAAGATACCGGCCCTGAGTAAGCTTCGCTCCTGTATTATTGCCTTTCGCATAACCAAGATTCTCTGGACTGACAACCAGCAAAGCTTGAGGAAATTCCAGGCAAACCATCTCGGCGCTGCCGTCGGTCGAAGCACTATCGACTACGATGATTTCGGTTCTGATTTGAGGAAAGGTTTGAGCCGCGGTCAGCAGAGAATGGAGGCAAGACCGGAGTAAGTCTTTGACATTCCAGTTGACGATGACAACTGACAGATCCATTAAATGTCGCGGCTGATGGTGTATTCGATCAAGCCGTGAATGGCCTTGGTATAGAGATTGCCCGGCAGCTTATTGAGGGCGTCCTGGGCCTGGCGAGCAAATTTAACCGCCGTTTCCATCGCCATCTCCACCGAGCCGGAGGCGCGAATGCGATCGACGATCTCGTGAATTTCGTCATCCGAGACACCTTCCCGGCGAACGGCTTTCAAAATTGTCGGATGATCAGGCTGCTGTTGGTTGAAGAGCATAACCGGCAAGGTAGCAATGCCCTGGCGCAGATCGTTGGCGACCGGTTTGCCGATGTGCTCTTCGTCGCCCCTAAAGTCGAGAATGTCATCGATGATTTGAAATGCCATGCCCAAATAATAGCCAAAGTCACGCTGGGTCTTTATCTCTTCTTCCGGCGCTCCGCTGAGGATGCTGCCCATCTCCGTGCCGGCGGCAAAGAGCGAGGCGGTCTTGGCGTAGATGCGCTCGTGGTACTCGTCAACGGTGGGCACGCGGCTGTGGCCATCGTTAAAAAGTTGGTTAAGCTCGCCGCCGACAATCGTCATCAGGGTTGCGGCAAAGATGTTGACAATGCGAATGTTATCGGTTTCAGCCGCCAACTGAGCCGAGCGGGCAAAGAGAAAATCGCCCATCAAGATGGTGGCGGCCGGACTCCAACTGACGTTGAGGGTGGGCATCCCCCGCCGAAAGAGCGAGTTGTCGATCAAATCATCATGCACCAACGAAGCCGTGTGCAGCAGTTCAACAGCCGCCGCCAGGCTATGCAGCTTTTCCGCCTCGACCGGGCGCATGCGGGCTGCCATAATCGTCAGCGCCGGGCGAATGCGCTTTCCCCCAGCCCCGACCAGATAATCGACCACAGCGCGCAGGTCTTGATGTTTCTCCGGTAGACCGCTCCGCATTTTTTCATCAACATAGGGCATATCGTCAGCCACCAGGCTGAGTAGTTGGTTAACTCTTGACATTTGCCAAATCCTGCCTCAAATTGTTTAGTCTAAACAGTTCAACCGTATTCTTCGTTAAGATTTGGGCCATCGTGGTAAACGATTGGCCTTGTAATTCGGCGATGCGCTCGGCGACGAGTTTGACCCGAGCCGGCTCGTTGCGTTTGCCTCGAAAGGGGTGCGGCGAAAGAAAAGGCGCATCCGTTTCAACCAGCAGCCGGTCAGCGGGGATGGCGGTCACAATTTCTGGTAGATCCCGGGCATTTTTGAAAGTCACCGGCCCGCTGATGCCGATATAGAAACCCAAATCCAGCGCTTCTTCGGCCATGGCCAGGTCGCCGGAAAAGGAGTGGAGCACCAGGCCGGGATGCCCGTCGGCGGCCCAAGCTCGCAAGACCGTCATCGTATCCGCCGCCGAGTCACGCTGGTGAATAATAACCGGTAAGTTTACTTCTTTCGCCAAAGCCAACTGCTGCTCAAAAACCTCCCGCTGGCGCTGGCGCGGCACTTTATCCCAGTAGTAATCCAAGCCAATCTCGCCGATAGCCACCACTTTTTGATGGCTTGCCCATTCTCGCAACTGGTCCAATCCCGCCCCCTCGAACTCGGCGCTGTCGTTGGGATGAACCCCAACCGCGGCATAGAGACTTTCGATTTCTGCCGCGGCGGCGACGATCTGTTGGCTGTCGGTCAGGTCGGTCCCGGGATTGATCAGAGCGATGACGCCCGCTTCCTTGGCGCGAGTCAGCACCGTCGCCCGATCGGGGTCGAAGGCGTTAAACATCAAGTGACAGTGCGAATCGATTAACATCTACCTGAATTTACTCTATCAACTTGGTGGGTGAAGTCCAAGAGCCGTCCAATATTGACGAAGTTGAATTATCCCTGACCGGTTTATTCTTAACGCCTCTACAGTCGCTCGGCCAATAGGCGTTAAGCCCAGCACCATAGAGTGGTCGTCATTCCATGTAAAGTGAACTCCCCAGTCCTGATCGATCGGATGAAACAAATTTACCACTACACCGCTCTCAGGATCAGTCGCTGTTTGACGCGCCCCTTTGTACCGATTACAAGTGGGACAACTCAAACAAAGGTTGCTAAGATTTGTCTTACCGCCCGCAGCCTCAGGGATGATGTGATCGATTTCGAAAGTGACACCCATGAGCGTTTGATGACTGCGACAGTAAGCACAATACCCTTTGGCTTTTGCCAAGACCTGTCGGCGGAGCTGGGTCGAAATGTATGAACTCACTATGCCGGATCAAAATTAAGTAATTTGAGCGTGTACAAGGCTCTTGCCTTGAGCAAGGCCACCTGATCGGCTTCGCTTAACAAATCATCTAATTTCGCTTGCTCGTCACTCGAGATGCTCGTTTGCCGGTTTTTCGCAAGTAGTTCTTGAATTTCATTCTGTTGGTCAGCGGCGACTACGGCGTGGGCTAAAGCCTTCAATTCTTGTTCATTAAGACCAGCAAGCGGTAGGAGTTGTTCCTCGCTCCCCCCACCTGGTTCCTCAGCCGATGTTGAATGGGAACGCATGAGCGTTTCAGCCAACTGAATTTGATCTCTGAGCGATAGTTGCTTCGCTACCTTTAAGACATCAGTTAGTGTTGCTGTGCTCATTGTCTTTATCCTTTTGCTAAATCCCGGCCAACTCTCGAGCGGCGTCCAGCAGTGCTGCCACTTTTTCGCCGTGGGTAGTCTCGCAGTAGATCCGCAGCAGCGGCTCGGTGCCGGAGAAGCGGACGATGACCCAGCCGCCATCCTCTAAATCAAAGCGAAAGCCATCCACCGTAACTATACCCGTAACTGCCAAGCCTGCCAACCGGTCCGGGTGGGCCTGCTGCATGCGCTGAAGCACGGCCTGGCGTTGGGCTGCCTCGTAGGTCAGGTCGATCCGGTCGTAGTAATGCGGCCCAATCTGTTCGAACAAGTAGTCGACCAACCCGCTCATCGTCCGGCCGGTGACAGCCATAAAGTCGAGCAGGAAGAGGCCGGAGACAAAGCCATCGCGTTCGGGAATGTGATCCCCGTAGGCGTAGCCGCCGCTCTCTTCCCCGCCAAAGATGGCCCCGACATCGACCATTTTGGGGCCAACATACTTAAACCCGATCGCCGTCTCGTGAACCGGCAAATTGTACCTGGCAGCAAGTTTATTGGCCATCGTGGTGCAAGTGATGGTGCGGACGATGGGCCCGCGCAGGCCGCGCACTTCCAACGTGTAGAGCAGCAGCAGAGCGTAGAGTTGAAGCGGGTTGACAAACTGGCTATGCTCGTCCAAAACGCCGATCCGGTCGGCATCCCCATCCGGCGCTAAACCGATATCGGCACCTTGGCTGGCTATCGCTTCAATCAACGGCTTTAAATTGTGGGCCAACGGCTCAGGGTTGTGCATCCCAGGAAAGTTGGGGTTTGCTTCACCCCGAATTTCGGTTAGTTGCGTCGAGCCACCGGCCAACAGTTCCGGCCACAGCCCGCCGCCGGCTCCGTGCATCGCATCAACGACGACGGTCAGCCCGGCCGCTTTAATCCGCTCGAAATTGGCCAGCGACTCCAACTTGGCTCGATACGCGGGCCAGGGATCAATGTCGCGAACGAGGCCCTGCTGCCGGGCAGCACTGAGCGAGAGCTGCAGCGCGTCCGCTTCCTGGGGAATGATCTGCTCAATGGCTTTGACAATCTCCGGCCGGGCCGAGCCGGCATAGTCCGGCCGAAACTTAAAGCCGTTGTACTGGCCCGGATTGTGGCTGGCGGTGATGATGATGCAGCCGGCTGCCTGTTTGTCGATGATGGTGTAGGAGGTGGTGGGGGTGGGGCAGGGCCGGTTGCACAGATAAACCGGAATGCCCAGGGCCGCCAGCGTGGAAGCGGCGACGCCGGCAAAGCGATCGGAGCCAAAACGCGTATCATAGCCGATGACTAGCCCTCGATCGGCTTGACCCTGCTGCTGCACATATCGCCCCAAGCCGGCGGCACAGCGCCGGACGTTGGCGTAGGTGTAAGTGTCACCCATCACCGCCCGCCAACCGTCGGTGCCGAACTTGATAGGAATTGATCTGCTCATTGCGAACTTTCGGTAGTTTTTGAACTTATTGAAAGTATACCAGAGGGCAAGTTGGCGAGCAAATAGAGAGCGGCGAGGATGCGCCTACCGACTAACGAGCACGAAGGCGATGGTGTTAGTCATGAGTACCAGCCCTGGCAGGATAAAGACGAGATAGGAAGGCTGGTAACCATTTAAATGCACCCGCCCTGTCTCATCGATCTCCGGGGCGCCGGGCAGGTTATCGAGCAGGACCGCCCGGCTGGGTTGGCGCGGGTCGTAGAGGATCTCTTCGCGGTCATCATCTTCAAGCTGGGCGGGTTGGTGACTGCGGGCCTCGGTCTGGTAACGCTGGCCATCCGCGGCAGTGAATTCAAAAGTGAGTTTGTAAACCGTTTGCTTGTTAATCCGGGTGCTGGTCGCTGCCTTGGTCACCAGCCGGCCCAAGGCAGGCTGGCCGTGGGTCAGGAGCTGGTTCGCCTTAAGCCCTGACTTGAGCCCAAAGCCCACAAAACCCAGACCGACCGCCACAAACAGCCCCAGAAAACAGAAGACCCACGGACTGAAGACACCTGTCCGGGCTCCTTCCAGGCGAGAGATCTCGGGATTGTCCGTGATGTATTCCACGGTGACGTTTTGATTAAGGGAAAAGGTTTGGCCGGTGGTATAGGAGAGACCGTAGAATTCGGTCTCCAGGGCTTCAACGCGGAAGGTGTAGTAGTTGGCGTAGACCGGTGTCTCGTTTTCCGAGGCGTTGGTCCCTTCGATGACGGTAACGATACCGCTGGCCGTCTCGGTTGGTCGAAGCAGAAAATGAAGACCGCTCAGGCTGGTCTGCGCGCCGAAGGCCCAGACAAAGATTGTGCAAAACAGCAGCCACAGCCAGCCAAAAAAGTTGAAGGGGCCACCCAAAAGCAGTTGGCCCCGGACCAGCCAGGGCACCGAGCGGGACGACATCAAGGAGTAGTTTGGAAACTGATTCATTGATCGAGCCTTGCGCTAAAGATGACTTTGGCCTCTAGGATATCTCAGGGTCAGGGCGGCGTCAACAGGATTTGGGTAAGGGGCGGGCGCGTAGCTTGATGACTTGACGGAACCTGGGTATACTGGAAAGTCGATAGCACACCTTCCAGCTTACGGAGACTAACATCGACTCTCAATCTCAGGCCTCGGATAACTTCAAGCGCGGGCTGACCGCAGCCCGTGTCGGCGACCGGACCGAGGCCCGGCGTTTTTTTCAAGCGGCCACCGAGCAAAACCCGGCTGATGTCCAGGCCTGGCTGGAATTGGCCGGCGTGGTCGACTCGCTGGAAGAGAAGCGTGACTATCTGAGTCGCGCTCTGAGCCTCGATCCCGGCCGGGCCGAGGTCCAAGCGGCGCTGGCGCGCGTTGAGCAGAAGCTGGGCCTCACGCCCTCGCTCGCGGACGGCGCCCCTGCAACCGGCGCTGCCTCACCCCACTGCTATCGCCACCCTGAAGTTGAAACCGGGCTGCGTTGCAATCGCTGCGGCAAGCCGATTTGTCCCAAGTGTGCTCAACGCAGCCCGGTCGGGTTTCGTTGCCCGGACTGCGTGCTGGAACTTGAAAATCGGTACTACAGCCAGGTTAAGGATGGGCAACTCAACCCCTTCGACCGGCCGTTGGCCAAACCGTTCTTTACTTATGTTTTGTTGGGCTTGAATCTGGTCGTCTGGTTGGCTATGGAGCTGGCCGGCGGCTCGACGAACGGAGAGGTCCTCGTCCGCTTTGGGGCTAACTACGGCCCCCTGATTCTCGAGGGCGAAATCTGGCGACTGTTCACCTCGATGTTTTTGCACATTGGCGGCCAGCATCTGGCCTTTAACTCGGTTGGTTTGGTCGCTTTTGGCTTTGAGATGGAGCGAATTTTTGGCCGGTTGCGGTACATTGCCATCTATCTTTTAGCCGGACTGTTCGGCAATGTGGCCAGTTTTGCCTTAAAAGGACCCATGCACTACTCTGCCGGAGCGTCGGGCGCGATTTTCGGCTTGATCGGGATGAATCTGGCCTTCTTTCTTTACTACCGCCACCGCACCGGCGAGTACGGCCGCCAGCGTCGCAACATGGTCTTGGTGCTCATCATGGTCAGTTTGGTGCTCGGTTACAGCGTGATGCCGGCCGACAATGTGGCTCATTTGGGCGGCGCTCTGGCCGGTTTAGTCTTGGGCTACTTGCTGGTGCCTCGCTATCGGGTGGTGACCGCTACCGAGACCGAACGCACCATCGTGGATCGGGGCTCGCTGCTGCGGCGGTGGTGGGTGCCGCTTCTGGCCACGGCCTTGCTGGGGGGGAGCTTCTGGGTCGCGGATCGCTTCTGGCAGGCGGCCTGGACTGAGTCAGCGGCCGATATGGAGGCGACCTTGAGCGCGGGCCAAATTAGCTACGGCCAAACCGTCAGCGGCGAACTCCCGGCTGAGGACTTTGTTGATTTCTGGGCCTTTACCGGGCAAGCGGGTGAGGCCGTGACTATTACGGTTAGTGGCGATACATTTTTCGGCTTCATCGAGTTGTGGGACGCAGACTATGAGTTTTTGGATGGAGCGGAGGTGATGGCCCCGCAGCAGGAAGCCGTGGTCAATCAGCAGGTATTGCCCACCTCCGGTACCTATCTGATTTTAGTCACCTCGATGGATGAAGCGCCGGCCAGTTATGAACTGACGTTATCTCGCCGTGAATGAGGAGACCAAATCGGCTGGTAATTTGGCCGTTTCACTACTATAATCCCTCCACTACCCAATAAAATTACACGCTATGAGGCCGGCCAAAAGCAGCACCTGGCTGTTTGCCTCAGCGTCGACGGTAAGGAGAATCACTGTGACCCAGATCGTATCCATTCAAAACATTGCCGATCACGTCGGCGAAACCGTAACCATTCAGGGTTGGCTTTATGCTAAGACCGGCAAGGGCAAGCTGCAATTTCTGCAAGTGCGGGACGGCAGTGGGACAATGCAAGCGGTTCTGTTCAAGCCCAATCTGTCCGAAGAGGTCTTTGAGGCCGGCAAGCGCCTAACCCAGGAGTCGGCCCTGATTGTTAGCGGCGTGGTCAAACAAAACGAGCGGGCGCCGGGCGTGCCGGGGGGGTACGAACTCGACACTACCGATTTGCGGGTCGTCCAGATTGCTGAAGAGTATCCGATTACGCCTAAGGATCACGGCGTCGAGTTTTTGATGGAAAACCGCCACCTCTGGATTCGCAGCCGGTTGCAGTGGGCCGTGTTGCGGGTGCGGGCCACGGTGATGCGCGCCTGCCGCGATTGGCTCGACCACAATGGCTACCTAGAGATGTCTACCCCGATTCTGACGCCCGCCGCCGGCGAAGGCACCAGCACGCTGTTTGAAGTCGACTATTTTGGCGAAAAGATCTATCTGGCCCAAACCGGCCAGCTTTACAACGAGGCCAACATCTACTCTTTTGGCAAGGTCTACTGCTTTGGCCCCACCTTTCGCGCCGAAAAGAGCAAGACCCGGCGCCATATGACCGAGTTCTGGATGCTTGAGCCGGAGACGGCTTACTGTGATCTTGAGGGCTTGATGGCGATGGAGGAGGAGTTCCTCAGTTACGTGGTCCAGCGCTGCTTGGAGGAGCGAGCCCACGAACTGAAAGTGTTGGAGCGCGACACAACCATGCTGGAAAAGGTCAAGCCGCCGTTTCCCCGGCTGTCCTATGACGAGGCCGTGGCCCGCCTCGAGCAGATCCGGGCCGAAACGGACGACCCGGATTTGAAAGCGCTGTTGGCCGTAGAATGGGGGCAGGATTTCGGTAGCCCGCACGAGACCGAATTGACCAAGCAGTTCGACCAGCCGATTTTTGTCTACGGTTTTCCCAGCGTCTGCAAGGCCTTTTATATGGAGCCCTGGCCCGGCCGGCCGGAAGTCTGCAAGAGCGTCGATCTACTCGCCCCGGAAGGCTACGGCGAAATCACCGGCGGCAGCGAGCGCATTAGCGACCCTGAGCTGCTGCTCCGGCGCATCCACGAGGAGAATCTGCCGGAAGAGGCCTTCAAATGGTATCTCGATCTGCGCCGCTACGGCAGCGTGCCGCACAGCGGCTTTGGCCTCGGAGTCGAGCGGACCGTGGCCTGGATCTGCGGTATCCACCACGTCCGCGAGACCAATCCGTTCCCGCGGACGTTGGGCCGGGTGTACCCGTAGTTTAGAGGGCGCGGACAACTACGCCGCCAGAATTTCCTTGGACCGTTTGGCCTCTCGAGCGCGTTGGTTCTTGTCTAACAGGCGCTTGCGAATGCGGAGGTTCTGCGGCGTGACTTCAAGCAGCTCGTCGTCGGCCAAATACTCAATCGATTCGTCCAGACTCATAATTCGCGGTGGGGTCAGCGTACCATCGATGTCGCGGAAAGCTTGGCGCATATTGGTCAACTGCTTTTTCTTGGCTACGTTGACTTCCAGGTCACCGGGTCGTTGGTGCTCGCCCACGACCATGCCTTCGTAGACTTCAACGCCCGGCCCAACAAACAGCGTCCCGCGCGTTTCGGCGTTTTCAATGCCGTGGGCGGTGGCCGGGCCGGTTTCCCAGGCAATCAACGAGCCGCGCGAGCGCGAAGCAATGGGCCCGGCGACCGGCCCGTAGCCGTGAAAAATGGTGTGGATGGTGCCCATGCCCCGGGTGGCGGTCAGAAACTGGTAGCGAAAGCCCAGCAGACCGCGCGTCGGCACGACGTAAGTCAGCCGGGTGGCGCCGTCGTTGGTATTTTCCATGTGTACCATCTCCCCGCGCCGCTTACCCAGCATCTCGACCACCGCACCGACCGTCTCGTTGGAGGTCTCGATAAAGGCTTCCTCATACGGTTCCAATTTTTCGCCGTCTGGCCCATCCCGGAAAATGACCTCGGGCCGTGACACTTGAAATTCATACCCTTCGCGCCGCATGGTCTCGATCAGGATCGCCAGGTGCAGTTCACCCCGGCCGGAAACGGTGAACGTATCGGCGCTGGCAGTCTCTTCAACGCGGAGGGCAATGTTTTGCCGCAGCTCATTGAACAACCGCTCGCGCAGCTTACGCGAGGTGCTCCACTGGCCCTCTCGGCCGGCAAAGGGCGAGGTGTTGATGCTAAAACTCATCCGGACCGTCGGCTCCTCCACCTGGATAGAAGGCAAAGCGACCGGATTATCCGGATCGGCCAAGGTGTCGCCGATCGAGATGCCATCCAGCCCGGCCAAAGCCACAATCTCGCCCGCCTCGGCGCTTTCAACTTCCACCCGCTGCAACCCCTGATGGACATACAGGTAGCGAATCTGATCTTTCAGGCTTTCGCCGCTGGGCGTTAACCGCACCACCGGATCACCGAGGGTCAGCCGTCCGGCAAAGATCCGGCCTACGGCGGTGATGCCTCGATAGGTGTCATAGCCCAAAGTTGTGACCAGCAGTTGCAGGGGGGCCTCCACATCCACCTCGGGCGCCGGAATTTGGCGTAGGATGGTCTCGAACAGCGGTTGGAGATCACTGCCGACAGCCGGGATTAAGCCCGCTTGCCCGGTGGTGGCGATGGTGTAAACCACCGGGAAGTCGGCCTGGGCTTCGGACGCGCCCAGCTCGATAAACAGGTCGAAGGTTTCATTAAGCACCCGGTCGAGATCGGCGTCTCGACGGTCAATTTTGTTAATCACCACCACCGCCCGATGGCCCAAAGCCAGGGCTTTTTTCAAGACAAAGCGGGTTTGGGGCATCGGCCCTTCGGCGGCGTCAATCAGCAGCAGCACGCCATCGACCATGTTGAGCACCCGCTCCACTTCGCCACCAAAATCGGCGTGGCCCGGTGTATCCACGATATTAATTTTAACGGTCTGCCCAGTTTGCGGATCAGGCAGGGTAATGGCTGTATTCTTGGCCAGGATAGTGATGCCGCGCTCCCGCTCCAGATCGTTGGAGTCCATCACCCGGGTGGCCACCTGCTGGTTCTCGCGAAAAACGCGGGCCTGTTTGAGCATGCCATCCACCAGGGTGGTTTTGCCATGGTCCACGTGGGCAATGATGGCGATATTGCGTAGATCGGTTCGGATTGTCATAGTCTTTGACTCTATCATCTTGGGCTAAATTTTTTACAAACAAAAACGCGAAGGAAGGCCTCCGCGTCCTCGCGTTTTTCTTCGAAAGGGTATTTGAATATTGTGCCTCAAGGGGTCCTAGCAAGCAAATGCGATAGCTCTGTTTTAAGGTGAAGAAGGCTTGATTCATAACAATGTCACCGGATCAACATCCACGCGCCAGCCCTGAGGCAGCGGCAGCAGCGAGCGTAGAACCGCGGCGGGGTCGTTGGCCCGTAGGAGAATGTGCCAGCGGAACTGGTTCCGAACCCGCTGGACATAGCTGGGCGTTGGCCCGATGACCTCGACCGCGGGTAGCCCCTGCCGGGCAATGTGTTGCCGCAACCGGGCGGCTAAGGCGCGAGCGGCCTCGGCGCTGCGCTCTCGACCGGGCCCCTGGAACATCAACAAAGCCAGCCGCTTAAAAGGCGGGTAGCGCTGCTCGCGCCGGAAGGCCAATTCCATCTGATAAAAGCCTTCGTAGTCGTGATTAGAGGCTGCTTCAATCGGGACCTGGTCCGGGGTGTAGCTCTGGATGATGACCCGGCCGCCCAGCGGACTGCGCCCGGCTCGACCGGCGACCTGCATCAGCAGTTGGAAGGTCCGCTCTCCGGCTCGAAAGTCCGGCAAGTACAAGGCGGTGTCGGCCGATATAACGCCGACCAGGGTCACCAGCGGCAGATCGAGCCCTTTGGCCACCATCTGGGTGCCGATCATCACGTTGGCCCGGCCTTCCATAAAATGCTGCAAAAAGAGATGGTGGCTGCCTTTTTGCCGGGTAGTATCCCAGTCCCAGCGTAGCGGTTGGGCTTCTGGAAAGAGACGCTTGACCTCATCCTCAACCCGTTGGGTGCCGAGGCCAAAAAAGCGAATGCGGTCCTTTTGACACTGCGGGCAGGCCTCGACCACGTTGGCCCGGAAACCGCAGTAATGGCAGACCATCAGCTCGTTGCTGGCGTGGTAGGTCAGGGTTGTGTCACAGCGAGGGCAGGTCATTACATAGCCACAGTCACGGCAGATGACAAAGCTGGCCGTGCCGCGCCGGTTCAGGAAGAGAATAACTTGTTCACCCCGATTGAGCGTGGTGCGCATAGCCTCTTGTAGCGAGCGGCTAAAGATGCTGCGATTGCCGACGCGCAGCTCTTCCCGCAAATCAACCACTTCAACCGGCGGCAGGGGCAACGAGAAAAATTCGGCCTCACTTTGGCTTGAGCCATTGTTACCGGTCAACAGCTCTTTTAACTTCTGCTTTTGCTGTTCATCTTTGAGCTGTTGGATTAAACGCTGTTGGACGGCTACGTGCTTGGTGTGGGCCAGGATGCGAAGCGGCAGCTTCAATAGCCGGTACTCGCCGCGCTCGGCCTTGCGATAGCTGACTATATCCGGTGTGGCGCTGCCCATAATTACCAGCGCCTCGCTGAAGCGTCCTAAGGCCAAGGCGGCTTCGCGGGCGTGGAAGACCGGGGCGCGATCGCGCTGTTTATAGGCCGGCTCGTGTTCCTCATCGACGATAATGACGCCCAAATTCTTGACCGGCGCAAACAAAGCCGAGCGCGGCCCGACCACAATCGGTAGTTGGCCGGTGCGAACCCGCTCCCAGGTGTCAAAACGCTCCCCCGGCGATAAGGCCGAATGCCAAAGCGCCACCCGTCCCGGGAAACGGGCCGAGACTCGCTCGACGGTTTGGGTAGCCAGAGTGATCTCCGGCACCAAAAAGATGGCACTCTGTCCGGCTTGCAGCGCAGCGGCGATGGCGCGCAGATAGATTTCGGTTTTACCCGAGCCGGTGACCCCGTGCAGCAGAAGGGGAATTTTGTAAGCTGGTAAGATTTGCCGTTTAGGGACCGCCGGCCAGTTTTGGCTGACTTCTTGCCAGACGGCTTGCTGCTCCGCCGATAACTTGGGTGGCTGGTCCAACGTAAAACTGCGCCCGGCCAGCGGATCGCGCCAGCGCCTCGCCTCGCCCACGCCAATCAACCCGGCCTCGGTCAGAGTCTTGAGCGTTGGCAAGTTAGCCTCGGTTTGAGCGTAAACCCAACCGATCCAAACCGGCCCCTCTTCCTCGGCCAGTAGATGCAGCACCTGTGCGTAGCGCTGGGCCTGGCGCAGCTCAACCACGGCTGCGGGGACGTCGTCCGGCGAAAGACCCAGAGCGATGCGCTCCGGCTCCTCAAATTTGGCGATCAAGCCCGCGCCAGTAAGGGCATAAATGACGTTGATCTCGACCTCCGCGCCCGCCAGGACCTCGTCAAGGAGGAGGGGCCGGCCCTGACTCTGCAGATAACCCAGCACGCGCAGCGCTTCGGGCGAGGTGGTGACACTGGCCAGAGGCTCGGTCCCACTCCGCAGGTCAGGCCGCAAGTCGAGCCGGAGGCGGGCCGGTAAAATTTCAACCAGCCGTTTCTCGGCCAGAGCGCGAGCCGGCGACTCAGAGCAGCCGACCACGGCCAGGACATCGGCCAGGGCAGGCAGGGGATCGTCAAGCTCGGCCAGATGGAGGAGAAGGTCCGCCTGCTTAGAGGGCCGTCCCAACGTAAGCAAGACCGAGTCGATCTCATCGGGCGGGATGAGCAGCTCGATAGTGCGCTCGGTCTTGGGATTAACCCGAGGCTTGGTTAAAACGCTGACCTGCTGGGCCACCCCTTTGGCCAGCAAGCCTTTGGCGGCGCTGGGGTCAACTTCGGCCAGGGGGGCGGAGCTCTGGCGCCGCAGAAAAGTGAGCAACACCTTCTCCGGCGCGGTTAACGGCTCGGTTGGCTTGGTGCCGGTAGGTCGCAAAACCGTTTCCGGTTTGCGGCTGGCGCCGGGGGGCAAAAAGTGCTGGATACAAGTTGCCAGGGGAGCGATATACTCGCGGACCAGCCACCGGGCCAACTCAATCTGGGCCGGCGAGAGAACCGGGTCTGGATCGAGAATAGCGGCGATGGGCTTGGTCTCTTCCACTGGTGAGACTTCGCTTAGGCCAACGACCACGCCCTGAAGTTGTTGCGTCCGGAACGGGACGGCCACCAAGTGGCCCACACACAGAACGTCAACCAGGTGAGGCGGAACGTGGTAGTGAAACGTCAGCGCCAGCGGGTTGTCGTCGGGAGAGGCATCGTCGCCTGGTTCGGACAGTTCGGGTGGAGGTGCAGCCTGCTCCGCCACCTCGGCAAAATTTTGCCGGGTACGCTTCACAATAGGGCGATTGACAACAATTTCTGCAAACATCTTGCTTTGGCCGGCCACTGGCAGCGAAGAAGAAACCTCGACCTAGAGCGGAACGTTCCACTTCGCTGCTGAGGAAACATTTTTCAAGATAAGGTGGATATAAAATTGTACTCTTGCTGTCAAATCTGCCAAAATAAAATGGCCAGAGGAACGCCACCGGCCAGGGCAATGACACCGAGCGCCACCACCCACCAGCCGCTGAGGAGCGAAGTCTTATCGACCACTCGGGGATTAAAGGTATACTGGTTAGCAATCTCGTATCTGGGCGCCAGACCGTAACCCAGGACAAATCCGGACACCAAGCCGCCAATATGGGCCATATTGTCGATGCCGGGCACAGTGAAGCCAAAGAGTAGATTAATGGCGATGATCACCAGGGTGCTTTGCACGCGGGCTTTGCCAAAACGGCCTAAGGCGTCGCGATGGAGTAGGAAATAGGCCAAATTCATCCCAATCACCCCAAAAATGGCCCCTGAGGCTCCGGCCGATAGAACCAGGGGTCCCTTGGTGGCAAAGCTGGCCAGACTCCCAAACAACCCGGACAAAATATAAACAACCAGGAAGCGGCCCGGGTCATATAAACGCTCCATTTCCAGGCCAAAGATGAACAGGGCATAAGCGTTAAAGGCTAGGTGAGCGATCCCAATGTGCAAAAACATCGAGGCAAACAGTCGCCAGACTTCACCTTCCATTATCCCCGGCCCGTAGTTGGCGCCCAGCAGCACCAACACCTGGGGGTTGTTCGACCCGCCGAGCACCGTTTCGAGTCCAAACATCAGGCCAATGGCACCGAGCAGGATATAGGTAATGAAAGGCCGGTTTAGCGGTAAAGGTAAGGCGGGGACATTATCGGTTGGAGATTCATCATACAGCCCGCCTGGATGGTTATCGGGCTCGTTCATAGATTTATCTTTCTCGGCTGTACTCGACAGCGTTCTGCCGTGATGATGGCCGCCACTTTTTCACACGTTTCGTCAAGCCGGTCTTCTTTATTGATGACGATGTAGTCAAAGATCTCCAGCCGGGCTTGCTCTTTCCGGGCCGTGGCAATCCGCATTTTAAGCTGGTCCTCCGGCTCTGTTTTGCGCTGGCTCAGCCGTCTGACCAGAGCTTCTTCAGACTCGGCCGAGATGTAAATCAGGATTGCTTCCGCAATTAGCCGGCGGATAGTCGCGGCGCCCTGCACGTCAATCCGCATAATTACGTCTTGACCACTGGCTAGAGCTTGGCGGACTTGAGCTTTGGGAATGCCTTTGTAGTCACCATAGACCACCGCATATTCCAATAGTTCATCCTGTTCAATCATCTCGGCAAAATCGCTCATCGAGACAAAAAAGTAGTCTTTGCCGTCTATTTCGCCGGGGCGTTGAGGCCGGGTTGTGGCGGTGACCACAAAATAGAAAGGATAGCCCAGTTCTTTCATGCGGTTAATCGTCATATCCTTCCCGACGCCGGAAGGTCCGGAAATGACCACCAGCATGGGTTGCTCTATCCGTTCATAGGGGTCGATCTGGGTCAAAATAATTGAGTTCCTCCCCAAATTCTTATACTGAGATCTCGATCATTAATAGGAGAATTTTACCAGCAGTCTTCACCTTATCGTCAAGTGACGGCACTTGATTCGGGCAGTTACTAACGATATAATAGATTAAACTTCTAAATTGAGGATGAGAGATGCCCATTTACGAATACGGCTGCTACGACTGCCGCAAACGAGTCAATATCTTTTTTCGCAGCTTTTCTGAAGTTGCCACCCGAGAGCCAACGTGTCCACGCTGCGGTGGAACGCACCTTAAGCGCCTCATTTCTAAAGTGGCATTTGTCCGCTCCGAAGAGAGCCGTCTTGAAAATCTGGCCGATCCGGGTGGCCTGTCAGGCCTGGATGAAAATGATCCCAAATCCATTGCCCGCTGGATGAAAAAGATGAGTAGTGAAATGGGCGAGGATTTAGGACCCGAGTTTAACGAAGTCGTTGATCGCCTTGAAGCCGGTGAAGACCCCGAGTCGATTGAACAATCGATGCCGGAACTGGGCGGGATGGGTGGCGGCGCCAGCGACGACTGGATTCCTGATTGATCAGGGGACGCTATATAGTCTTTTAAGGGCCGGGCCTTAGTTACCGTTTACCGATGGCCAAGTCAAGCCGTTGGCAAATGATCTGCTGAACGACCTCAATTGAGGCCGTGGCATCGATCACCAGCCAGCGGTCTGGCTCCGCTCTGGCCATCTCCAAATAGCCGGCTCGCACCCGCTGGTGGAAAGCCAACTCCAGCCGATCCATCCGATTCCATTCCCCCGCACCAGTGCGGCTGGCTTCCACTTTGCGATGCAGTCCCTCAGCCGGATCCAAATCAAGGTAAATCGTTATAGTTGGTTTAAGCCCCTGCGTGGCGAATTGAGTGATCAAGCGTAGCGTCTCAAGTTCAATCTGGCGCCCATACCCCTGATAGGCGTAGGTGCTGTCGGCGTAGCGATCACATAAGACAGCTCCGCCTCGCTGCAAGTGAGGCTGGATAACCTGATGCACCAGTTGAGCCCGGCTAGCCGAGTAGAGCAGCACCTCTGTTTGAGAAGACATGGCAGTATTGTCCACATCGTGCAGCACCTGGCGGATCTGGTCGCCGATGGGACTGCCGCCCGGCTCCCGGGTGGTCAGCACATCGTAACCCCGCCGGGATAGGTAAGCAGCCGCCAATTCAATTTGGGTGCTTTTGCCGGAGCCGTCTGGGCCCTCAAACGTGATGAAGAGACTCAAGGTCTGGTCGTCCTTCAACGGTGACACATGAATGCTTTGAGACGGACTTAGAAATAAGACCTGTGAGGTTTTGAAACCTCACAGGTCTTCGTAAAGTCCCGGTTGCCGCGTTTAGGACGTTCGTTCGCGCTGAGCGTCGCGGTAGATCCGCACGCGGCGATGCGGTTCACGCCCTGAGCTGTGAGAGATCAAGTTAGCCTGGCGAGCCATTTCGTGCTGCTGGCGGCGAATGTCGGCTCGCTGCGGCGAAAGCTCAACGCTACGCGTCCCGGCCAAAACTTTGCGAATAGCCTCCTGTGTTTCACGGCGAGCGACAGCGCCATTATCCACATCCTCAGCCCCCAGCGAAAAGATATCGGTTAAAATGCTTTCCATCTGGATCGTGGTGTTTGAGCGTAGCACATAGACCGGCTTGCCCAGCCGTTCGGCTTTGGTAATCGGTTGAGGATGCTTGCGATAATAGCTTTTGAGTGTCATCACCACGTCGGCTTCCTCGACATCGTCAACCAGAGAGATCGGCACTCGTAAAGTGCGGGCCGCCTGCCGCAACCGATTTTGACCGACACCATAAGGGTAAACCTTTTTGAGGGTGAGATTGCGCGGTTCTTCGGCCGGCTCAAGCAGGACCGTGCGCGATTCGTGGTAGTCCGGCCCGCCGATGAAACCTCGGATTTTATCGCTGGTTGCTTCAGGGGGCGCCTCGATTTGAATTTCACCCGCTTCGTTGCGATAGCGAATTTCCGGCGCCAATGGGCGCTGGCGCAGCAACATATCGACCGCGCGAGCCACGTTAGCATGGACGGCAAAGGTCTGGCGGTCTGCAATCTCGACCAGGACGTCAAAGGTGGGCGGGGCACGGCGCTCCAGCACAGTTTTTTGAGTGCCGCGCCGCCGAGCTTCTTCGTCAGACAGGGTGACGCTATCGATACCACCGACCAGATCCGAGAGGGTGGGGTTGAGCAGTAAGTTCTCCAGGGTCTTTCCGTGGGCTGTACCGACCAATTGCACCCCCCGTTCGGCAATGGTGCGGGCGGCTTCGGCCTCCAGTTGGCGACCAATTTCGTCGATGATAATGACCTCCGGCATGTGGTTTTCCACAGCTTCGATCATCACCTCGTGTTGGAGACTGGGATCGGCGACCTGCATCCGGCGAGCCCGCCCGATAGCCGGGTGAGGGATATCGCCGTCCCCGCCGATTTCATTAGACGTATCAACAATAACGACCCGTTTATTTTCAGCCAAAATGCGCGCCGCTTCGCGCAGCAAAGTTGTCTTGCCTACGCCGGGCCGG
This sequence comes from uncultured Chloroflexota bacterium, assembly GCA_937864185.1. Classification (GTDB taxonomy): domain Bacteria; phylum Chloroflexota; class Anaerolineae; order 4572-78; family J111; genus JAGRBY01. The sequence goes on from CALMIS010000031.1 coordinate 19,040, forward strand.
CCCAACAACAACAGATTTTGCCCCGACTCTAAGATGTCGCGCACAATATCGACCGTGCCGAAAACTGCCCGACCAACCCGGCAGGTCAAACCAATCACTTTTCCCTGCCGGTTGCGGATCCCCGAGATTCGGTGGAGCGTGCGCTCGATGCCGGCCCGGTTATCGCCCATAAATTTGCCAATGCGTTCCACTACGTAATCAATGTCATCTTGAGCGATTTCAGCTTCGCTCAAGATCATTTCGTGGTCCGTATAGCGGGCTTCGGGCTGGCGCCCCAAGTCCATCACAATTTCAAGGAGATTTTCCTCCTGATTTGCCGCTTGTATTACCTCCCGAATAGTTGGGGGTAGGACTTGCAGCAAAAACTGAAGATCATCAGTCACTTTAACTTGTGGCATCGTCGTGCTAAGCATTTCGATAATTCTGCCTCCATTTACGGGTTGTGAGAGCAGCCCTACCGCTTGAGCGGGCTGATCACCCCAAAATTTTTCCGCCGTTATCAAGCGGAACGTGGCCAGGATGTTAAAGAACTGGGGGAGTACGGTTACGTTTCGATTTAACCTGACCATTACGAGCGCGTTGCCGACCACTATCGGGCTCGTGACCCGCTGGTTGGAGTTTGAAGGGTGACATCACCGTGGTCGAAGCTGCGCCTTCGGTTGGACTGGCTTCTAGCGCCGGAAGAAGGGTGGACGTCTTTTCTCGCACCCGGACGGTCATGGGTTTAATGACTAACACCTGACTGGTCAAGGGATTAAAACCTAATAGCGGTAACACGTTTTGCCAGCCCGCTTCATACTGGCGAAAGATAAAATAAACCGGTAAGATCGGTTCCAAAATAGTCAGTTTGAGAGCCGCCTGGCACAGAGCTTCGGCTCGGTCCAGGGCATCGGGGTGGAGTAGGGTCCGGATTGCGTAGCCGCGCTTGCCGGCCCGAATATGCAGGGCACCCAAGATTTCATCATCAACTTCCCAAACATAACCGCTCAATCGCCCCTGAGTCCTCCGGCTACGACGGTTTAACTCCCACTGGCCTTGAGCCAAACCCTCCGCGTTTTGCACCGCGCGAGGAGTCAGCGAAGCGTACAGTTTTTGCAACCCCCAGCCGTCATCGGTCTCTTGGGGCCTCAGCACCAGACCTGGCTGAAGTTCGGCCCGGTCGACCTTAGGATCGAGTTGATAAATCTCTTCTTGAGCATACTCAAAGAAGCCTACATTGCGGAAGATTTGCAGCTCTTCGCTGTGCAGGGGCAGCCGGGCATACACCCGGAAGGTGCCGGACTCGGCGGTTTTGACACAGAGATGGGTGAGTAGGCGCTGCCAAATGGCATGGCTGCCATTGCCGGAGCTTAACGTCGGGGACATAAAAACTACATCGCGCTCCGGCCGGCCAGGCCGAGCCCGAACCTGAGCGAGCCCCAAATGCCGGCCATTGTCATCGTGTTGGTCTAAAATGAACGTTAACGGGCCAGTGCGAGGCGAAAGCAACGTGTCTAAAAACACGGAGCGTAGAGGGGAGCGGGGATGGGTTAATTGTTCCTCAATATCTAGAGGAGTCCCCGCCTGCTGTAGGCGAGCCACCAACCGGGCATCTCGCAGGTAAAAAGGTCGGATCAACTTGCGGTTCTCAAACTCAGTAATAAAGAGTATGATATTTCAGGCTAATTACTTAGCCCGATAATTAGTCGCTGATATTTTACTTGAAACAGCCGCAATTGACAAGTGTTTTGCTACCTAGACCAGATGTTTGGCTCGGTAAGGCCCATACTTTTGCCTAGGAGCATAGTTACCAGGTTGCATCGCCTTAAAGCGGCTTCTCATAAATGCTGTTGGAGCCTAAAATGCAGCTCAATTCCAGGGCAGTGCGCCGCGGGTTTGCCAGTAAATTTCTGGGGCTTCTGCCAGGCTGAAGAGAGCAGTGGCTGCCTCTTCATCCCAAGCGACGTCTAGGGCCTTTAGATTTGACTCGATCTGTTCCACGGCAGCAGCGCCGCTGAGCACCACGTCAGCCCAAGGCTGGGCCAGGGCGGCGGCCAAAGCCAAGGCATCGACGGTAGTGGCGAGCCGTTGGGCCTGGCGGGTAAGCGGCTCAATAACAGCCGGCTCGCTGTTACGCGGGCTTAAACGACCATTAGCCAAGGCTTCTTTGACTATCACGCCTAGACCCGCTTGACGCGCTTCCTGAAGCGCCTCACCGGTTGAAGGCTCGAGCAGGTTCCAGGTGGCTTGGACCGCATCAAACAGCCGGACCCCCTCGATCCTGAGCGGGAAGGCCCGGCGCAATGTATCAGCCTGTTGCGGGCCGCTGAGGGATAGGCCGATAAAGAGGCCTTCGCGCTTTAAGCGGGCCAATTCGGTAAGAACCGGGGTGTTAGTCAAGACGCCGCTATCCAGCGTGGCAGAGTGGATCTGATAGAGGCGTAGGTAGGGACTTAAGTGGGTTTGGCTTTCCTGCCATTGCCGCTGCAAGACCGGCAACGAGTGATCTTTGACTTCGTGCTTTTCCGCCTCCACTTGCCAGTTAGCCGTGTAAGTATAGCCCCATTTTGACCCGACCGTCACTTCGGCCGGACTGATCTGGCGCAATCTCAACCAGTTTCCCAAAAATTGCTCAGCCCGGCCGTATGAGCGAGCGGCATCAAAGTAGCGTACGCCGCCAGCCCAGGCGGCATCCAGGACGCTATGAGCGTGCTGCTCCATAGTAGCGACACTATAGTCGCGGGCCAAATCCTCGGCGTGACCGAGGTTGATGTAGCCAGGCCGACCCAGAGCGGCCAGGCCCAAGCCAAGACGCGAGACCTGTAAGCCTGTGGTCCCCAGAGCGTGTGTTGCCATCTTTTCTCCTAATCTATCATTATAATTTGCTAGGTCAGCTACGGCGGCGACGAGCTTCTTTCTCCAACTCTGCTAAGTGAGCGCCGGCTTCGCTCAAGGCATCACGCAAGAGATAGATTTCTGACAAAAAGACGATGAAAGACTGGTTGGGATCGCTGGGGGCATAGAGGCGGAGGGCGGGATCGCTGTTGTCCGTGCCGGGGACCAGTTCAATGGAAAGGTGCTTGCTGACTTCGATATGTCGGTTCACTCTGTATCTCCTTACTATTGGCTTTGAAGGTTAATCCATGGGTGAAGAGTCATACAGTGGCAGGTAAAAACTAAAGATACTCCCTCGTCCCGGGACGCCGTCGCTCTCTACGCCAACCCGGCCTCCTAGTTTCTTAAGAATACGCTGTACAATGGAGAGACCCAGGCCATGGCCCTCGATGCCGACCTGGCTCAGACGCGTGAAGGGAATAAACAGTTGCTGCTGCGCCTCGGGCGATAAGCCGGCTCCGTTATCTTTGACCCAAAATTTAATAGTGTCATCCTCATTGACCGTGGCGCCAAGTTCCACCTTGGGTGGCCGCCCACCGTACTTAATGGCATTGCTACAGTAGTTGAGCCAAATCTCTTCCACCCAGGGCGCGTGCCCCCAAGCCACCGGCCACTGTTGGGGCACGATCATCTCGGCCTGATACTGATCGATTAAGTAAACCAGGCGATCTTGCATCTCGTCAATAATGCGCCGCATATCCAGCGGTTTGGGCGCGACCTGCTCGGTGCGAATGCTGGCCAGGAGCAGCAGTTCATCCACGATATTGGTTGCTTTACGCCCGTTTCTAAAGATATTGCCGGTATACTTCTTTAACTCATCGGTCGACATTTTGAGCACGTTTTTGTGGAGAAATTGAGCGTGGGTCGTCATCACGTTGATGGGGGTCTTAAGATCGTGGGCGACACTGTGGGCAAAAGCATCTAGTTCGGCAATCAACTCCTCGCGCTGAAGAATTTCTTGTCGGAGCTGGGCGTTGTTCTCCTGGAGTTGATCGTGCAACTGGCGGATTACCAGGTGAGCCCGAAGCCGGGCCAGAACCTCCTCGGATTGGATGGGCTTGGTGATATAGTCCACCGCGCCCGCCGCGAAAGCGTGCATCTTGTCGATGGTGTTATCAAGCTCGGTGATGAACATAATTGGGATATGGGCCGTGTTCTTGGCCCGTTTTAGGCGGCGGCAGGTCTCGAATCCGGTGAGCTGGCCTGCCAGCACCACATCAAGCATGATGATATGAGGTTGCAGCTCTGCGGCAATCTTGAGGGCATCTTCACCGGTCAGGGCAACCATCACGTTTAAGCCGGACCCAACCAGGTAGTTATACAATAAGGCTGATTGGCTGCCGGAGTCAGCTACAATCAGGACAGTTCTGTCTTTAAGGATCGATTTCACGGAATTTCTCGCGGTGAAAAGTTACTACTCTTATTGTCAATATCTGAGGCGAATTTGCAAGTCTTTTTGACCGGTATCGCCTGACAAAAAGCGCGTAGTTTACCGCGTATTTTCTACGGGGTATCTCCGTAGAGTGCCGCACTCTTGTCCACCGAAAAATCCGAGGAATCCACGCTTCACGGACAGGCGCTGAACCGTTATACTAGGGTTGTAAGTTCATTAACAAATCATCCTCTCCTTTGTTAACATCTCGCCGGCGCAGTCCATCGCAAGAACCCCATTTATTCTTTTTTATTATTCTTTGTTTATTGTATTCTCTTGCAAAGCACTGCGAATGCGCAAACGGGCTGATAGTGCATCAGCCCGTTTTTGTTTGCTCCTACCCCTTGTCTGTCCTGCTTGTGAATCTGGGCAAGCTGGGGTAAAATTAACATAATCAATCGAGCTTACCATAATCTCCAACGTTTGAACAATAAATCAGTCTGGAGGCACCGTTCGACGATGGCCCTGGCAAAAGTAGCAGTTGATAAACGGCACCTGGTCGACTCACAAGGGATCCCAATTTTTGCTTTCGGGGTCAACTACAACGGTTATTTTGATAGAGCCTGGAAGATGTGGGAGCCGAATCTGTTTGATCCGGCTCTCATTGCGACCGATTTTCGTAAGGCCCAAGAAAGTGGCTTCGACTGCTTACGGCTGTTTGTCCATCCGGCCCTGGAGAATGATATCCGCCGCGATAACTTCGCTAAACTCGACCAGGTCCTCTCGTTGGCTCAGGACCGGCAGCTTAAGGTCATGCTCACTTTCAATGACGCTCACAGTCTCAATCTGAGTCGCGTCTCGGAAGTGGATGTCAAGATCGTTAAGCGCTATCGCGATGTGCCGACGATCATCGCTTATGATTTAGAGAACGAACCGGTCTTTTACAACCTGGTGGCGGCCATCTATCCGTCCGGTTACCAGGTGCCGGTGCAAACTAGCCGGCTTATTGATCAGTATGGCGAGCGAGTCAGCCGGACCGAGGCCCTGGAATTGCAGCAGCAGCGGCGCATTCCGGCTCACCTCAATGCCGATCAGGCCTATTATTACATCAACGCCTTACGTTTATTCCTGGAGTATGATCAGGCGGCCAATACGTTTATTAAGCAAGGTCAGGGGCGCTCCATCGTTGATTTTATGCTCTCACCCGAAGCGGAGCCTTGGTACACGCTGATTGACGTTTTTGACCGCACTGTGGAGGTTTGGCTCCGCGCCCGGATCGATCCGCTTCGAGCAGCGGGCTGCCAACACCTGCTTAATGTGGGCTGGAACTGGATGCAGTTCGCCTCGTTGCCGGCTAACCGGCTGCTGGATTTTCAGCAGTATCACAACTATGTCAGCCTGTCCTTGGACGGTTTCAACATCAATGTGGCTCATCTCGAGGGGTTGCGGCGCGCTTTTCCCGATCATCCGATTATGTTCGGGGAGTTTGGCTGGAGTAACCAAACCAGTAGTAACCCGGCGACCAGCCGCCAGTGGCCGGAGCAGTGGACGGCAATCTTTGAAGCCGCTACTTACGCCTATTTACGCGCCAATAGCTTTGGTGGAGCATTTAAGTGGAAGCTAAACGATATCGACATCACCCACAATCCCTATGAAGCGGCTTTTGGCGTTTACAAGGTCGGTAACATTGCCAAGCCCATCCGCGACGTGCTACGGCGTTTGAGTGACGTGATCGACCCCGTTAGCGCAGAGTCGGCCTTCCGGGCCATCCGGGACGCGACTTCGGGCCTTTCCTATCGCTTCGACGTTCCGCAGCAGGTAGTGGTCGGCGGTTACTCCTACCAGGACGGTGAGATCAGTTGGCGGGCGCAAGCGGAGGGTGGCCACTGCTTCATCAGGCGACAAACACAGGAACTGTTGGTCGATACGAGCGCAGCCGGGGAACTATCGGTTGATCCCTGGAAGCTTTTGCCGGGTTGGAACCCGGCTCGCAAAACAGAACTCTACCGGGTTTATAGCGAGACGGAGCGAACCCGACAGCAGGTCTTTGAGCCAGGCCAGCATGTGGTCTTTCAGGTCGCCTCTGGCGCCAAGTATGCCATCGTCATGGGAGAGCCAACCCCAACCGAACCGCCGGGCGACGGCTTACCGGTGATCGAACCCAAACCGGGAGAGCATGTGGTCCTGTTGGCTGACGCCAACCAGTCTCTTCAGGCGGCACTGACTTATATTCGGCGCTTTGCCCCCGACCTCAGCTTTGCCGAAACTGAGGTGGCCGGGCGCTGGGCTTATGTGACCGTGGTCGCCACGCCCGCGCAGGTCTCTGAGCAGGTCCTCGAGGTGATGCGCAGTATGGGCGCGGTCTTGGTTGAGCGAGTCGCCGGCGCTACGCCAGAGGCTACCAAGACCTTACTGGACCGCCTGGTGGCCAAAGGACACCGTTTTTTGGGTAATGCCCAGCCACCCCCAATCGAGCCACCCACCGGTACCGAGCCGCCGCCCAGTAAAGATGAACTTTATGTAGTCCAACCGGGCGACTCTCTAAGTTTAATTGCCAAAAAGGTCTACGGGGATTACAGCTTGTGGCCGGTCATCTTTGAGGCGAATCGGGATAAGATCTCGGATCCTGCTCTTATCCGGGTGGGGATGGAACTGCTAATTCCCGCTCGCGAGTAATCGTTTACCCACCAAAACTAATTTTGACAGCAAAATTAACGCTGACTGGGCGGTCGGGGTAAAATAGCTGTGTCTTGAATTCCACCAGGCAAAGGGATGTTATAAACAATGGCCAACGTATACGACGAACTCAAAGCCCGTGGTTTTATTGCTCAAGTTAGTGATGAAGAGGCCCTGCGCCGGTTGCTGGGTGAAACCCGGTTGACCTTTTACATTGGCTTTGATCCGACCGCCGATAGTCTCCATGCCGGCAGTTTGGTGCCGGTAATGGCGATGATGCATTTGCAGCAAGCCGGTCACCGACCTATCGGGCTGGTTGGAGCGGGGACATCGATGATCGGTGATCCCAGCGGTAAGACGGAAATGCGCCAGATGTTGAGTCCGGAAACTATCACGGCTAATGCCGCTTGTCTTCACGCCCAACTGAGCCATTACTTGGGTTATCACGAGCCGGCTCAGGAAGTTATCGCCGAGAACAATGCCGATTGGCTGCTGAAATTGAATTATATCGAATTCTTGCGCGATATTGGCCGCCATTTTAGCGTCAACCGGATGTTGGCCGCGGAAGCTTACAAGCAACGGCTGGAACGAGGGCTCAACTTTATCGAGTTCAATTACCAGGTGCTACAAGCCTATGACTATTTGGAACTCTACCGCCGCTACGACTGTACGCTGCAATGTGGCGGAGATGATCAGTGGGGTAACATTTTGGCCGGGGTGGACCTGGTGCGCCGAGTTGAAGGAGCAACGGTTCATGCCATGACTTATCCCCTGTTGACCACAGCCAGCGGCGCTAAAATGGGCAAGACCGCCGCCGGCGCGGTTTGGATTGACGCCAACAAACTCAGCCCTTACGATTACTACCAGTATTGGATCAACTGTGATGATCGAGATGTGGAGAAGTTGCTGAAAATCTTTACCTTCCTGCCGCTCGATGAGATTGGGCGTTTAAGTGCCCTAGAAGGCGCGGAGGTGCGCGAGGCCAAGCGGGTGTTGGCCTATGAAGCCACCAAACTGACCCACGGATCAGCCGAAGCCGATGCGGCCGAGCAAGCCGCGAAAGCTATGTTTAGCCAAGGTGGTGACCTGGAGGCCGTACCGACCACCCCGGTCCCTCAGGCTCGGTTAGCGGAGGGGCTTGGGGTGCTAGAGATTTTTACCGAAGTCGGGTTGACCAAATCTCGAGGCGAGGCGCGGCGGTTGGTGGAGCAGGGTGGGGTCTATGTCAATGATAGTCGTATCGAAGATGTGAGCGCGATCCTGACATCTGCCAGTGTTACGGCAGACGGGATTCTGCTGCGGGCAGGTAAGAAGAAGTATCATCGGCTTATTATCATTTGAGCTAATTGGGTTTACAGGCACAAAAAAAGCTGTTCCGGATCTTGGAACAGCTTTTTTCTTAGAAGTGCCCTGATGTACGGCGCCGCCTGTTAGACACAGTTATACTTGAGACCCAGGACGATGTCAAACTTATCGATCCGAGGCGCGGCGATAAGGTGAGACGGAGGTGATGGTATAGATGATGGTATGCAAACACCGCCGATCCCTATCTTCGTTAATGGCGTTAATGCAAATAAGAGAATTTTCTTCGCTAAATTTTCGAGAGGCAAGTAAATCTGCAATTCGATCGCCAATTTCAAAGCCGCCAAATTGGCATTTCGGATTGTGGCACGGAAGGCGTTTTGGATAATTGTCGGGCGTACAGATTTGCCGGCCTTTGTGAATCAACTGTTGACCGTTATCCTCGACGGGACCGCGCTCTTGCCATTCGACATTGATGACCACTGAGTAGCTCCCCTAAATTGAGTTGAAGTCCGTCTTCAAAGACTTGAACCGAACTCTCGTTAGCTTATGCAGCCGTAGCGATAAGTATCCGCACCGGAATTAGGACTTGCTTTTGTGAGAATTATCGATGAGTAAGGTTAAGATGGTGTACATCAACTCGTCTTCGGTGAAGGGCTTGGGGAGGAAATGCTGAATGCCGAGCTTTGAAGCTTTTTCGATATTACGCTCATCGGCCCAGGCACTGACTATCATCACGGGAATGTCTTTGGTCTCTGGGTTTTCCTGAAGTTTGCTATAAATTTGAAAGCCGTCCTGCTCAGGTAAAAGAATATCGAGAATAATAAAGTCGATCTTCTTTTCGTTCAACTTTTCAAAGGCCATTTTTCCGTTGAGAACCCGGGTGACCTCAAAACCGACATCGTCTAAAATATCGGTGACCATCTGGCCCATAATCTTATCGTCTTCGACGACAAGCACATTGGGATTGGCTTCAAAGTACTTCTGAGCCCGCTTAGGGATTAGAGCCAAGTTGAACTGGCTAGCCATTTCCTTCCATCCTGTATTTCATTTCGATACTTTCGTTACGTCCTGATTGTAGCTTATTCGGAGGCGATAAACAAACTTGGCTTAGTGGTTAAGTTTGCCGCGCTGCCGCCGCCGCCTTAGCCAGTGCCAGATAAAAGGTAGGCCGATCCAACCGAGAGGGACGAGGCTATTGACAGTGATCGGTATAGTTTGAGAGATCTGTCCACCATCGCCGTCCTCAACGGTGAGGGTAATATTGTGGACCGTGCCACTGATGGCCGGCGTGTATTGAACATTTTGCCCGGACGTGCTGCTGAACGTGCCATCTTGATCCGAAGTCCAACTATACGATAAAGAGTCAACCGGGTCGGTCGCGTCAGCGGTAAGATCAACGCTGCTCCCCAAGGTAATATCTGTGACCGATGCTTCAAGAACCGTTATTGTCGGAGCCACATTGTCTATATTGACAGTAAGAACGAAAGCTGTACTGTCGCTGTTATCTTCGTCTGTCACAATAAGCCTCACCTCATAGCTGCCGCTATCCTGATAGGTGTGCTGGACTTGTTCAGCCGGGCCGGACTCTTGCGTTCCGTCACCGAAGTCCCAGCTATAGGTTAACGCATCATTTCCGGGATCGGCAGACGCGCCGGCATCGAAATTGATCGTCAAGTTATTTTCGTCCGTGTTTTGCGGATTGGCGCTAAAGCTGGCCGTCGGCGGCAAGTTAGTGATGGTTATTTGTACCGGGGTCGATGAAACGGTACCGTTATCATCATCGGTCACGGTCACGGTGGCTTGGTAGACGCCATTATCACCGTACGGGTGAGTCACTGGCGACGTAGTAGTAGTCTGGGTGATGCCATCGCCGAAGTTCCATTGATAACTTAGCGTATCGATGCTGGGGGCATTGACGGTAGCATTAAACGTAATTGAAGCGCCCTCACCGGCCGTTTGGGAACTGGCTGTTAGACTGGCGTTTTGCGGCCCGGCATTAGTAACCGTAACTTGAATGGTCGCTGGAGCGGAAGTTGCCCCATCATCATCAACGACCACCACACTAACCGTATAGATACCGTTGTCGTTAAATGTATGATCAGTCTGCGCTCCAGTAGTGGTCGCCGTATTACCATCCCCAAAGTTCCAGCGGTATTCAACAATGGGGTCATTGGGGTCAGTCGAACCGCTGGCGTTAAAGCTAACGGTAGGATCATTCTCATCTGTGGATTGAGGACTGGCCGTAATCGCGGCGGTCGGCGGCAGGTTATTGACGGTCACCTGGACGGTCG
>CALMIS010000032.1 GCA_937864185.1 uncultured Chloroflexota bacterium
AGAACCCACTGGCTCCTCGATTACCAAAAAAGCGACTTTACCGACCCCGAACTCCGCTCGACCCAGCCGGAAACACCCGGCTTCTTACGCCAAATGGTCGGTTTTGGGGCCTGGCGGCGACGCGATCAAGACAAAGAAGAGAGAAGAAAAAAGAAATGAAGAAGAGGCAAGAACAGCAGTCGAGATAAGGGCTCGTATCTCTTCTCTCGGTTCTTGTGCAACCTTTGGGCCTCAAGTACAATCCAGGGGCTGTGGAGGTTGCTCAAACTTTGTCCGCGTCAAAGACCAATCACCAGCCAAAAATTTTGACCCTGGCTCCCACCATGTTCTTCGCCGACTATGGAGCCCACGTCCGCATTCTAGAAGAGGCCGTCACCCTGCGGCAGTTGGGCTATGACCTCGAAATCCTGGCTTACCCCAATGGCCGGGATTTGTCGGGGTTAAAGGTCCGCCGCTGCTGGGGCGTACCCTTCAACTACCGGGTGATTGTCGGCTCCTCGCGGCATAAGATTTATCTTGATGTCCTGCTGGCGGCCATGGCTATCTTCCACGTACTGCGCCATAAACCGGATCTCATTCATGCCCATCTGCACGAGGGCGGGCTGATTGGCTGGATCTTGAGTAAGCTGTCTGGCGCACCCCTTGTTTTTGATTTTCAGGGCAGTCTAACCTCAGAGATGATCGACCACAACTTCTTGCGAAACGGCGGCCTGCGCCACAAACTGTTCCATTGGCTGGAGCGACGCATCAACTTTATGGCCGACGTTATCTTGACCAGCTCAACCCATGCCGCCAATCTGCTCACCGAACAGTTCGATCTGCCGCCGGCCCGGGTCTATCCCACGCCGGACTGCGTCAACGCCGATACTTTCTGCCGGGACAACTTCTCGACGGATGAACTTTGCCGTCTGAAGGCAGAATTGGCCCTGCCGCCAGATAAAAAGATTATCGTCTATCTTGGTGTCCTGACCTCGTATCAAGGCATTGACAAACTGCTCCAAGCCTTGGCCCTGCTAAAAACGCAGCGCGACGATTTTCACTTGCTACTGATGGGCTATCCCGGCGTAGTATACTACTCTCATATGGCCAAGACCTTAGGCTTGGACGAGGTTGTGACCTTTACCGGCAAAATTAACTACGAGGCCGCGCCTCGCTACCTGGCCTTGGGCGATATCGCGGCTGCGCCCAAACTGTCGGCCACCGAGGGCAGTGGCAAAATTCTTAATTATATGGCGATGTCTCTGCCGACCGTGGCCTTCAACACGGCTGTCAGCCGCGAATTCCTGGGCGATGGCGGCATTTACCCCACCGAAACTACCAGCCAGTCCCTGGCTGCGGCCTTGAACCGAGCCCTCAATCTCTCGCCGGCGGAACGGCAGCGCCTGGGCCGCTACCTGCGCCGGCGGGTGATGCATCACTACAATTGGACTCAAGCCGGCGAGCAGATCTCGGCTATTTATCAAGCTTTACTGACCGGCCAACCGCTGCCCGAAATCAAATTTGATCTTACCCAGCGCCCTCTTTCCGGTCAGCCCTAGTCAACCCTCTTGGGTGGTTAAAATCCTCAAGAATGTCTCAATTCTATCCCAAGTAGAATCCAAAACTGTGAAAAAGAGTCTTATCTATTAGGCCTAGCCATTTTGTCATCTTGTTTTGGTGACCAGAAATGAGCTAGAATCAGGGGGCTATAGTGTCCCTGTTAAAGTCAACGAGTAAATTAATGGCAAAATATCGAATTCTTAGCTTTACTTTACTGTTTATCCTAATCAGTGGGCTGACCTGGCCGGTGGCGGCCCAACAGCCGGTCGATCCGCTGCCGGTCAATCAGAATGGACCTGAGATCGTTCCGGGAGAACTGCTGGTGAAGTTTAAGCCAGCGGTTGGCATCCAGAGCAGCCAGCAGCGAGCCGCTCAAGCCGGGGTCACTGCGGTCGAAACCATCCCCGCTATCGAGGTGGTGGAGGTCAGGGTTAGTCCGGGTCAAGAGGCCAGCGTCATCCAACAGTTGCGGAGCCGCAGCGATGTCGAATTTGTCGAACCTAACTACCGGGTTTACGCCCAAGAAATCCCTAGCGATAGTAACTATCTCAGCCAGTGGGGCTTGCCAAGAATCGAGCTAACCACAGCCTGGGATATCACCCGGGGTAGCAGCGATCTGGTGGTGGCCGTGGTTGATACCGGGATTGATCTGCAACATCCCGACCTTAACTGCCTTAACTCCGCCGGCCAAAGTAAACTGGTCAGTGGCTGGAACTTTGTCGATAATAACAACAACCCCGACGACAACAATGGGCACGGCTCGCACGTGGCCGGGATAATCGGAGCCTGCACGAATAACGCCGCCGGCGTGGCGGGCGTGGCCCCTGATGTCCGGTTGATGCCGCTTAAAGCGCTGAATGACAGCGGCAATGGCTCTTACTCCGATGTGGCTGACGCTATCATCTACGCGGCCGATAACGGCGCTAAGATCGTCAATTTAAGTCTGGGCGGGGCGTCATTTAGTTCAACCTTGGCTGCGGCGGTGCAGTACGCTTCTAGTCGAGGCGTGCTGGTTGTGGCTGCGAGTGGTAACGCGGGCCAGCCCACAATCTACTATCCGGCCGCTTACGAGCAAGCAGTGGCGGTGGGTTCAACCACCTCATCTGACACACGCTCATATTTTTCCAACTACGGTGAGGGTCTAGACGTAGTCGCCCCTGGCAGCAGTATCATCAGCACGGTGCCGGTCCCGCTAGGCACCTCCTATCAAGACTATGGCTATGCCTACAAAAGTGGTACTTCCATGGCCTCGCCCCACGTCGCCGGGCTGGCGGCCCTGATTTGGAGCATTGCCCCTCAACTTACGCCAGAAGAGGTGCGAGCGGGAATAAGGGCAACGGCAGATGATCTTGGGGATCAGGGCGTTGATCCGTTCTACGGTTACGGCCGAATCAATGCTCTGAAAGCCTTAAGCCCCTACGCCGGCATCAATGTGCAGGATACATCTAACGGCTCTACAATCGAGTCCCTCAATTTTCTGATCGATGATCACACCGCGCTGCCGCTGGCCCAATCGATTAAGGTCTCCAAATTGAGTGCGGCCGCTATCGGCTGGACGGTCAGTGCTTCGCCCGCCGAAACCTGGCTAACGATTACGCCCGGCAGTGCCGGTCAAATTTCCACACTGGCTTATGCCGAGTATACCTTGGGCGTGACTCGACCGGGGAGTTATGGCACCTACACGACAAACTTGACCGTCACCGGCTCCGCGGATGGAAACGGTTTAACCAGCTCGCAAACAATCGCGGTTCGGCTGACCTACGTCCCCAAGATTGAGCGTTACTACCTGCCCCTCATGCTTCGAAACTGAGAACAAGGTAGAGTAGTATGACCGCAAGAAGCGGACGAGTCCCCGGCTCGTCCGCTTTTATTTTGGCGAGCTTCCAGACCATGCTAAAATCTCTCCGCAAATTGTAACGCGAGGACGGCATGGTCGCCTGGGAAATTGCTAAAAAAACCGGGTCAGATATGTGGGACGAAATGCTTTACATGATCGTCCTTAATTTGATCTGGTTGGTGGGCACGGTGCTGATTATCCCCTGGCCCTTTGTCACCTTTGGTTTATTCTACACGGTCAAGAATATCGGCGATGGGCATGGTATTAAATTGGGGACTCTTTTTAGTCACGGTCGGCAGACACTCAAGCCCGCCTACATCTGGGGCGGGATCAACTTTTCGATTCTGGTGGCCATGTACTTTAATTTGCAATTCTATGCCGGGATTCAAGCGGAGTGGACTTCCTTTTTGCGCCTCTTCCTTCTCTCCCTGGGTATTTTTTGGGGGATATTTCAACTGGTAATGTTGGCCCTTTACCCCCGGCTGGTGCGGCCGAGTTTTCGATTAGCCTTGCGCAACGCGGCCGTAATCACGGGGCGGCATCCGCTGGCTATTTTCACGCTGATGATCATTGTCGGCTTAATCTTGGGGATAACCCCCTTTTTCCCGGCGATTCCGCTGTTGATCTCTTTTGCCTTCATCGCCCTGTTGACCAACAACGTGATTCAAATCCTGGTTGATCGAGAATTAGCCCGGATGGAAGAACCCTCTTAGTCCCGCCCGCACAAGGCTCGAAACTGGCAAACGCGACACCGAGCCAAATCTTCTGTCATTGGAAAATGCTCGAGGTTGGTCAAGTTAGCCTCCTGATCCAGCAATAAGGTGCGCATTTCGGTGCTGCTCGCTTCAAGATAGGCCAGGGCAGCGCTTAGACTCGCTTCGTCCAGCGTTATCTCCAGCGAACGCTCCGATGAGAGGCTGTAAACCAGGCCACGTACGGCCTTACCGGCCCCCTCGGGCCAGGCTCGTCGAATAAAAAGCGCGTACACACCCAACTGCAACCGTGCTTCGGTTTCCTCAAAATCACCCGTTTTCCAGTCATAAATAGTGACGACTGAACCATCCAGTCTGGCCAAATCCATCTGAATCCAGACTTTAACCTCATTCACGAAAAATGATTGTAGTGTCTCGACGTTGATAAACGTTTCAGGGGGCTGTTGTTTGAGGAAAAGGTAAAGCGGCGAGTGAATAAACCGGCTGAGCAGTTGCTCGGCTGTCTGCCAGCTCTGTAGCCAGGTTTCTTTAGTTGTAGAGCGGGGGTAGTAGTGCTCTTGAAAACCGGTCAACTGGTTAGGCTTTTGCCGGAAGTGCCCGCTGTGAGAACTTTCAAAATCGGCTTCAGCCCGGCGACGCATATGAGCCAGTAAAGCTTCATCGGCAGCGGGCTGACCGCTTTTCAGCCGGGTTAGAGCCAGTTGGATCGTCTTATGGACTAGAGCCCCGGCCCACCGCGGTAGGTCGGTCAAATTCTTAAGCAGGTAAGCTTGCTGGACCGGAGCCGGCGCATCCGAGCGCCAGCCTTCCCAGGCGGCATAGTAGTGATAGTAATACGCTCGCCGGCAATACCGGTACTTACGATCCCGCGAGTAAGACCAACTGAACTCGTTAGCCAGGTCGCCTTGGGGCGGTGCGCTCGTGTGCGCCTTCAACAGATCGAGGGCGGTGGCCGGCCGGCAAATCAGCACCGGACCTAAGGCTGTCTCTTGCCAGTCCGAGTCCAGGTTCGCCTGCCAGTAACCGCTCCGCCGCTGCTCGATAAAGAGATCAGGGCCGATCAACACCGCCTTTAGCGACCGCATCATGCCCATGGCCGCTTCGGACGCGCCGATAGCTTCCAAGTCTAAGTGTCGGCCCGCCCGGGGCGTCACCTGGCGCAGGCTCCACAGCCGGTTACTTAGTTGTAGGATTTGACCTGGTTTTAAGGCCGTCATGAAGAGAAGTTGTGCCAGAAAACCGTAAGAAAGGCAAGACTGGGAGCTGCGCTCGCGACCTTGGTTGTGGCCCAGTTTTATCCTGACAGACCCTCGTCGATTAATTCTGTGACGGCCCCGAGGGTATGGATCGCTCAGGGTCACAGGCTCGACTAGCTTCTGGCCCCGGCGGGAGAATGAGCTTGGGCCGTGCGCCGCCGGTGACCCTAAGTTGCCCCTGCTCGATGAGATTATCCAGGCAAAGAAGGATGGTCCTTTGAGTGAGATGGTTAAGTTGCCCGTAGGCTGAATGTCCTCGAAACGGGTCAAGCCAGGCCGCCTGAGAGCCGCTGAGGAGCTGAACCAGGCCCGTCCGTCCCAGTTGCCCGCCTAATTTGGCCACCGCCTCGAGGATAATTGGGGTGGGAGCTGGCTGGTCTAAAACTGGGGGCTTTTCAAGCTTACGGGAGGGCGGAACCGGCAAGGGAGAGGACTGGAGGTCTGGAGGATTGGCTGGCTGGTTCTGCTGGTTGTTGACCCACTCAGGATGTGCCGTGAGCACACACTTGATTTGACCAAAGGAAATAGACTCAGCGAGAACGGCTTTGAGCGGGGTCAGTCTAGCCGTGCTGCCAATCGTTTCGACCGCCGCCAGAATTTTGGCTTCGATGTCCGGAGGGACAACTTGGTGGAGCAAGAGGTACTTGTCCTCAATCAAGCGAGAAAGGTGGTTGTAAACCGTATCCTCGGAGAGGCCGCGTTCATGGGCGATTTGGGCCGGCGTCAGCCCGGCTTGAAACAGATCGCCGGTCAACGAGACCGTGCTCGAACGACTCTTGTCGTTGTCTTGGCCCCGTTGGTTGCCGTTTCTTAGTGACGGCATTTCGGGGAGCGTCACCGGCAAAGCGGCTCGAGCCTCCAGCGCTTCATGGCCGGCCGGGGTTAGCGACAAAACCGGCAGTTCACCACCGCTGAGCCGCAGGTAGCGCAGCCGCAGCAGACTGTCAACAAGGACCGTAACCTCTGATCGACTGAGCAGACTGAGTTTGCCAAAAAATTTGTGGCGATCGTAGCCCATTGCTTGGAGTTGGCGAGCCTGTGAACCCAAGAGGATTTGAACCAGCCGCTTACGCCCCACCGCGTGAGAGAGGGTCCGCACCGTTTCCAGGACCACCAGCGGAGCCCACTCTTGAGGCGTGACTGCTTTAGGCAGCGACGCGACACTGTCAGCAGCATGGTTGTCGCAGCAGTTAGGGGCATTAGGCGGGCTTTCATCGCCAAAGTAGTTGAGTATATAACGCCGGCGACAACTGGTCAGGTGGACGTAGTTGAGCATCGCCTCCAGCAAATCCAGGCGAATTTGGGTACGGCGTTGGATCGCTTCGCTGCGGTGGCGCAGCGCCGTGTCGGTCAGCGGCAGGACGCGCCAGTGATTATAACCCTCTTCATTACCCAGATGAAGTAGAGCATTGGCGATTTCTAGCTCGCTGAGGACAACGCGCAGTTTCACCGGATATAGCCCCACAATTTGGGCCAACTCGGGCAGGGCGAAGTAGATCTCGCCCTTACTGTCGGCGCTGCGCTCCAATTGAGCATAGACCAGACTCAAATCTTCGGCGGTCGGGGTATCACTGGTGATGAGAAAGTGTTGGAGCCGCTGGTCGTCGGCGGCAAACAGCAGGACACACTCGGCGGGTAGCCCATCGCGCCCGGCTCGACCGGCTTCTTGATAGTAGGCTTCCACATTGGCGGGCATATTGTAGTGAATCACGGCTCGCACGTCGGGCTTATCGATCCCCATCCCAAAGGCGTTTGTGGCCACGATAATCGGAATTTTGTCGGCCATAAACGCAGTTTGGACGCGATGGCGTGTCTCCCGGTCCAAGCCGGCGTGGTAAGCTTCGGCCGACAAACCCAGGCGAGCGCGAATGTAATTGGCCACTTCATCGGTGTTGCGCCGGGTAGCGGTATAGACGATCACCTTACCGCTGATCCGGGGCAGCAGATCGGCCAGAGCTTGCAGCTTCACCTGGCTGTCCGGCAAGTGGAGCACCCGCAGGCTAAGATTCGGGCGGTTAAAACCGGTGACAATTGGCCGGGTGCCTTTGGGCAGATCAAGCAGGTTGACGATATCGCGTTGAACTTTGGGGGTAGCGGTCGCGGTGGTGGCCAGCAGGGGCGGGCGACCCATCGCCTGCCAGATCGGGCCGATCTGCAGGTAGTCGGGCCGAAAATCATGGCCCCACTGGCTGACGCAGTGCGCTTCGTCGACGGCCAGCAGACTGATTTTGGTCTTGGCCAGACTGGCTGTAAAAGCTCGGTTGCGCAGCCGCTCGGGAGCGACGTAAAGAAGTTTAACGTGCCCTTCGCGCACCGCCCGTAAGCGGTGGTTGATCTCGTGGTTAGGCAGCGCGCTATTGATGAAGGTGACCGGCAGGCCAAGTTCGGTCAACTGATCAACCTGGTCTTTCATCAGAGCGATTAGGGGTGAAATGACCAGGGTTAGGCCGGGTAGAAGTAGGGCGGGGAGCTGGTAGGTCAGCGATTTGCCGGAGCCGGTGGGCATAACCAGCAACGTAGATTGACCGGCCAAGACTCGTTGGACAGCTTCTTCCTGGCCAGGTCGAAACTGGTCGAAGCCGAAGTACTGTTTGAGGGCGTGTCGAGGTGAAATCATAACAGGTTCCTTTAGTGATAGATTTTCAAGGATGAGGTAAAAAAAGACCGGTTTTGAATAAACCGGTCACATCCTCGATTATATCATTGGTTGCGAGAATTATTCAACCAGGTACTGCTTTTTTGATGGCCGCCAAACCACCAGTTACCCCTTGGAATTCATTCGGCAGGAAAAACTTTCACCGCGATGTCCGCGGTCAGGTTTTCAACTGCAAAGTCAAGAGAGCCATTGGCTTGAGCGGTAACCGTCTCTGTGGCAAAAATCTGGCGTTCTGGATCGGGTTCGGTCGTATCCCACCGTTCAAGCGTGTATGCTCGGCCAGGCACAAAGCCGGGGAGCGAGATTGTGTCCGAAATGGCGTCTGGAGGGACATCGTTGACCCGGTTGGCCCAAGTATGTTGTCTGTTCTGAAGCCACAAGTGAGCCCGGCCATTAACAACGTCTTTTTGCCCCCAGACGCGCAAATCCGGACTCGAACTTGAGGCTGCGGCATCCTGATAATAGCCATTGTTGAGAGGAATATCCTGGATGAAGTTGTAGTAGGCTTTGAACATCGGGCGATGATCAACCTCTTCAGCTTGGTCGGAGAAGTCAAACCAATCGTTGCCGGTCCAGGTAAGCTCGATTAGACCGCCCGGGTTGAGGCCGGCCCAAATCAAATTGTGCAGCCACAAGCCCTGAGCCGTACTGGGCGTAAAAAGCTCTGAACCTTTGGAGGAAAAGCCAACTTCACCGCGAACCACCGGCTTACCGGGGCCGTCCGCCTGTTTAGCTCCATGGTACATACTGAACTTTTGGGAAAAGAGAGCGATGTCATAGAAATCAGCGGGCGAGTACACATGAGCCAGCGGGGGCACCCCATCCGGGCTGGCGTACGAATGAACATCGGCGTAATCAACATAGGCATATTCCGAACTGGACCAGAAATCCAGGGGAAAGCTGTGCCAAAATGAAGTGGTGACCAGATGGTGATTGGGGTGAGGGGTAGCCTGACCTTCCGGAACAAAAGCGGTGCGGAAATACTTGCCCATTTCGTCGGTAAGAATGTAGTGCCCCGTACTATTGGGGTCGCCTTCGTTCACCAGTTCCCAGGAATGGATGCTGGTCGAGTAACCCCAACGGGCCTGAAGATAACGCCAGTAGGCCTCTTGCAGCCAACGGATTTTGGTTTTACCTTCGACTTCGCGGCCGTTGCCATACAACAATTGGTAACCATTGTCATAAGGCTGGGTGCTTGAGAGCGATCCATCCGGTTCGAAGATGCTCAGTACATAATCTTGTTTTTCCAAAATTACCAACTTCAAGTAAAGGTCATACTTTTCGGCCAGGGCCAGTGTTTGGTCAAACAAGTAGGAGCCGTGTTGAGAAAAGTATTGGTGAGTCGCCATTCTGGAATTGCGGAAAATATTGGGCCCGTATTCCCCTTCGCCTAACTTTTCTTCCAGCCAGACCTGATCGACAAAGACATTGCCGGCTGAGGCGTTCTCGATAGCCAGATAGACCAGATCCAGGAAATTGCCATCACCGCTGTTAAAGTGGCCTTCCAAAATCTCCCAGCCGGGATGATCCGGATCCGGATAGCTGGCAGGTAAGTTCTCGGTTCCATAGCTGGCCGCTACGGTTTCACCAACACCCGGATAATCACAGCGGTAAGTCTCGTCATTTTCGTCCCAAAGCCAGCCGCCGAGCTTAACGGTAAAGCCGTAGGGCTGGTTGGGGATTCTGGGGCCGGTTAGCGATTGAGGTTGATACCGGACCCGCACCCGGTAGTCGGTGTTGGGTTTAACAGCCGCCGAGTACGAGTCGAAACCGTACATCATGCAGGGATTGAAGTCCCACTGAATCCCGTCGTCAAAGAGCTTTTCATTGTGCGAGAGCCAAAGGGCAACCTCGCTCTCTGCCAAAGCGACGGGCTGAACCACCCCTTCGCCAAAAGATCCCAGACCATTATGCCTGAGCCGGGCATCCGGTTCTTGGGGATTGTGAGCCCTGTTAAACGAGCGCCATGGGCTCCAAGCTGAACCATAAATTTGAAAGCGTGACGTCAACCAGATGCGGAGGAATTGAATGCCATTATCAGACAGAGACTTAAAGGTTTCCTCATCGGCCGAATTGCCGTAATTATAGCCAAGCGCCGGAAAGTAGCTGCCATCATCAAATTCAAAGTAGCGCGGATCGCTTTGGCTGACCCGGATAAAGCCCTTGTTGTTGGAAGGCGCCACCTCAAAGGAAGAAGGATTGCTTTCAAAAATACCACCGCGATCTTGGGCTCTGAGTTTAAATTGCCACTCCCCGGTCTGGTGGGGCGCAAAGCGTACTTTCCAAGCGGAGTTGTTATCAGGGTAGAGCCACAGCCGCTCTTCCCGCTCTTCGACCTGGAAATCTTGGTAAAGGAAGGCAGGCTGGACAAAGACCGTTTGCCAGTTGTCTGGCGTAAACAGGGCATCGACGCTGATGCCTTGCCCCGGGGCAAGGCCGGGCGGCGGAGCCGGATCGAACGGTAACTGCAGATTCTCCGCTTGGGTAGCGACCTGAAACGTGATTTCAAATTTTTCATAGCGAGGGATTTTGAGACCGGGGTAGTCGGCCGCGTTAGTGGTTACATCGCTGACTACCGGTTCACTGGTGGAAGTAAGGAGAGTAGCGTCATCCTGGTCTATTTCAGCCGTCGCTGGCGAAGCGGGATTTGTCGGGGCCTGGGACTCAATGACGAAGGACATCGCTGAGTCACCGGCGACTTGAGCGGTACAACCGCTGGCGACCACTAGCAGAAGGCTTAGGCTGAAAAACCAGGCTAAACTTATCCGTCGTTGGCCACACTCAGGCAATTTGAAATTAATCATAGTTAATTCTTCCTAACCCAGCCAAAATCTGGCTGATTGCTACCGAAAATTGGAGAGTAACTTTGGGTTTTTCCGGGGAGTAAAACGTTTGAACGCTGTTGTTTTAATTGCAACGATCTTGTCAGGTTAGAGGCTGCCGGTCACCGCCTCCAACTCTAATAAAAGAAAATGGGAACTGTCTATGAATAAAATGAGAAAAGGGTTATCTTTAGCGAAGAAAATAAAAAAGGTGTGGCTCGTTGCCACACCTTTTTGCTAGCTGACAGATGAAAAGCTTACTGATCCTGCGCGCAGCGAAAACCGATCCAAACTTTCTGGGCATCGCGCTTGTCCATAAAGCGGCGGCTGGTGGTATAGTAGCCGGAATCAGTGCTGCCGAACGTACCGCCCCGATAGATGCGGTCATTGACCAAGCCGCTGGTGCTAAGCGGATTAGTTTTGGGTGAACTACTGTAAAAGTCAGGATTGAAGACATCCAGCACCCACTCTCCAGCATTGCTACCCATTTGATAGAGGCCAAACGGGCTGACGGCTTCAGGGAAAGCATCGACCGGGACCACTTCATCAAGGGCGGCGGCGGTGATTTCGGCGATAAAGTCGTTGCCCCAAGGATAAACCAGGTTGTTGGGGCCACCGGCTGCAAACTCCCACTCGGCTTCGGTGGGCAGGCGTTTACTGTAGAACTGGCAGTAAGCCTGGGCCTGGTCCCAATTAACATTAAGGACAGGATAGTTATCGTAGGCCGGATCGTTATAGTAATTTGTGATCGTGGCCGAGTCGGGCGAGCCGGGCGGAGTACAGCCGCCGGCTTCAACACATTCCCGGTAGCGCCGGTTGCTGACCTCAAAGATATCCATGTAGAAAGCGTCGAGGGTTACGTCGTGGACCGGCAGTTCGTCCGGTTCGCCGGTAGTGGAACCCATTTGAAAAGTTCCCGCCGGAATCTCAACCATGCCGGGTGGGGGCGTGGCTGCAAACTCATCTTCTTCGATTGCTGGCTCGGTCGTGGTTTCGGCCATGGCCACCGTCTCCCCGGTGGAGTCATCCGGTTCAAGTCCGGAGACGCCGGAAGCGTCGATTTCTCTAACGAGCAGTTGGTCGAAATGAATATGGGCCCGGTCTTCTTCGAAGGTTTGGACAAAGAAGCCAACCTCGCCGCTGGCAAAATCGGCATCGCTGACCTGGCTAACAACCTCATTGTTGATTGAAAAGGTAAACTGATCACCTTCAGCATCGACCCGTAAGAGGTCTGGTACCTTGGGGACCATGCCCTGCAACGAATCCACGCTGCCGTCATCAAGCGTGACTAACCCGGAGGCGGAGCTTTTGAGCACGGCCCAACTGTTTGTGCGGGGGGAAACCGTAAAGGCATAAAATTCAATGGGTGAGACTCGGCGCACGGCCAGACCATAGCGAAAGTCGCCATCTGGCGTATTGGTGCTTTCCACGATGACTTCAGTCTCCACAGTGGCATCCTCCACCTCCGGTTCGCGGGAGAGAGCGGTATAATCATCGGCGGTACTGACTTCGACGTGATAGTAGTCGGGCGGATGATAGCCAAAGAGGTAGGTTCCTTCGGCCAAAATGGGCCAGCCACTGCCCGGATCACCAAAGGTGTCTTCCAAGATGATCCCGTCACTACGGGCAGTGGCCCCATCCGGACCCTGGTCAAGTTCGTCCGGCGTGAGGTCCGCCGCGCAGCGAATTCCGGCGGAAGCGACCATCGTCGGAATATTGGGCGCACCCTGAAGCCGGAAGGCCATATCTTTGAGAAAATCATTGGAGCCGCCGCGCAGGATGCGGAAGCTATCGTCCTCTAGCGGGGCATAGGGTTGATCCACCCACTCCCAGACATTGCCGGCCATATCGAGCAGACCAAAAGGACTCTGGTTAGTTAACTTGGTTCCAACCGGATAAGTCCCGGCTCGAGGAAGTTCAACCGCTTGTAGGTTGTCGCCCCAGGGATAGAGGCGGCCATCTTGGCCGCGCGCGGCCACTTCCCACTCCGCTTCGGTGGGGAGGCGTTTGCCTTGCCACTCACAATAGGCGACCGCCTGGTCCCAGGTCACGCCGCGGACGGGGTGTTGCTCTTGGCCGTTCGGATAGCTATCGCCTGACCAACTGGAAGGCAGCGGATTATCCGTTTCGGCTAGAAACTCAGCGTATTGGCTGTTGGTGACTTCGCGCAAATCCAGCCAGAAGGGTTCTAACTCAACTTGCTGGCGCTCGGCTTGCTCGCGCCCCGCCCCATCGACTCCGACAGAGTAGGTGCCACCCGGCACGCGGACCATACCCTCGCGGCCAGGGCTCTCGGTTTGGGATAAAGTGTTAACAGGTTCAACCTCGGCGGCCTCCGGTTGGGTTTCAGTTTGCTCCTCGGTCACTGAGGCCGGCGGGGTCGTTTCAACCGGTTCAACCGTAGGCTCGGCCGCCTCCGGCTCATTGACGACCGGTTCGATCTCGGTCGCCGTTTCGCTACCGGGCGAAGCTTCAGCCACCGTTTTACCGGTCTCTCCTAATGAGCCATTGGTTGAGTCGGCCAAGGAGAAGAAGGCCAAGGCCCCGATCCCCAACAGCGCCAACAACGCCATCGCCACACCGCCGAGGATTAGCGGCAGCTTAGAGCCAGATTTTGGCATGGTGGCCGGCGGCGGTATGGTGGCGGCTAGGGGGGCTCCCGTTATGTCTTGCAGCCGGACGGAGGCCACCGTCGTTCGGGCTGATTCGTCCGCGTGTTCCCCTTGGACCGGAAATTGCTGGACGGACTTGAGCGCGACCGCCATCTGAAAAGCAGTCTGATATCGATCGCGCTTATCTTTGGCTAAAGCTTTGTTCAGAATTCTGACGACATCTTCGGGTAGATTCCGGTGAAGCTGTCGAATATCCGGCACCGGTTCATTGACATGCTTCATTAGAACAGCCACGGTCGTATCAGCATCAAAGGGAGGCCGGCCGGCAATCATCTCATAGAGCATCACGCCCAGCGAATAGATGTCGCTGCGTTCGTCGGGGCGCTCGCCTTTGGCCTGCTCCGGCGACATATACTTGGCCGTACCGACAATGGCTCCGGTCGCGGTATGGTCGAGCCCATCGAGCAGTTTAGCCACCCCGAAGTCGGTTAAGACCGGCTGGTTCTTGGCCGTCAACATCACATTAGCCGGCTTGAGGTCGCGGTGGATCATGCCCCGCTCGTGGGCGTAAGCGACGGCATCACAAATAGAGGCCATAATCGTGACGGCGTCTTTGACGGTAAAGACCCGGCCGCTATCGCTACTACTCTTAAGCCGCTGCTTAAGATCCTGGCCATCGATATACTCCAACACGATGTAATATATTTTGTCATCGTGGTTGAAGTCATAGACCTGGATAATGTTAGGGTGCCGCAGTTGAGCGATCGAGGCGGCTTCCTGCTCGAAACGGCGGACGAACTCTGGGTCGCGGGATAGATGGGGATGAATAACCTTGATCGCGACCTCGCGCCGCAAATTAGGGTCGGTAGCTCTGTAGACCGTGGACATACCGCCCTGGCCCAAGAGGCTTTCAATGCGATAGCGATTGCCGAGAGTTTGCCCAACCCAGTCTATCTGGGGTTTATTTGTCATGGTCATATCTCCACTCTCTCTTAGGGGACTAGATTATGTTCTGTGAATTAAGAATGAATCGAGGGGGAATTGATGGTCGGTCTTGTAAAACTTTTAACGAAAGTATAGTTGCAAAAGCGATGAGCGTCAACCCTGCTTTAGTCCTAATCTACTGGAAATCGGTTAGAATTTCTACCACCGGCGGTTAGCCGGTTTCCGGCTGGTTTGGAGGCCAGAGAGCCAGACAGAATGAGACCCGTCTCCTCGTCGATCTGGGAAGAATTTGGCACAGCTCCGCCATGTTTGCTATACTGATGGCCTAAACAATGGTGTTTTCGTCACAATTTATTAGAAGAGAGGAGCAGCAACCATGGCGATCAAACTAACTTTTTTTGGTCACAATACGCATATGTTGGATATTGGGGGTAAAAAGGTATTGATTGATCCCTTTTTCACCAGCAATCCCCTGACCGATGTAGCCGCCGACTCGGTTAATCCGGATTTTATCATTGTGTCGCATGGACACTTTGACCACGTGGAGGATTTGGTCTCGATTGCCAAGCGCAGCGGGGCCCAGTGCATCTCTAACTTTGAAATTGTTGGCTGGCTAGGTAGTCAGGGTGTTGAGAATGCTTACTCCCAAAATCTGGGCGGTGGCTGCAAGCACGAGTTCGGTCACCTGAAACTGACCATCGCCCATCACACATCGATGTTGCCGGACGGCAGCAACGGGGGTAACCCGGCGGGGCTGTTGATCACGGCCGAGGGCAAAAGGCTCTACTTTGCCTGCGATACGGCACTCTTCACGGATATGCAGCTTTACAGCGACGTCGATTTGCTGGTGGTGCCTATTGGGGATAATTTCACTATGGGGCCGGACGACTCCATCCAGGCCATTAAATGGATCAAGCCTAAAATGGTGGTGCCCTGCCACTACAATACCTTTCCGCCTATTAAGCAGGATGCCGCAGCCTGGGCCAAGCGGGTCGAGACTGAAACCGAAGCCAAACCGGTGGTGCTCGAGGCGGGCGAGTCGTTGGAAATCTAGGCTATCGTTTCACAGTCTTAAACTTGTAAGGTTTCAGGGGTTAGCCCCATAACCGTGACATAAAAACGGAGTGAAAAAGTGATCTTTTTCACTCCGTTTTTATGTCACGGTTAATCTACCGGCTCAGACGACCCGGATGCTCTTATAGTGGACTTCGGACTGGGCCTGTAAACGTTGGGCGGCTTGCTCCGGGGTCAAGTCGCGTTGGGGTTCGCCCAGCATCTCGTAGCCGACCATAAATTTTTTGACCGTGGCCGAGCGCAGCAGCGGCGGGTAGTAGTGCGCGTGAAGCTGCCAGTACGGATAGTCTGCCTCGTCCGTGGGCGCGCCGTGCCAGCCCATGGAGTAGGGAAACGAGGTTTCGAACAGGTTGTCGTAGCGAGTCAGCAGCCGTTTCATAATGTCGGCCAGGGCGGTGCGTTCGGCGTCGACCAGGTCGGGTAGGCGCAGAACATGGCGCCTGGGTAGCAGGAGCGTTTCAAAAGGCCACATCGCCCAAAAGGGAACTACCGCCAGCCAGTGGTCATTCTCTAAGACGATCCGCTCCTGGTGCTCCAGCTCCAACTGGGCGTAATCGACCAGGAGGGGCGCACCGTGTTTTTCAAAATAATCCTGCTGTCGGCGATCTTCTTTGCGTGGCTCGTTGGGCAGCGAAGGCTGGGCCCAAATCTGGCAGTGCGGGTGCGGGTTCGAGCAGCCCATCATTGCCCCCTTATTTTCAAAAATCTGCACCCAGCGATAGCTTTGCCCTAATTCCTCAATTTGCTCCGCCCAAACATCGACCACCTGCCGAATGTCGGCTCTGCTCATTTCTGGCAAGGTTAAATCGTGGCGGGGTGAAAAGCACATTACCCGGCAAATGCCCGGCTCGCTCTCGGCGTGGAGGAGCGGGTGAGGCGCGTAAGTGCCGGCCGGTACGTCGGGCAGGAGAGAAGAGAAATCGTTCTGAAAAACAAAGGTGCTGTCGTAAGGCGGGTTTTGCTGGCCACCGGAGCGCTCATTGCCGGGGCAAAGGTAGCAAGATGGGTCGTACTCCGGCAGCGTTTCCGGGGCGGCTTTTTCCACCTGGCCGCGCCAGGGACGCTTGGTGCGGTGCGGGGCAACGGTAATCCACTCGCCGGTCAGGGGATTGAGCCGGCGGTGGCCATGATCCGTGGGGTTAAAGGACATAGGTTGGCTCCATTCTGGGTAACAAAGACCTAATCATACTTCGGTAACCACTCTCCATGCGCCTCGATCAACTCATCGACCAAATTCCCGATCTGTTCCAAATCCAACTCCGCCGCGGTGTGGGGATCGAGCATGGCAGCGTGGTAGATATGGTCGCGTTTGCGGGTCAGAGCCGCTTCAACGGTCAGGGCTTGCACGTTAATGTTGGTCTGCATCAGCGCCGCTAACTGCGGCGGCAGGCTGCCAATGCGCACCGGTTGGACGCCATTCTTATCGACCAAACAGGGTACCTCGACACAGCAGCCGTCCGGTAAGTTATCGATCAAGCCGTGGTTGGCCACGTTGCCGTAAATGCGAACCGGTTGGCCGCTTTCCATCGCGTAGATGATCTGTGATCCGTATTCGACACTCGGCCTGATCTCATCGATCTTGTCCAGGCTTTGCAGGGCATGCGCTTTGGAGCGAGGCATCATTTTTAGCGGCTCCAACTCGCGGGCCAAGTTAGCCCGGTTGTAGCGAGCCGGATCTTGCCTGGTTTTTTGAGCGTACTCCCAGGCTTTGATCTGGGCCTCGCAGCGGCCGAGGTACTCATCGAGCGGGATGTTATACTTGTCGATCAAGTCGGGCCGATCGCGCTTAATAAACCAGGGCACGTACTCGCTGAAGTGCTCGCTGGACTCGGTTACAAAGTAGCCCAGCCGGCGAAAGACTTCATAGCGGACGCGGTTCCAATCCGGCACGCGCCCCTCACTGATCACCTGACGGAGCCGGGGATAAAGGTCGTTGCCGTGTTGGTCCTCAAACTTGAGGTAGAAAGCCACATGGTTGATCCCGGCGACCAGATAATTGATCGCTGTAACGGGCAGGTTCAGGTCCTCGGCCAGTTCAGCGGCAGTATGCGGTACGCTATGGCACAGCCCCACCGTGTGAATTTTGCTGGTTCGGAACATGGCCCAGCAGTTCATCGCCATCGGGTTGACGTAGTTGAGGAAGGTTACGTGGGGGCACAGGGCTTCCATCTCGGCGGTCATTTCCAACAGTGGCGGAATAGTGCGCAGGGCTCGCATAATCCCACCGATGCCCAGCGTATCGCCGATGGTCTGGCGCAGGCCATATTTCTTGGGAATCTCAAAGTCGATGACGGTGCTGGGTTTATAGCCGCCAATCTGAAACATGGCGATGGCATAATCGGCTCCGTCCAAAGCGGCGCGGCGGTCGGTGGTTGTTTCAATTGAAGGGTTGACCTTAAGTCGATCCACCAGATGATAGGCTACCGTGGCCGACTCGGCCAAGCGCTGCTCATCGATGTCAAACAGGGTAATGATAGACTCGCTCAGTTCGGGGTAGTTGAGAATATCCCCCAGCAAGTTTTTGGCAAAAACAGTACTGCCTGCCCCGATAAAGGTGATTTTTGGCATTTAGCAAACCTCTAAAATTGTCAACGGTGCTAATCAAATTGACCGACACAAATTCGTGTGCCGGTCATTGGCAACTTATTAATGGATTGGAGGAGTATACTGCACAGGCTACATCGATGTCTGAGGATTATAATCGCTCGTCGATGCCTTTAGGGGATTTAAGATCTTGGGCGGGGGTATCGGTTTCCATCCACTCGCGGGCATTCAGGCCACCGCCGGCCAGGTAGGTCTTTTGGACCTGACCACAATGGAACTCCACGGCAAAATTACCAGAAACCCCCGCTTCCTTAATAGCCTGTTCTACTACGCTGGTGAGCGCTTCAGCAATGGCTTCGCTGTCGGCACTGCCGCAGGTAACCTTATCATATATTTCGTTAAGCAGTGTAGTTTCCGCTTTAACCGTGAGTTTAAGATCTAAGACGCTTTGGCTCATGTTTTTCTCCTTACAAACATACTTTGATATAGGCTCGTTAACACACCCTGTATTGGGGCAGAGATGCTATTTAACGTTCACTATTGTACACGTTCCGGCCCGGTAGAACAACTCTGGTTGCAAACCGAAGCTGATTTATTGCGCCCCCCGCGGACTGACGACGTCTCACCGCGCCTTGGTTAGGCCTCTGGAAATTGTTGGCGACTCAATTCAGCCGGATCATCCCGGCCGATTTTGATTGATCGCAGGCGGATCTGAAAGCGAAACGTTCCGGGCCAAAGCAGGTACTGCGACAGCGGACCGGGACCGCAGCTCGCGCCCCCCAACCCGCTTTGCCTGAGATCGAGAGTGAGAATAGTCTCAGGGCGACGGGTTAGTTCATTAGGGTGGAAGGCCCGGTACAGATCTCGAGCGGGGTAGTGGCTAACCCCGGCTTCCAGCGGCGGCTGGCCCATGACCAACAAGCCAAAGCCAGCCTCATTGGTTACGGTTAGCCAACGGACGTCGGTTTTGTTGCCGTTTTCTTGGGGCATGGGGTAGGGCACATACTGCTCAGCCACCGTCCCCCGATACCGGCCGATCGCGGCCCCGCTGTTCCGGTCGATATAGCTCTCGTGCGGACCGCGTCCGTACCAGCTAAACTGCTCGAAGCCGGGCGGCAGGGTCAGGCTCAGGCCGACGCGGGGCAGCGGCGGCAGGCGCGGATCAGCTTCAAGGTAGTTATCAATGACAATATCGCCCGTGCCGTAGACGGTGTAAATCTGCCGGTGCCGGAAACCGGGCTGTTCACCGGCATGCGCGACAATCACGGTTTCGATCCGCACTAGCTGCGGTGAGCGCTGCTCGACTCGCATCGCTTCAACCTGCTGTTCCAGCCGATCCAAGCCGGCGGCCAGCCACTGGCCGAGCAGCTTGTCCATCGCTTCCGCATTCCACTTGAGGCCATCGTTATCGGTTGGGGCGCGCCAGACGTTGAGGGTCGGCCCGGCTTGCAGCAGATCGACGCCCTGGCAGTGCCAGCCGGTCAACCGGGCCGCCGCTGGGTCAAACTCCAATCGAAAATCCGAGCCCGTGATCTCTACGGTAGAGACTGTCTCTTTCAGGTGGAGGGTAGGGATCTGATCGAGCCTTAGGGGGGGCAGTGGCGGAGACTCAAAGGGTAGCTTGAACTGCTCCCAGGCCAGTTCGTGGCCGGCTTCGGCCCACGGAGTCGCCTCGGCCAGACGGAAGCGCACGGTTAAAAAGATCTCGGCGCCGGCCGGCCGGTGCAGCGACGGTAACGTCAGTGGCACCGCTCGACCCTCGCCGGGGGGAAGATGAGGCAGATCAAGCTGGCCTTGAGCTTGAACCTCGCCATCGGCCAACAGCTCCCAGCCGGCGACCCAGGCTGAGAGGTCGGTAAAATCCTGTTGGTTGGTAATTTCCAGAATAAGCGGCCAGGTTTCTAAACCTTGACGGGCTTCAAGCAGGGTCATCTTGACCGGTTGCAAGACCTTCTTGCACTCCCACAAGGCCGGGTGGGGAGTGCGGTCCGGCGCGATGAGGCCGTTGAAGCAGAAGTTCCAATCGTGAATCGGTTCGCCAAAATCGCCGCCGTAGGCCAGATATTCTCGGCCCAGCTCGTCCACTTTCAGGATTCCCTGATCGACCCAGTCCCAGATAAAGCCGCCCTGGAGTCCGGGGTAGCGCTCGATGGCGTCCCAGTATTCTTTGAAGTTGCCGGTGCTGTTGCCCATCGAGTGGGCGTATTCGCACATAATTAGCGGGCGGGTATTAGCCGGATCTGCGGTGTAAGCCACTATCAGGTCGATTGAAGGATACATCGGGCAGTAGATATCGCTGACGTTGGGACCGTTACGCCAACCGCGGCGCATGGCCGCCTCTTTTTGTTCCTGGCTGAGGCGCCCTCGAAGGGCGTTTTCTTGCTGCAAAATGGTATAGGGTGAGATAGCGCCTTCGTAGTGGAGCGGACGGGATGGATCGTAGGCCCGAATCCAGCCGGCCATGGCCTCGTGGTTGGGGCCGTAACCGCTCTCGTTGCCCAGGGACCAGAGAATGATGCTGGGGTGGTTTTTGTCTCGCTCGACCATCCGCACGCTGCGATCGAGCATAGCCGGCAGCCACTGAGTCTCGTTGGCCGGCTTGTTAAAGATGCCATGCGTCTCAAGGTCTGCCTCATCGATCAGGTAGAGGCCGTACTGATCGCACAGATCGTACCAGCGTGGATCGTTGGGATAGTGGCTGGTCCGCACAGCGTTGAAGTTGAACTGCTTGAGCAGCTTGATGTCGGCCAGCATCGACTCTACCGTCACCGCTTTGCCGCGCCCCGCCTCGAACTCATGCCGGTTAACCCCTTTGATCAGCACCGGCCGGCCATTGATCAGCAACTCGCGGTCTTTGATCTCGACCCGGCGGAAGCCGATCCGCTGGTTGATGGCCTCGATCAGCCGGCCCTGGGCGTCCTTCAAGGCCAGCACCAGCGTGTAAAGATTGGGCCTCTCCGCCGACCACTGCTGGGGTGCTTCGACTCGCTGCTCAAACCGCACCCGGGTGATGTCCCAGTCCGAAACCTCAACCGGGACTCGCCCCGGTTCAATGACGGCCTGGCCAGCCGGATCAAAGAGGTGGAGTTCGATTTCGTAGCCGGTTGGTTCGGGGCCGCGCCGGACCTGGCCGTGATAATCGGCCGGGGAGGACGGATCGAAAAAACTGATTTTGGCCTCGACGCGCAGCCGGCCGTGGTGATAATCGTCGTCCAACTCGGGCCGGGCGAAAAGGTCAAAAATGTGGATTTTGGGCGTCGCGTAGAGGTAGACATCGCGGAAGATGCCGGCAAACCACCAGTGATCCTGGTCTTCCAGATAGCTGCCGTCGCTCCAGCGGATAACCATGGCCGTCAGCGTATTTGGGCCGGACTGCAGGTACGGCGTCAGATCGAACTCGGCCGGCAGGCGGGACCCCTGGCTGTAGCCGACGGCCTGGCCGTTGAGCCAGAGGTAAAAAGCGGACTCGACGCCCTCAAAACAGATAAAGATCTGGCGGTCCGTCCACTCGGTGGGGAGGTTGAATTTATGCTGGTAGAGGCCGGTCGGGTTGTCATCTGCCGGCACAAAGGGCGGGTTGGGCGGAAAAGGATACTTGAGGTTGGTGTAGATGGGCCGGTCGAAGCCTTGCAGCATCCAGTGGCCCGGCACCTCAATTTCCGGCCAGTCGTCCGTATTATAGTCTTCCAGGTGAAAATCCGCCGGGACGGCAGCGGGATTGGCGGCGAGAAAAAACTTCCAGCGCCCATTGAGCAGCCGTACACAAGGCGAATCGTCTCGCCGGCCGGCGTGCGCGGTCTCGAGGGTGAGAAAGGGGATCGTCGGAGCGTGACCGGGTAGTTTGTGGCGGCCAAAAACGGTGGGGTCTTGCCAATCATCGAGTAGAATTGAATTCTGCATAGGTTGGTGTACCTTTATTGTCAATCCTAAGTCTATCTTGCTACAATATCAAGCGTAATAACACTTGGTTTGTTTTTAGCTGTCGAGGTAACGCAACAGTGAACAATAAAACAGTTTCCATTCAACTTCCAACTCACTTATTTGATCAATTACAGGAACTGGCCGAGCAAAACCAGTCAAACCCGGTTGATGTCCTGACCCAACTGCTGAACACCGCCTATCAGCGTCGCGCCTGGCTGCAAGAGTTGACGGCGCTGCGCGAGCAAATTCAACGAGAGGGCGGGTTGCAGGTGGGCTTGACCAAAGAAGAGGTCATCCAACGATTGCGACAGACTCGCCAAGATATTTTTGAGGCTGAGTATGCGCATCTGTATCGATAGCAGCGTACTTATTCCCGGTTTGCAAGCGAGTAGCCCTGAAGCCGCAAATTTGCTTGATGCCGTTGGACCGGGTCTTATTTTGATTCTTCCTCGTTTGATTGCCCAAGAAGTTACGCGCAATTCAAAGACTCCAGAACAAATACGCCGCTTTTATCGATTGTTTGAAGCTTATGATTTTGCCTTCATCGTCGATGAACCAACACCACGTGTTCTGGTTGAAAAGTATGCTGGTCTCGGTTTGCCCGTTAAAGCTGACGCGTTTATTGGTGCCTTTGCTGAGTGTTCAGTACCTTGTTTCCGACAATCGTCACTTTCTACGCGAGCTGAAGACAGAAGCGTTTCGAGTTTTAAGTGCGGCTGAATTTAACACTCGTTCGAAAGACGGTTTGTTGTAGCCAACTTATTTCCTCTTCAGTTCTCCCCACCCCTTGGTCCGTTCGATGGCCTTATTCCAGCGGTCGTAGGCCACATCGCGTTGATCGGCGGAGAGGGCCGGCTCGAAGACGGTCTTGGCGCCGGGCAGGGGCGGTAGCTCCGCCAACGATGACCACACCCCGGCCCCCAAACCGGCCAGTAGCGCCGCGCCCCGGGCGGCAATCTCGGTGAAGGCCGGCCGGACGGTGGGAATGCCCAACAAGTCAGCCTGAATCTGGCAAGCCTGATCGCTGACGGCGATGCCGCCGCCCAGGGCCAGTTGCTCCACCCGCAGACCGGTTTCAAGAGCGATCGTGTCGAGAATGGCTCGCAGTTGAAAGCCCAGCGACTCCAAAAAGGCGCGAGCCAGGTGCGCCCGGGTCGTCCCCAGGGTCAGGCCAAAGATCGTGCCGCGCGCCGCCGGATCGTAGTAAGGGACGTTGAGCCCGGTAAAGGCCGGCACAAAAACCACCCCACCCGCATCAGGCACGGAGGCCGCCAGCGGTCCAATCTCGGCGTAATCATCGATGATGCGCCCTTCATCGCGCATCCACCGCAGCGCTGCGCCGGAGACGGTTGTATCGGCTTCGAGGCAGAAGGTGTGGGAAACTGGAGGGTTGGAGGGTTGGAGGATTGGAGGATTGGAGGATTGGTAATTGTTCTCAACGCCTCTGCTCCCCTGCTCCTCTGGTCCCGGTTCCCTAACCCCTAGTCCCTGACCCCTAGCCCCTAATTCCGGCAGCGACCAGGCGTAGTAGACGTTAAGCTTGTCCTGCACCGGCGCGGTCGGGCCGACGCAGACATCGACAAAGGAAGCGGTGCCGTGGCTGCAGGCCGCGTCCCCAGGCTGAAAGTAGTTGTGGCCAAAAAGACCGGCCTGCTCGTTGCCGATCAAGGCCAGGACCGGTACATCGGTGGCCTGGCCGGTTGCGGCCGTGAGGCGGAGGCTGCCAAAATGATGCACGGTGGGGACGGGCTGTGGCAGGGCCTGAGGTGGAATCTGCAATCGGTCCAACCAGTCAGCCCAATAGCGGCCGGCCCGAAAATCGTACAGGCCCATTTGCTGGACCAGATTGTAATCCATCTGGTGGCCGGTCGGCTGGCCGAGAGTTTGGAGCAACCAGGCTCCGGAAAAGCCGATGCGCAGTTCATCTCGACGAGCGGCCTCGATTACGGCGGCGTCGTGTTGGATCCGCCAGGCCAGGTGCATCGCCGAACTCCAAGGACCGGGGAAAGAGCCCAGCCGCTGGCGGCGCTGGTCCGCTTGCGGCCAAGCGGCCAGCTCATCGATCAGCGGTAGCGTGCGCAAATCTTGCCAGGTAATGGCATTGGCCAGGGCTTGTCCGGTGCGGGCGTTCCAGACAAAATCGGTGTTACGCTGGCAGGCAATGCCGCAGGCGGCGATATCGGCCGGCCGGCAGCCCGCGTCACTCAGGGCTTCGGCCATGGCCTCGACCACGCCCCGGACAACCAGGTCCGGGTCTTGTTCGACCCAGCCGGGTTGGGGGTAGAGCCGCGGCAACGAGCGGTAGCCGTAGCCCCGCACTTGCCCGGCCCGATCCATCACCAGGGCGCGGCTGCCGCTGCTGCCCTGGTCGATGCCGAGGAGATAGGGAGGCTGACTGTTTTGCATAAGTGTTGTCATTATAAGTTACCGTAGAACGTTGGGCGTGGTACGTAACTACGTCCTACGTTCCACGTCCTACGTTTCAGGCAAAAGGTCGCCCAGTTGCTTGACCACATACGTCGGCTTCACCTCCGACACCGCCAAATCCGCCTCCGTTGTGGCGCCGGTCAGGGTTAGAGCGGCGGCCATGCTGGCCTTGAGGCCCATTAGGACGTCGGTTTCCAGGCGGTCGCCGGTCATCAGGCAGCGGTCGGGAGGAAGATCGAGTAGGTGGAGAATGGCGGCAGCGGTGTGGTGAGACGGTTTGCCAACGACGGCCTCGATTTTGGTGTTGGTGCAAGCTTCGATCGCGGCGATGATCGCGGCCGCGTCCGGTTCGCCGCCGCCGGGTACCGGGCAGTAGCGATCGGCGTTGGTGGCGAAAAAGCGGGCCCCGGCTCGAATGGCATCGAATGCGATTTGGAGCTTGCGATAAACAAAAGTCCGGTCAAAGCTGGCAATCACGGCGTCCGTTCTTGAGGCCTCTTCGGTTAACTCAAAGCCGGCGGCACGCAGGTCATTCTGCAACGGTTCCTCCCCGATGACAAACAAGCGCGCCTGGGGTAAATGCTGCTGCAAAAAGTTGACCATGACCATCGACGAGTTGATGATATCCGCCGGCGAGGTGGCTAAGCCGAGGCGAGTGAGTTTGGCGCTGTAATCGTAGCGGGTATGGGTGGGATTGTTGGACAGAAAGACCGTGCGTTTGCCCAGCTCTCGCAGCCGGGTAATGGTTTCACCGGCGGTCGGCAGCAGCGCCTCGCCCAGGTAGACCGTCCCGTCCAGATCGAAGATGTAGGCGTCGTAGAGTTTAGAAGGCGTGCGTTTATTGGATCTATCCATCAGTTACCTCGTGTATAACGTGGGACGTAGAACGTCTTGAGTAATAGCCCACATCCTACCTTCTACGTTCCACATTAACCTTTCACCCCACTGCTGGCGACACTTTCCACAAAGAAGCGCTGCCCCAGAATAAAGACGATCAGCGGCGGCAGAATCGCGATCGCGGCGCCGGCCAAAATTAAGTTCGGGCTGTCGGAGGCGCGGCCCCTGAGGACGTTGAGAGCCAGGGTCAAGACGTGGTTTTCGGTGTTGCCGGTATTGATGACCACCAGCGGCCAGAAAAAGCTGTTCCAGGCGTAGAGGAAGGTGAAGGTGCCCAGCGTCGCCAGAGCCGGGGTGCTGGCCGGGAGAAAAATGCGCCACAAGATCTGAAAACGGGAAGCGCCATCGATCAGGGCCGCTTCTTCGATCTCTTTGGGGACGCCCAGGAAAAATTGGCGCATCAGAAAGGTGCCGTAGGCGGTGAAAATCCAGGGAATAATCAGCGAGGCCAGGTTATCGACCCAGCCGATCCAGACCATTAACTGGTACAGCGGCATAATTAGTACGGCGAAAGGGATCATTAACGTGCCCAGGTAAACCAGAAAGAGTTGATCGCGGCCGGGAAAGCGCAGCCGGGCAAAGGCGTAACCGCCCAGCACCGAGGTGGCGAGCTGGCCGGAGACCACCAGCAAGGTAACCAGGGTCGTGTTGAACAAGGCCCGATCCATACTCTGGAGATCGATCACGGCCGCGTAGTTTTCCGGATGAGCGGTTAGTTCTTCCACCGGCTCGCTGAGGCGGACGTTTTGGAGGACGGTCGCCTCCGGGTTCTCGGGATCGGCAAAGCGGCCCAGGGCGGTCTGGCCGGTCTGGATCATCGGGACGGTCTGGCCATCAACGTCCACATCGAACAGATCTTGCTCTTGCCCTTCGAAGGTGACGGTTTGCTGGTTCATAAAGCCGCCGGTCGGCCGCACTTCGTTTAGGGCGCGCTCGTAGGTCACGTCCGGGTTGTTAGGATCGGCAAAGACCCCGATCTTAATATTATCCTGCACCAGCACAAACTGGCGGCGCTGGCCTTCATAATCCACGTAGTAAAGCGGCAGCGGTTCGTCAAAGCCTTCGACTTGCGTCGTGATGGCTGAGCGAGGCAGCAACTTGGGCGGGTAGCGAAAGGTGTCCTTGGGCTCTTTCAACGAGGTCGCCATCATAAAGGCAAACGGAAAGAGCATGATCAAGGCGAACACGGTCAAAATGGTATACGTCGCCGAGGCGGCTAGAAAGTTGGTTAAGCGGTAGGATGATTTTAGCATCTTATATCTCCCAATCTCCTGGTTCTCTCTTATCCCTCATACGCGCTGGCCCGGTTGCGCTGGAATTGGAGTAGCGTCACACCGAAGATCATAATAAACAACACCCAGGCAATCGCCGAGGCATAACCCTGGCTAAAGCGTTGAAAACCCTGCTGGTAAAGGTAAAGCACCATCGACAAGGTCGAGTTGTTGGGGCCGGCCGGCGGATTAATCAGAATAAAGA
The DNA here is from genome assembly GCA_937864185.1 of uncultured Chloroflexota bacterium. GTDB lineage: Bacteria > Chloroflexota > Anaerolineae > 4572-78 > J111 > JAGRBY01. The sequence continues at coordinate 26,720 of CALMIS010000032.1, forward strand.
TGTGGTCAAAAACTTGCATAGCCTGAATCGTCGTCGTGGTGACTACGAAGAAGGTCGTCGGGGCCAGCATCGGTAGGGTGATTTTCCAGAATTGGGCCCAGCGGCCCGCGCCGTCAACCGTGGCCGCCTCGTACAGGTCGCGCGGAATCTGCTGCAAGCCGGCCAGAAAGATAACGGTGTTGAAGCCGAGAACCTGCCAGACCACAATAATCGCCACCGAGAGCAGGGCCGTCCGGCTGTCGGACAGCCAGCGGATTTGCGGATCGGCGATGGTCAAGCCGAAGCTGTTGATAAAGTTGACCGTACTGGCCACGCCGTAGTTGATGTAGCCAATAGCTGCGTTGAAGAGCAACTGCCAGATAAGGGCAATGCCGACCACGGCGGCGATGCTGGGAATAAAATAGATCGCTCGGAAAAATTTCATGCCGGGCAACTTACTGTTGAGCAGATTGGCCAGTAACAGGGCCGGGATAACGCTCAACGGCACAATAATCAGCATCAACAGCAGCGTGTTGCGCAGCGCCAGCCAAAACAGCTTATCTTCCGCCCCGATGACGTAGCTGTTGCCGAACAGGTCAATTCGGGTTAACTCGCTGTAGACCTTAACATCCATCACTTCATTAAAGCGTTGGGCCGATGTCTCCAGTTGGGCGGCACTGAGATTGAAGACCCGGGCGTAATTGTCAAAACCGATCCAATTGGGCGTTTGGAAGGCGTCGGAGTCGGTGAAGCTGATGTAGAGAGAGAAGAGCAGCGGCCCGGCGAAGAAGACCAGAAAACCGAGCAAATTGGGCGAGAGAAAGAGCCAGCCGTTCAGCAACTCACCGTGGGCATTGTTGGCCCGCAAGGCTTCGGCGGTGGGTCGACGCCACATAGCCCAGACCATCAGGCCAAAAAGAAAAGCCCCGACAGTTAGGGCGATCGGCAAGACAGAGTCGAAACGGGCGGCAATCGCCACCAGCCCGCCGAGGGTATCGATCCGGATGAGAAAGATGACCAGCCCAATCAGGGCGATGACTTTGCCGGCTTGCCGGAACAAGCGCTCTTGAGCCGGGTTGTGCTCATACCGGTCGCCGAGGGAGCTGATAAAGAGGCCGGCAAAGGCTAGGAGCAAAAAGGGTAACCCTCGCCCAAATGTGCCGGCCAGGGCGCCGATACCGGTGTAGACCTCCAAGACGTTCAGGGCGCTAAAAAAACAGGCGACCAGGCCCAGATAGTTGATCACCAGCGAGACCACCCGGCCATGGTGCGAGCGCCGGACGATGAAATAGGCAGCCAGACCGCTGCCGGTGGCAATCAACAGCAGCGCCACCGAGAGGGCCACTTGCCACCAGAGCGGGTTATCCGCCTCGTTTTGCCAGACCCACAACAGGCCGCCCAGGCTGACCAGCGAGACCAATCCGTGCCAGAGGGTTAACACGTTCAGCCATAAGTCGCTTTCGCTTTTCGATGGAGTTCTTGCTGCTGCTGCGGTTGCCATTGTTTTTTCCTCCAAATCTACAGCTTGATGGCTCTGTTGAATTTCTCGGAATTGATTCTCTAGGCGAATGTATTCCGTAGGGCGTAGTGCGTATTTTTTTCTTAATTACGCATTACGCCCTATCAAGGTCCCTATTCCACCGACTCCAAAAGAGCCATCGTAACTTTGTAAAAAGGTGCGGTGCCCAAAAGACACCGCACCTTGATCAAATGTTAGTTAAACGTCTTATTGGCTTCGTCGCAGATAGTGGCGGCGAAGTCATCGATGGACTGGTTGCCGGAGAGGACGGCCTGGACGGCGGGGCCCATGATGGCGTCGTACTCGGGCCAGGAGCCGGCCCAGAGGGGGCCCTCGGTGGCGGGGTCATCGGCCAGCCCGTTGAGGAAAGCCTGGTTGTTGTCGGGAGGGGTGAAGGTCAGGAAGGTATCGAGGGCCTCTTGGGAGACGCGGGAAGGGATATTGGCCCCGAGTTCGGCGATTTGGCCTTGGGTGTCGGCGGTGGTCAGTTGTTGGACGAGTTGCCAGGCCTGTTCGGGATGCTCGGTGTTGGCGTTGACGACATAAGCGCCCCAGAAGAGCCAGTTACCGGCAGTGCCGGCGGGGCCTTCGGGCAGTTCGACGACGTCCCAGTTGAAGTCAGCGGCGGAGCGCATAGCCGGGGTAGCCCAGCGGCCGTTTTGGAACATGCCGACCCGACCGGCCAGGAAAGGCGGTTCAGAGTCTTCGCCGTAGGGGACGGCGACATCGAAGTCGGTGTAGAGGCGCTGCTCGAATTCGAGACCCTGGAGGGATTCAGGGCTATCGAGGTTGCAGGCGGTGCGGTCATCGGTGAAGAAACCGCCACCGGCAGAGTTGAGCCAGGTGCCGTAGGGGCCCCACCAGGCGTTGGCGCCATAGCCGTAGATGTCGGAGCCGAGACCACGGACGGCGGTAGCGACTTCGATGAAGGTATCCCAGTTCCAGTTGCCTTCGGCGGCCAGTTCGCGAGGGTCGGCGGCGCCGGCCTCGTTGATCAGGTCAAGGTTGAGGTACAGGGCGAAGGTGGAGACATCGCGGGGCAGACCCCAGAGGGCTTCACCGGTTTGGCCGGTCTCGGGATTGAAGGTCAGGTGGAACATCGGGCCGGGGTAGAAGTCCTGGTCAGTGTAGCCGTCGGTGGCATCGGCCATATCCCGCAAGTCCATAATCAAGCCGCGGGTGGCAAAGTCAGCCACATCGGTGCCGGGGATCCAAAAGACATCGGGGGCGGTGCCGGCGGCGATTTCGGTTTTGAGGACATCCTGGTAAGAGGAGGTTTCGGAGCCACCGGGTTCGTAAACCAGGGCGACACCGTCGAGTTGCTGGTCGAGTTCATCGCTGATAGCCTGGTAGACATCAATCTCGGCCTGGTTATCCGGCCGAGTTCGCCACCGCAGCGTCACTTCCTCACCACTGGCCGAAGCCGCTTCAGCCGGGGCGGCCTCTTCAGTCGGCGCTGCTGCTTCCTCAGCCGGGGCTGCTTCTTC
>CALMIS010000033.1 GCA_937864185.1 uncultured Chloroflexota bacterium
TTCACGGCTGATCAGGTCTGCATCGGAGTCGAGACGACTCATTTCACGGCTGATCCCATCGGAATCGGAGTCAAAATGCCTCGTTTCACGGCTGATCAGGTCTGCATTGGAGTCGAGACGGCTCATTTCACGGCTGATCCCATCGGAATCGGAGTCAAAATGCCTCGTTTCACGGCTGATCGGGTCTGCATCGGAGTCGAAACGTCTCATTTCACGGCTGATCAGGTCTGCATCGGAGTCGAGACGCCTCGTTTCACGGCTGATCAGGTACTCCTCGGTGTCTTTCAGGCGTTGTTTTATATACAGGGACTATCACTTGTCTTTCCGGCGCTCGGTAGAGACAAGCGACTTGCTTGCTGCACTTTCGCGGACAAAACTCTCTTACGCTCTTATTCCATTGTCATACTTGGATGATGAATTTTATCCTTGACGGAATACTTGGCGAATATGCCAATCTAGCGAATCGGGATCAGGCCAAAGACTTTGCTGATCTGGTCTAATCATGGGGCGTCCTTCATAAGTAACCAAATGGCCAGGAAGATTAACACCACTGGTTAACTCCGGAGATGTTATCATGAGATAAGATTTGGAAACGCCGATCAACCCTTCATCGAAAGCCCAATGGCATAGATAACAAAGAGAGATCCCATTACGGGGGTCATCATTATGACTAATGCTCCAAGGAATAATGTGAGCGCCTACCACTGCTGTTCGACCATTGGGCGTTAGAATTCTGATACCACACAACGCGCAACGGTGGTCATAAGCTGTGACAACTGCTCGCCGAAAACCTTGATCACGTGCGGGTGCTTGGTAAATCGGCTCGGGAGGTAGCTCTTTGATGTGATGCTGCATTGCATACTCAAGCAATTTCTGACTGTACTTAAACGCTTCACGGTTGATGGACCCTTGTTCCATCAGCTTGGGTTGTATTTCCGGCGAAAAATGGGTCTGTATAAGAACGAGGCGGAGTGTATCGCGGGGTTCGTTAATGCATAGTATGGTGTATAATTCATCATCGAGTCGGGCTCCTTGAACCGTCTCTTGCAACAAATTTAGCGATTGAAGACGACGTTTAGAAGCAATGATGTTTTCTTTGCCAGGCAACGGTATTAAGTGCCAAAACCCCTCACGGCTTAAGTGGAAGAAAGGCATAGCTAGATTGTTTCGCTGCTCAGTGGGGATTACCAGCGAGCAATACAGGTTGAAAAGTTCTCCTAAATCAGGAGAAATTTTTATGAAATTATTTGTGATGCTGCCTTCGGCAAATAGATCCATTACGGATAATAACAGTAGCGGCTTGTAAGGAGAGCGGTGCAGCGAGGTGGCAGGCCACTGAGCATTCCGGTCACTCCGCAGTTTCTTAAAATGTTTTACGTAATCTTCAATCATTTAGCCCAATATCCTTGTGATTCTGTAATCAGTTCTTGCAACGAAAAATCATCTCTCATCAAAAGACAAGGGCTTCAATAAATCCGCCGGTGTCACACCCAAAGCAATAGCTAATTTCTCAATGGTTCTAACCGAGGTGTTACGTTGCCCCCTCTCAATGCCCGCCAGGTAAGATCGATTAATGCCCGCCATTTTCGCCAGATCTTCTTGAGTTAAAGCTGACCGTGAGCGGTAATATTTGACGTTTTGAGCTAATATGGCTAAGATGTCGTTCAAAATTGTTGACTATTAGTAACAAACAAAAAGCCCGTCGATAATTTTCGACGGGCCCACAGGTAGATGAACAGCACACAACAAGGAAATTGCGTCATTCTTGGATAAAAAAGATTGCATTTAATCAATTAACTACAGTATATCACGCTTATACCATGCTTTAAACTGGGTATCATTTACTAAAGCGACAGGAGAGGTAATTGAACAGGCAGATTTCTTTATTTGAGGAACACCGCCTCACTCTTGATGAGGCGATCAATTTGAGCTTATCGAGTTTACAAGAATACGGCCAGCGCTATCAACATTGGTCTGTAGCCTATAGTGGTGGCAAAGATAGCAGTGCGACTGTAACTTTTGTAGCCTGGGCCATCAAATCTGGATTGGTTCATCCTCCCCAAAGCTTAACCGTTCTTTACGCTGATACTCGTCAGGAATTACCTCCCTTGCAGCAATCCGCTGTGCGGTTAATGGCCTCTCTAGAACAAGATGGCTTTCGCACCCAGATTGTCTTACCCGAACTGGATAATCGTTTTTATGTGTACATGCTTGGGCGAGGAGTCCCTCCACCGAAAAATCATTTTCGTTGGTGTACCCCTAGACTCAAGGTTGAACCAATGGCTTTAGCACTCTCTTCCTTACGAGAACAAAGTCAGCAAAAACTTCTTATGCTAACCGGTGTCCGTCTCGGTGAGAGTGCAGCACGAGATGAACGCATTTCAATCTCATGTTCAAAAGATAGCGGTGAGTGTGGTCAAGGGTGGTTTCAAGTTTCGACTTCCCAAGCAGTTGCGGATACGCTCGCTCCGCTTCTTCATTGGCGTGTATGCCATATTTACGACTGGCTGTACTTTGACAATCGGCATGGTTACCATATAGCTGACATAGCCACGGTTTACGGTGAGTCTGATGTCAGAACTGGCTGTATTGGCTGTAATCTCATAGGAGAAGATATTACATTGAAGCAACTTGTCCGTAATCCTCAATGGAGTAGCTTAGAGCCACTAATGGAAATCAAGCCACTTTTTAGAGAACTGACAAAAGCCAAATGGCGCAAGCGAAAAATCGAACCTGAGCAACGCAAGGATGGTAGCTATGCAAGAAATGTGCAGCGACTTGGCCCTCTCACTTTTGCCGCTCGTGCCTATGGTCTAGAAAGAATATTGGACATTCAGCACCGAGCCGGGGTTGATCTGATTAATGTCGAGGAAGTGGCTCGGATTAGAGGATTGTGGGCGCTCAATACTTGGCCTGATGGTTGGACAGGCGATGAAATTTCAGGAAACGAATTGATTAATGCCTTACGTATTACCAGTGGCAATCAAGTTGTAGAGCAACCTTTATTGGTGGGCACATCCACATCTATTTGTTGAGGGGCGCAGTAAAAGAGCATGCTGAATTCGTTTCTCTGCATCTATGAGGTCAGATAAGACGGCAAGTTTATGGTGAGGCAGGGCTAGCTTGAAGGTTAAGATTTCATCGGCCACCATCCAGGCCAGAGCCGACAAGGTATCTTGCGTTAGGGTTTGAGCCAAGTCTGTGATATTGCGTACCAGCGCTGCTCGCAGCACCGGATCGTGGCGAGCCTCATCGCCGGTTTGCAAAGCCATCCAGTCCGCTTCGCTCAAAATCGGGCTGGTCACCCAGCGAGCACGACCGCCGTTCGCGGCGAATTGGACCATGCCGGTAGCATTGATTTTCAGCCAGCCGGAACTAAAAAAGCCCACGCCTCGGTCGTAACGGACCGCGTGGGCCAGGGCCGGGATGAAAAAGTCTTGGCTTAAATCATGGGTAGAGGTATCCAGAGTTTGGGGAAAGGCTAAGGTCTTGAAATTGCTCATTACTGTGGCTGGTTGCTGGGAGTTCAAAATATATAGATTGTAACCAGGATGGCAAATAACGTTAAGTATTATGTTTCAGTATAGCAAGCCCGGTCAGTTTTGTAAACGTTTGGACTGTGTTTATAATTTTACTGCCAGTTATATCTGAGGACTCATCAAATTAAGCGTTGTTTTTCACCAAAGGATACGCGATCAAATGCCCTCGAGCCTTAAACTAACGCCGGAAAAGTTGGCTACCTACCGCGCCACGGCGCAACGTCGCCGTCAACAGGAGAAACCGGAACTGGCCCATCGCCGTGAGCAAGCCTGGGTTGCGGCTCGTCATGCGGCTCAGTTGCTCAGAGAGCAGTTCAAGGCCACACGAATTGTCGTTTTTGGTTCCCTGGCCCGCGAAAGCGGCTTTACCCGTTGGTCTGATGTCGATGTTGCGGCATGGGGAATTGCCCCAGAGGATACCTTCCGGGCCATAGGGGCGGTGATGGATCTGAAGACCGGGATACCGGTGAATCTAGTTGATGTCAACACCTGCCGTCCAACCCTATTAAGCGCCATTGAGCAAGATGGGATTGACCTGTGATTAAAGACTACCTGGTTGTTGCGAGCCGTATTCGTCAGGAACTGACTGATTTGGAACGAGTGGTTACCCGGGCAGAACGGGCCATCACTGCAACTCATCAACGCCCTGAAGACCAGGACCTCTACATTGACTCGGCCGCCTTGAATCTCCACGATTTCTACACCGGGTTAGAACGCATTTTTTAGCAGATTGCCACGACGCTTTTTTCCCCTCACAACTTATACCCAATCTTCCGCAAAAATTCCTTGCGGTGGGCAATCTCCGCTTCGCCTTCGATCCCCTGTGGCGAGAAGCCATCGACCACGCCGAGGATGCCGCAGCCTTGTTCGGTTTCGGCGATGATGACTTGGGTAGGGTTGGCGGTGGCGCAGAAGATGCGGCAGATTTCGGGCACGGTCTGGACGGTTTTTAGGACGTTGATCGGGAAGAAGCCGTCGCCCAGAAAGAGGATGAAGCTGTGGCCCG
>CALMIS010000034.1 GCA_937864185.1 uncultured Chloroflexota bacterium
GGTCTTTAGAAAGCCCCAGGCGCTTCACGTCAGGTGGCGTGTCTGATCGATGGCAGAGGAGGGGCGTGGCCCATCGCTCGGACCCTACCGGAGGCTCGGCAAGCACCCAAGCCGCCGGTTTCGACGCAGGCTCAGGGCGGGGCGGCCTGCCTGCCAGATGGTAGCGCTGCCGGCGGCTTGGCGAGGCTAAACGCCGCCTCCCGCGCGACGGGGTTATTGAGAGGCCCGGTCCGGCGGCTTATCTTTCCTACCCGATCACTTTTCCCACTTTTCCAACGCAATTAATACGAAACCCTCACACAACCTTCATAGACTTTAATGGTCACTGGGTGTATTCTGGCAGTAGAAACGTATTTGGAACATTTTTATTTCCTCCTCTCCTTCTCTCCGAAACAGCCGGGGCCGGTCACCTCCGGCTGCTTCACTTTTAAAGCCCTGCCCGCAGGTGACGCGATAAGGCCCGCCTCAAGCGCCTGGTGTAACCTCATCGACCCAAGGCCGAGCGCCTTTTGGCCAGCAGGCAGGGGAGTCCAGAGTCGGCCGATTATCGGCCGCAGCTTAGGCTTTTTGGCCAGTTGTCGCTGGCGACTCCACAAAGTGGCAGTTACCAGTCAATTCCCCAGATACTTTGGGGACTGGTGAATAACCTGATCATGTTGGTCCCATTGTTATTTTTTACATACGGCTCATGCCTAAATTCATCACAAAGAAGAATGCAAGAAGTTTTTAGCTCCAGAAAAACCCCCGCGAGGGCCCCCGCCTGGTGAACTTTAAAAAAGTGAAGTTAGATTTTGATTGTCAAGGAGAAGATGATTCGAGCTTAAATGTTGGCCTCTGGATTGAGTGATAAATAGACTAACGGTGATTGCCGTTGATCGTGACCAGCTCGGCCGGCTGCCAAGCGGTCTGGATCTGAGGCACAAACGAGCTTGGCGTATGGGCCGGCTTAACGGGGTCAAGGCCGACCACAGTCTCACCGGCGTTGGTTTCGGTTGATAGTTTGAACCGGCTGATGACCTGCTGCAAGACTTGGGCCGTCTCTTGGAGGGCCGTAGCCGCGGCAGAGACCTCTTGGATCTGAGCGCTCATCTCTTGGGTAGAGGCGCTGACCACTTCAACAGCAGCGCTGTTTTCCTGGCTAACCCCGGCGATGCGCTCGATAGCCTGGCTAACCTCAGCCGCGCCGGCGCTCATCTCTTGGGTAGAGGCGGTGTTTTCTTCAATGACGGCTGAGACTTGCTCGACAGACTCGAGGACGATCTCCGCGGCCAACTGCATCTCTCCGGTTGCCGCCCGGTTCTGTTCTGTCACCTGGCTCACCGTTTCAACACCTTGCTGCAAGCGGGTGGTGGCCGCTTCAATGCCTGCCATAACTTGCAGGCTGGCGGCCACCTGCCCGGCCAGTTCCGCGGCCTGACCGGCGATGGCTTCAAAGGCCACCCCCGTTGCTTGGGTTCGGCTGACCCCTGTCCACACATCCCGGCTGGCCTGGGCCATCGCCTCAACCGTCTGCTGCGCCCCGGCCTGCACGGCCCGGATCATACCGCTGATCTCTTGCGTGGCCTGGGCTGATTTCTCGGCCAACTGACGGACCTCATTGGCCACTACCGCAAAGCCCCGGCCCTGTTCTCCGGCCCGGGCGGCCTCGATGGCAGCGTTGAGGGCCAGCAGGTTAGTTTGAGCGGCAATCGCATCGATCACTTCGATCACGGTGCTGATTTCGCCCGAGCGTTGGCCCAGTTCCCGGATGCGCTCGGCTAATTGTGCGGTGGCGCTGCCCAGCTGATCCATCCCGTCCATCGCTACTTGAGCAGCCTGCTGCCCGCTACTGGCCGTTTCCAAGTTGCTTTGAATTAACTGCGAAATTGTCCGGTTACTGGCCGCGATCTGGGCCAGCGCCTGATCCAGGCTGGATTTGGCCGCTTGGGCGATCCTGACCGCCTGAGTTTGCTCATCCGCCCCGCCGGCAATCCGCCGGATCATACCGACCAGGTTATTCATGGCTTGGCTGGTCTGGCTGACGGCTGCGGCCTGCTCCTGCGCCCCTTGAGCCACCCCTTCCACCGTTTGGCTGACCTGCCGGAGCGAGCCGGCCGTTTGGCTGATGGCTGCGGTTTGCTGCTGTACCCCTTGGCTGACCTGCTGGATAGTGCTGGCGATGAGGCTGCTGGCTTGCCCGGCCTGGTCGGCGCCGGTGGCCAGTTGCTTTGAAGCAACATTGGTGTAACCGGCCTGTTCACTGACCTCCGCCACCAGCCGGTGCAGAGCAGCTACGGTCTGCCCAAAAGAAAGGCCGGCTGCCTGCAGGTTATTGACCATCAGATTGGAGGCGGCGGCCAGCTGGCCCACCTCATCCCGAGCTTTGATGGTAATTGGTTCAGCGGTGACCCGATAGCTCGCGGTAAGGTCACCTCTGGCCAATCGTTGCAGGGCTTGAGCCAAGGCCGTCAAATCGTGCGTGGCAATCGACTGGATCATGCCGGTCACCTGACTTACCGGCTGGGTGATCGCGTGGGCTACCCCCCAGGCGCAAATCATCACGCCGACAGCTGTCAGTCCCGTCACCACAAGCATGATTGCCAGCAACCGGTCTACCTGAGCGAAAGCTTCAGCCTGGTCAATCTCGGCCAGCAGCAGCCACGAGACCCCCTGAATTTGCAGCGGTTTGTAGGCGGATAGCACCGGCACGTCTCGATAATCGGGGAGCTGCTCGACCCCGCTTTGGCCGGCCAACCCACGCGCCACACTGCCGGTGTCGACCGTTTGCGAAAGAATGGTGCTAACCTCGCTAAAGCGAGAGTCGGATCGCATCAACTTATCGGCGCCGACCAGATAGGTTTCGCCGCTCTCGCCCAACCCGGTGCGAGCCTGCATGATCTGGTTGATCCGGTCGATGGGCATCTGGAACAAAAGCACCCCGATTTTCTCTTTCTCATCAAAAATCGGCGAGGCGATAAAGGCGGCGGGTGCGTTGTACGAGGGCGGGTAGGCGGCAAAATCGGTCAGATAGATAAAATTGGGATCAGCGGCTTGGTTGGCTGTCCGAAAAGCGTGGGCCAGATTGGTGTCCTGGTAAGGACCGGAGATCAGGCTGGTGCCAAAATCAACCTCTTTGAAAACAGTGTAGACTATATGGCCGGTCTTGGGCTCAACCAGAAAGATGTCGTAGTAACCGAACTCTTTCAGATAATCCCGCAGAATGGAGTGGTACTGCCGGTGGACGCTGCTGTAGGCGCTGCCGTCGCCGGCGTCAACCAGGCTGTCTTTTTGGCCGGTTGGGTAGGGATTGGCGGCAATGTAGCGAACTTGAGCCAGCCGGACATTGTTTTCATTGGGCCAGAAGGACGTCAGGTCAGCTGGAGCCGGCAGCCGCGGGTTCAGCCGGGCCAGATATTCGTCTTGATAATAAGCCCGCAGCCTAGTGTTTTGTTGTTCCTCCTGCGCCGCGTCCGGCAGCGTTACTGAGTCAAGCCGGGAGAAGCTGTTTCGAAACGAGCGCATAGCCTGGATAACCATCCGGTCTTGGGACAGAGTGCGGACCTGGCCTTTGATGTTAGCGAAATAGGCTTCGATTTGCTCGGCTTTGATATCGCGTACGGCGACCAACTTGTGACCGGCTTCGGCCTCGAGCGTGAGACGGGTGTTGTAGTAAGCAATGGTGCCGACGACTCCTAACGGTAACAAAGCCATCAACGTACCGAGCAGCAAAAACTTCACCCGTAGTGATTTGCCCGGGAGCAAGACAACTTTTTTCCAGATTTGGTTTTTGGTCTGTGGCTCGGACATTTGGTCTCTCCATTTTTTACGTTACGCCTAGTGACATAGCGACCAGGTGAAGGACAAAAATAGTCCCGTCGCCTATCATCTTTCGTTCATCGTTCGGTTTGAAAAATTGTTTCCAAACTATCTGATTCACTAGTTCGGAAAAACTGGCAGGGGTCAGCATAAACGCTGCGTAAATTTTGTTAAAAATACGACCAATGCGACAGATTGGTGTTAATGCAACAAGCCTAGCCCTTAAGCTTCAGGCCCGTTAGCGGGCCCTTGGCCCACAAAAAATAGAGGGCGGAATGAATTCCGCCCTCTATTTTTAAGCGCGAAGAGTAAATTTCACTGAATGGACCGCTCAAAATTAGGGTCCCAGACTTTAGCCCCCGCCGAACAGGCTAACGGTGATAACCGTTACCATTGACCGGGACCGGCTCGGCCGGCGGCCGGACGGTCTGGGTGCGGGGCTTGGCTCTTGACCAGAACGACTCGGCCGGGCGGACGGGCTCGAAGCGGTCAGGGCCGTCCTCGGCGGACAGTTTGAATTGGCCGATGACCTCGTTGAGGCTCTGGGCCATCTC
>CALMIS010000035.1 GCA_937864185.1 uncultured Chloroflexota bacterium
CTTTGAGCCTCAAACCCAGAGAAAAGTTTGAACTCTTGCACTGGGCTCGACAGCGGGAAAGAACGCCTGAGTTTAAGGAACGCTATGCCAAACGAGCGGGCATAGAAGGGACAATTTCTCAAGGTACCCGCTCCTTCTGTTTGCGCTGTTCCCATTATCTTGGCCAAGCCAAAACTCATCTGCAGCATATCTTAACCGCTGTCGCTATTAATTTGACCCGTTTTGTCAACTGGCTCAACGAAGTCCCCCTGGCTGCTACTCGCAAGTCTGCCTTTGTTGCTCTGACCCCTGCCTCAGGCGGCACCTGAATTCCCAACAGTATCCTTTTAGTAGAGAGCTATCATTGGGTTTGGCCTGGAATGTAATCATTTTCTTCAACATAGATAATTTTGCTACCTTGAGGACAAAAATGAATTGGAATGGGCCTTAACTCGGGCAAAGCGCGACAGATATCGATATGATGTGCTGGGTCAGCATAAAAAAGTAGAAATCCTCCACCACCAGCTCCCAAAAGCTTGCCTCCAATGGCTCCGGTCGCACGAGCACGATTATACCAATCATCGATTTTGTCGTTACTTATATTTCTCGCTAGCTTACGTTTTTCCATCCAGCCTGCATGCAGAATCTCGCCGAATGCATCCAATTCATCCCGTCCGAGTGCCTCACATAGTTGATCGGCCAGACCGACCATGTATCTTAACGACGCCCGTTTTTCTTCACTTGATCGAGTCTGCTGAGTCTGTTCGGAGAGAAGACCGTTCGCACTGCGAGTAAGACCCGTATACAGGAGCAACAACCGAGTTTCTAGCTTTTTACGGGTAGCCGATGAGCAAATGACCGGATCGGTATAGACGCTACCATCTGGATTGAAGCGGATGTATTGTAACCCACCATAAGCGGCAATGTATTGATCCTGCTTGCCAATTGGCTTGCGGCAGCGATCAATTTCAATGTGGCAGGCTTCGTTGGCCAGCCGCTCAGCGCCAGCCATATGTCCCTTGTAAGCATATAAGGCATTGAGCAGTCCAACCGTGTAACTACTTGATGATCCCAAACCTGTACCTTGTGACGGAATATCTGAGATTGAAGTAATTTCAATACCCTCTCTAATCTTTAACAGGTACAATGCTTCTCGAATGAGTTCATGTTCAAGTTCATTGACTGTGTCCACAATTTCCGTAATCGAGTAGCTAGCCCGGATCTTATGGTCGAACTTCGGGTTGACCGTGATGTAGATATATTTATCGATGGCGGTGCTAACTACTGCACCGCGTTCATGCTCGTAGAAGACGGGCAAATCGCTACCGCCACCAGCAAAACTGATACGTAACGGGGTACGGGTAATAATCATTCATTAATACTCCAGTTTATTGTTTCCGGTAAAAACGAGTAGTCCCCCTTTTGAGTGTTGTAGAGAGAAAAAAACACAGATTATGCGAATTTCACGGATTAAAACAAAAAAAACAATCAGTGTAATCTGTGTAATCCGTGGTTGAAATACCTAAACAACACTTTACCGGGAGACTACTTAAAAAGGAAGAATAGCAAAACAGGATTTGCTATCCTTCGTTTTCCTTTTAGTGTTTAATTACGGATAAACGACAGCGTTTGCAAGCCTGCGTCGACCGCACTTTTAAACCCCTGCCAGGTGTTCAGCCCCTTGAGAATAGTTAGAATCGGACCCGGGCGTAGAGCCCACTCGCGAGTGGCCCGCTTCTGCCAGTATTCCAAGCGCTCGGCGGTTAGACCAATCTCACTATAGTCTAGAACCGTCGAGCCATCCATATCAACTTCCTCCCAATTGGTTCCAGTTCGGAACCAACCGTTTTCAACCACTTCATAGAAGAAAGGTGTACCCGGATACGGTGCAGCAATGTGAAAAATAGCTACATTCAGCGGTAAGGTCTTAGAAAAGGCGACGGTTTCCTGAATCGTCTCTTCGGTTTCACCAGGGAGACCGATGATGAAGTAGCCGAAATTTTTGATTCCGGCTTTTCTTGCCCACATCAAGGCCTGCTTGGCCTTAGCTGGATTGGTACCTTTACGCGCTCTTTTCAAGACATATTCAGAACCCGACTCAATGCCCCAAGAGATCATATGGCAGCCAGCCTGACCCATTAAGGATAGCATCTCTTCATCAACATAATCGACCCTACTATTGCACATCCATTTCATATCGATTTTTTCTTCGATCATCGCCTTGCAGATACTAGTAACGTGATCACGGTTGACAGTAAAAAGGTCTGCGTACATCATTACATTATTAATGCCGAGCTTCTTTAACGACCACAATTCTGCCATTACGTTTTCTGACGAGCGTGTGCGCACTGAATAGTTATAGCTAACATGCTTTATGCAGTACTTGCAGCCAGCCGGGCATCCCCGGCTAGTCACCACAAACGAGTACGGTCCCTTGATCAGCGGCATACGATAATTATCTAGCGGTAGCATGTGGTGGAAAGGCAGCGGAAGTTCGTTAAGATCGGGCACGAAAGGACGGTCCAGATTTGAATATATCTCACCCGCTCGTCGCCAAGCTAGACCTTTAATCGAGCTGAAGTCACCCTGCTTAACCGCTTCCGGTGAAATCGGCTGCCAGGTCGGGTCAGTTTTTTCCATTAAGTAAGTCATATAATCGTTGCTGGCGACCCTGCCATCCAGCGCATCGATTAGCTCTCGCAGAGTCAACTCCGGCTCGCCGCGTAGAATAAAATCAAGGGCTGGGAAAGAATTCATAGTGTTGAAGGTATTAGGCGTAACATGGGTGCCAAAGGCGATTGTGATTGCCCCTTTACTCTTGGCCAGAAAGACTCCTGTCATATCGTTAGTTAAAGTTGGAGCAGTGACTTGAGTCAGATAGTATTTGGGCCGCTTTTTGTGCAGCAAATCTTCAAAGTCGCTCCATGTCATACGGGTAGCGTTTGCATCTACAATTTCAACTTTATAGTTTGGGTGTAGGCAAGCGGCGAACGTCGCCAACTCCATTTGTGGCCAGACCATATTTTCCCGTGAACGGCGCCCTACCCGATGTTGCGATCGGATCCAGATGCCGCCGTCCGGTGTAGGCGGGTTAACCAAAAGCACATCTACCGCCTCCGGTCCTCGTTCTGTGGCCTTGGTTGGTTCCCGCATCAAGGCACTTATGTCAGGAAATTCGGCCATTCGTAATTTTTTGATGGGTCGAGTACCCATATTTACCCATTTAATTTCTTCATTCATTCTTTCTCTCCTTTAATAAGCCATCTTGCTATAAAGCAAGAGATTTAAACTGTTAATTGTCCCAAATTGGCGCCTACAGGAGGCGATCAAATTTCCGGGTGAACATAATATTTAAGGGGACTCTTAGTTAGAAGCCAGCCGCGTTGGTGGCATAAGTATGCTTAGGCAACTGGTATTCTATTAATTGGAAATGGGCATTTAGTCCATCGACACTAAAGATAGAACAAGACTGTACGAACCGAGACAAACTAACCATAAACATAGCCAGGTTGGCGACGATGTGTCCAGCTCGCTACTTGACGTTTATAAAGTTTTTTGATCCCTAGAATTATTGGCATCTCGGAAGTTAAGAATTCAGACCGCAAGCGAAGGCAGTAATGATCAATCAGTGGTTCACACAGCCTGACTTGATGAGGTCGGGGGGGAGCAAAATAAGATGAAATCATGCTCGAATAGTAAGTTGGTTTTGACCAGGATGCTTATGTTGAACGGATCGGCAAAGCGTTTGTGTCAGATTACCTTTTGGTAAAGGTATAGTTTAATTTGTTTATTTGGTTAAACTTTCGACTAGCTGCCCATTTGGAGCCGTTTCATTTAGCATTAGAGTTAAATCTCCCAAATCTACATCGGCTCTAGCTTCACGGTGGCTTAGCTCACCTAAAATTAGCTTTAGCAGCCAAGAGGTAATCAGTTGCAGACCTGTTAATACCAGGACCGTACTAGCCGCCGGTATAAACCAAGGTGCTACATCTTTGCTGCGTGGTTTACTCCAGCGCAGGGACACATCAAGGATGTACATGAGACTGCCTATTAATATTGAACCTGAGCCAAGCCAACCAAAACGACTCTCTAACGGTTTCTTGAATAGCGGCCGGCCAAATAAACCCTGGCGAATAGGACGCTTGTGAAATAAAGAGACGATATCATTAAACAATGCACCGATAGCGAATATATTTGCGCCAGCAGAGGCGAGTACTAGGCCGACAAACCAAGAAACCAACTGGGAGTCTTGGCGAGAAGCTGAACTACGGATTATAGTTCGATATAACGTGGCTAGCGTGCCAATACTCATTAGTGCGATTCCGACTAATCCAAATATGCGAGTTGGGTTATAAGTTAGAGCTGTCATCAAAATAGTATTAAGGAAACGAATTCCGTCATGAACAACACTTAACTTGGAGCGTCCCAGACGCTCTTTATAAGGAATTGGCACTTCGACAACTTTGATCTGTTCATGCATCGCTCGAGTGCTCATAACAGGAGTAAAGTTGAGTCCGTCAGGTAATGGGTAGAGATGCGAAAGCACATCTTTCCGTAACACCCGCTGACCACTGGCGCTATCGGTGACCCGTCGGTTGCTGATGATGCTAACTAGGGTCGCAAAGATGGTGTTTCCAATCCGACGCACTAGTGGCATTTCACTATTTGCCCCAGCCATCCGTGAGCCAATCACTAGGTCAGCATCTTGCTCTAGAATAGGACGACACATGAGCGGATAGTATTCTGGTGGATAAGTGCCATCAGCATCCATGAAAGCGAGCAAGTTACCTCGTGCATGTCGAAAACCGGTCTTAATAGCGGCTCCGTAGCCTCGGTTAACCGGATGCTGGATCAAAACAACCTCTGGATAACTGGCGATTATCTCTGGAGTGCGATCCCTTGAACCATCGTCTACTACGATTAACTCTAAATCCGACACTCCGACCTGATTTAACGGATCTTTAATCGCCAAAATACGTTCAATGATGTTAGCAATGCCATCTTCTTCATTTAACGCCGGAATAATTATCGATAAGACATTCACGAGAAACCTCCTGAAAAAGTTCCGTTGTGTTAAAAGCGTTGTGGTGTTTTTCCACAGTTACCAAATAAGTTATTAACGTTTGAAGGGAAAATTTGAGGCACAAATTTACACCTTTTCGAGTTTTAGGTTTTTGTTTGAGTTTATCTCGCTTTCATCCCTACTGTATTTTGTTCGACTATTCGGTAACAATTCTTTCAAGGTTTACTTAATCTGGATTTACGATAAGCAATGACAGAGAAAATAGAACTTTATTGACGGAGCTGTTCAAGCGAGCCAAAAAAGACACTAACTTCTCCTTGGGGGTGATTCTGGTACAACTCTTGACGACTTTTGATCACTTTGGCCGGGATACCAACGGCAATGCTGTATGGAGGAATATCCTGCGTCACAACAGAACCGGCGCCGATGATACTGCCTTTGCCAATTGTGACGCCATCAACAACGGTGACATTGGCCCCAATCCAGACGTCATCCTCAACTAGAATGCCACGGGCGGTGATCCCCTGCTGACGAATTAGTTTAGTTGCGTCCTGAAAAACGTGGTTTACAGCCACGAATTGGACCATCGGGCCTGTATAAACATCATTGCCAATGTGTACACCCCCTTGTCCACGAATAACGTTGTATTCACCCAAAAAGCAGTTTTGACCGATCCTAATACCGGCGTTAGGTAGACCTCGGAAATTAAAAACATGCAGTACAGTGTGATGCATAATAAATGTTCCATCACCGATAGTAATGCCGTTGGGAAGGGCATGCAGATAAACTCCCTGATCCAAGTAGACCCCTTTACCTAAATGAACACCGTCTGCATAAACAATCCGTACACCAGCTTCGATGGCGGGAGTACCATCTAGGTTCATAACTAGTCGGTAAGCTATAGCCCGTAAGCCAAGGCCTAGAACTGTAGGTACCCATCCGCACGCACTAAAGATTAGCTGTTCCAGTAGATATTTGAGAATGCTTGAAGCTTGTCCTGATAAATAGTAACGTAGTTGGTCAGTCATCTTAGTCTACAGGTAACAAGTGCTTGTGGCTTTCAACAATGTAACGAGTGGCCTGTCCTAAGTTACGAGTGACAACGAAGCTCTCTTTCGCGGAACTAAGAGCTTCCGCTAACTGCTGCTGCCCACGACCACTCAGTACCAGCAAAGCTTGACATCTGACCTCTTGTCCGGCGACAACGTCGGAGGCAGCGTCACCTATCATAAATGAGCGGCTAAGATCAATCACCAATTCTTGCTCTGCCGCTAACAGCATTCCAGGCGAAGGCTTTCTACATTGGCAGCCTTCATCAGGGCGATGCGGACAGACCATAACTCTATCTATCCGTCCACCATATGCTTCAATTTCAACAATCATGCGCCTATGGATTTCTGTAACTGTGTTTTCTGATATGATTTTTCGGCCGATGGCAGATTGGTTGGTAACCACAACAATTGAGTATGGTAGTTTACTCAGTTCCGCCAAGTACCGTTGCGCTTGAGGAATAAATTGAAATTCTTGCCAACTTTTTATATAGTCTCGCCGGTTTTTGCAGATAACCCCATCTCTGTCGAGGAAAATGGCTCTAGACAACGGTAATAACTCCTAATTTGACTCTTGTACGAGGCACTATATTCGAGAATCCTTTTTTGACCATCGGAGTTGTGTTAGAAATGAGTTAGAAATTCATTCTCAGCACCATGCTTGACAAGTCAAGGAAGGAGAAATTTGTCAAGTATAATGACCCCCAACCCAGCAATTCTCATTTTGACTTACCTGTGTCCGGGGTAGGGCTGAGTTCAAGTTGCTCAATCATAAAATCGAGCAGGTGTTGCCAACTCTGGAAATAGAGATAACGGGTCAAAGTCTGGAGGTCATTGAAAAAAGTTCGGCGCGGGCCTAAGGCTTGGCGCAACAGACGATATTTGGCATCCACCAATTCCAAGACGGTGTGAAACAGGAAAGCGAGCAAATTGAGGGTCAGCAGGAAACTGGACAAATACTGTTGACCGTGACCGAAGTTGTGTTCGACATGATAGCCTTTGGTTTTGAGGACGTTGTTGTTTTCGTTTTCAACTTTCCAACGAGTCCGTCCGGCCTCGACCGTGGGGATAACCGTTTGCTCAGTGAGGGGATGATTAGTGACGAAGGAATTGAAATAAAGCTGTTGACCGGTTTGGCTGTGGCTGATGGTGACCTCGACCCAATTGACCAACAGCGCATCGTCACCGCCGCGTAAGGGCACGTCCTCCACAAACCGACCAGTGATGATTTCGGTGAACCGACCATTGAAGCGGCGGAGGGGCACTTGGTCAAGGTCGTCGCTGGCGGCGAGAGAGTCAATCCATTCGGACAGGATTTGATGGGAGTCGGGCTTACAAACGAAGATGAAGTTGAAGTTGTTACTGGCCCAAGGGTTGATTGCTGTACAGGTCATCGCCTAACAGGGTCACGCTGTGAGGTTTGAATTGTCTAGCTTGTGGCTTGACCCAGCGTTTGGCCGCCGCCCGTTCACAATCCTGTTTGTCGTGTCCATCTTGAGGGACGATGTACTCGGGCACCAGACTAATCACCTGCGACCGACCTGGCGCCACGATGACGGGCGTAATCGCCGTGTGATAATAGGTCGTTTCTCCCTTGGCCGTCGTCCGATGCTGACAGGTGGGACAATGAATAGCTTTGGAAGAAAAGTAGCTGGTCCCATCCATCGACACCAACAACTGCTCATTGAGCACCCGAAACTGATCCAACTCACCCGCTTGATCCAAAGCTAGAAAAATTTCCTCAAACACAGGATACAGAGGGCGCGGCGTCACCGGGTCCAACAGGGAACGAATTTGATTGTCACACGGCACCTGCTCGATTTGAAACAATGACCCCGCGTTACTGCGCCCTTTACTCGTTTCCATGGCTCGTTGGTGTGCCAAAAATGAGGGCGATTGGCTGAAGAAAACCGAAAAGGCCGCCAATGCCGCATCTTTGAGACTGTAACTGATGTTTTTCCCGGTCCGACCATCCGGCAAATGCTCTAACTGGTGGTCAAACTTGCTCATCAACTTATCGAAATCCAACAACTCTGTCATTGCAACCCGCTCTGCCTTAAGTTGCTGACCACCCTAATCCTGATCATTGTTCTTGGCAAATGGTTCTGGCCTCAATTATGCCAAAATGAGAATTGCTGACATTTACCTCAACGACTATCTAGGGCAATCGCATACTAATTGAGCAGGACCTTAAGAAGATAATCAGTACTCCAGCCAGCTTTCTTGCGCTTGGCTTGAAGGCCTCACTTGGCCGAGGTTTCCTGTTTGAGCAGGTTCAGGGCGCAGTGACGTAAAATGGCGAAATTTTGAGCGGCATGGTCCTTGCGCACCCGAGATTGGTCCTCGTCAAAGGCGACATCGAGCACCCAATGCAACTAATTTTCAATGGACCAATGGGTGCGAATGGCGTGCAACAGTTTGTCAGCCTCACTTTCCAGGCTGGAGAGATAGTAGCGGACTTCGACCGAAACCTTCTCCCCCTGCCGTCGTTCAGCCCGAACCATAGCTAAGGTGCGCAAGTTAGGCCAGGCCGAGGCGTTGCGCACAAACGGAAAGTAATCAGGCTGGCTCGTTGTCCAACATTCCCGGATCTCAAGCCGACCGTGGCCTTTGTCCACGGTTTGGTGATAAGCACAGTCGGCAAAGTTGGTTCCGGCGGCATAGGCAAACAACTCTTGGACGTCTTCTAGCACGCCGCTGTGATTGCCTTTGAGGGCCAAGACATAGTCGGCTCCTTTGGCCACGATTTGGGCCGCAATTTCTTTCTGGCAGCCCATTGCATCCAGGGTCACGATACAGCCGGTCAACTCTAGCACTCGCAGCAGTTCGGGAATAGGCGTGATTTCATTGGATTTGTCATCAACCTTGACCTGACCCAAGACCAACTTGTTCTCCGCCGCCCAGGCGCTAACCATCCAAATCGCTTGGCGGTCATGGCTGCGGTCGTGGGAGCGGCGCAGTTTCTTGCCATCAATCGGCACCACTTGACCCCCGGTCACCTCAAACACGGCTTGGACCCAGTTCAGAAAGCTGCTTTGGAACTGCTCCGGGTCAAGCTGGGCAAAGACCCGACCAAAGGTGTCGTGAGACGGAATGCCGTGCTCTAATTCCAGAAATTGTTCAAACCAGTCTTGTTTTTCCTGCCCGAACTCGGCCACTTCCGTCCAGTTATCCGCCCCAGCAATGACGGCACACAAGGGGATGGCAATGATCTCGATCAGTTGATGGTCAACCAAGTACTCAACCCGAGGGTCATCTACCTCGGCGAAATGGTCTAAAATGCTGACCGTTGGATTTTGGCTCATTTTATCCTCCCTTTCAGACTGACGGAGGATGATTGTACCTCAACCTAATTTAGTATGCGATTGCCCTAACGACTATCGGACTGGGCTTGACCTAGTGGCTGGTTTAGCCGACTACTTCTCCTTCTACAATCACGACCGGTTTCATCAGAGCCTGGGCTACCGGACTCCGGCGGAGGTTTATTTTGCTTGTGAGTCACCGGTACTCATGTGAATTCTGTCCACCTTATTTTCCTCGGTTCGTGGTATTGACATTGGGGGTTACTTTACTGCTTATCCCGGCTGTTGGTCCAAACTTGGCTAAGGTGCCCCTGGGGACAGGTGACCGTCTGGTGTTGCCAATCAATCATAAAGAACGACACATCATAGCCCTGGTTCGATTGGGCTTGCCAGGTGGTATCGACCCAGATCGGGCCGACCACCTCGACGCCGTACCGGCGCTGACTATCGCTCAGCACTTCGGTATCGACGTACCCCCGATCCAACAGATGTTCTTGGGGCAACAGGCTTTTGCTGACCAAAGCGGCGTGGATCGTAGCGTTGACCTGTTCATCCTGGGTGGTGGCGGGCGTGGTTTCCACGTGGGTAATCAAATGGGGCTGAGCCTCATCACAACTCTCGGTCAGGTGGACCTTATAACCAACCCACTCGGTTTGCGTTTTTGACTGTAACGGGCTTCTGGGTCATAGGACGATTGGATCAGCTGTTCGCTGGGCGGCATATTGTCCAGTTCACGCCAGAAGACGTCCTGCTTCTGGCCATAATTTTGTTGGAGCCAGACCCGCCACAGGACTGCCACCACCGGCTCGCCAGACAACTCCGGGGGCGTTTGGTTCAGGGGGGGACAGGTAGTGAAGAAGGAGGAATAAGCGCAAAAACGAAAGTGTTTTTTGTCAAACGAAACCACGGCTCTTCCGCATTTTGTGTGAAAAACCCGAGGATGGCAGGTGAAATTCGTCAAGTATTGAACGTTAACGTTCAATACAGGGATGAACGAACTGATATTTCCGGCAGAAATGCCACTACGAATCGAGCAAATCACAAGAACAGGTAACCAGATCGATATTTACGCCCATTTGCAGAGAACCCAGGACAGTTGCCCAAATTGTCAGGCCGTCAGCCTCGCTGTCCACGGTCGGTATTGGCGGCATCCTCAGGACTTA
Source organism: uncultured Chloroflexota bacterium (assembly GCA_937864185.1). GTDB lineage: Bacteria > Chloroflexota > Anaerolineae > 4572-78 > J111 > JAGRBY01. The sequence goes on from CALMIS010000035.1 coordinate 10,517, forward strand.
CCCTGGCTGGGATTAACCGTCCGGCTACATCTTGAGGTGCAGCGCTTTGCCTGTGGTAACACAGCGTGTGACCGCAAAACTTTTGCCGCCGGGCTGGCCGAATTGTTACCGGCCCGAGCCAGACGCACCGCCCGCTTAAAAGAGCAACATCTGGCTACCGCCTATCTGCTGGGAGGCGAGGCCGGAGGACGGCTCTTGCAGGGTGTGGGCATGCCCCTCAGCGGCGAGACGCATATCCGGGATATGCGTCAGAGCGGAGAAATGCCGCTAGCCACGGTGCGGGTGGTGGGTGTTGACGATTGGGCATTCAAGAAAGGCCAAACCTATGGCACCATGCTGGTTGATTTGGAAAGGCAGCAGCCGATCGATCTGTTAGAAACACGGGAGACGGAAGCCGTGACCGCCTGGTTTCAAGCCCATCCTGAGATCGAAATTGTCAGTCGGGACCGGGGCAAAGAATACATAAAAGCCGCGACCGACGGCGCACCCCGGGCGGAGCAGGTGGCTGACCGCTGGCATTTGCTGCATAATTTGCGGGAAGCGGTGATCAGCTTTCTACAACAGCAACCGGCGGGCCTGCAAGCGGCAGTTCAGCCGGTCATCGACCAGCCTCAGGAGCCGGCAGTTCTACCGCCCTCCGCCGAAAGTAACTCGACGGAGCCAGAGGCCCCCCCGGAAGCTATTCTATCGGCTTCGGGAACGTATGAACCTCCTTCGCCCCAGACTGGACTGACTCCGTCTGTCCAGCGTCAGGAACGGTTTGAGCAGGTTCAACGCCTTAAATAAGCTGGCTATTCAGACCGGGCCATCAGTCGGCAGTTGAAGATATCAACCAGAACCGTGCGCAAATATGTGGAAGCTGAACAGTGTCCCCGTTATCCAGCCGGTCGGGTCAGCAGCAGTAAACTAACGCCCTGGCTGCCTTATTTGCAAGAGCGTTGGCGAGCAGGCTACACCAATGCCAGCCAATTATGGCGGGAAATTGAGGGGCGGGGCTTTTCAGGTTGCTTGGGATTGGTAGGGCTGTGGGCAGCCAAACAAAGAGTTTTGTTGCCCGCCCCGCAGCGTTACAGCCGTCAACAACCCGAAACTGGGCAGCCGCCCCTGTTACGTCAGAGCCAACCTGTGCCTTGCTCGGCTGGGCGGGCGTCCTGGTTAATCATTCTGGATGAGGAGAAACTGGATGATGAAGAACAAGCCGCTCGCAGCAGAATGCTCCAGGCTGATCCCCTGCTCGTGATGGTCGACCGACTGGCCCGGCAGTTTATCCAGATGGTCAAAGAGCGCTCTGGTCAAGGGTTAGACCAGTGGTTAAAGGATGTCGCCGCCAGTGGTATCAAAAGTCTCACAAGTTTTGCCAACGGCCTGCGTAGCGATTTGGCTGCCGTCCACAATGCTTTGTCGCTGCCCTGGAGTAACGGTCAGGTATCAATCGTCTGAAATTCATCAAACGCCAAATGTATGGCCGAGCCAAGCTCGATTTATTACGGAAACGGGTCTTATATCGGGCACCTTCGTCCTGACCTTTCACACAAAATGCGGAAGAGCCTGGTTTCGCTTGACAAAAACATGGATAAACCGTTTCCAGTTCGTCTCGCAGGGTCAGGTATGGATAAAGCGGCTCGGGCTACTCGGGCCGTTTCGTCAGAAACCTTCCCTGTGGTCTCGCTTGTAATGACATTTCTTCCTTGTATACTGAAGTCAGAGCGACAAGACTGACAGTGCACCATTCCTTTCTGATAAATTTGATGAGGCCGTCGCTCGAGGCCAAGAGACAGGCGAGAGCGGCATATTTGCTGGCGAAACGTGAGGTTATCGCAATTTCAGGAGGTTGGTTCCGCCTGTCTCTACGATTTGATTTCTAGCGCCGCGTGGGTCAGAGTCTCCTTAAGAGAAGGAGCACGGCCCCCTTGTTTTCGCGGCGTCATTGATGACCGTGTTCAGGACTCTGTCGTCGGCTCAGTCAACCTGGTAGAGCGTTGATGAGAAACCTAGTGGCAGGCGATGGCCTGACCGCTCAATAAAGGCAAGGTTACGCAGGTAGGCCAGGTCAGGACTGGGTCTGGGCTCCTTTGTCTGGAATGATGTGTTTGAAAGGAGGCTACCCCCTATGGCTCGCGTTTATGCTCGTTTGCTGGACCCAACGTTAGATGAAGTGGAAAACCCTTGGGCGGGCTACGAGGCCCGTCACGACCCGCTGGAGGACCGGCTCTATCTGCCTGTTGGGGTCGACTCGCACGGCGACATCTGTGGCATGGTTTTGGCCCACCCCTACCCGCAGTGTAAGGAGATCCTGCCCCAGCGCGTCATCCGCAACAATCACCTGCCTGACCTGCTGTGGTTGGTCGAGACGGCTGACCGGTTGGCGGCCCCGTTTGGGGCCCAACCCATCTATGTCTTCGAATCAACCAGCGTCTTCTGGCGGGCCCAACGCAACTTCTTGGACCGCTTAGGCTGTGCCACCGCCACCGTCTGCGGTCGCCAGGTCAACCACGCCCGGGCCACCGTGACCCGCAAGGCCAAGAATGACCTTAAGGATGCCTACAACATCACCAAAGTCTTCAAGCAAGGGAGGCGCACGCCACCCGCATCTTGCCGGAACCGCTGGCCTCGCTGCGAGAGTACTGCCGGCTCCATCAGTTTCTGACCAGCTATTCGGTCGCCATCCAGAACCGGATGCACACCATCCGCTACCAGATCCATCCTGAGTTCGATGACCAGTTCTCAAAACCGGTCTGTGCCACGACCCTGGCCCTGATGGAGGCGGAACTGATTCACCCCGGCGCTCTGCTCCAGTGTGACTGGGACGAGTTGACTGAGATCATCCGCCAAGCCAGTCACGATAAGTTAGGTCGCTCCCGGGCCGAAGCCTTGCAACTCTCAGCCCAGTTGACCTTTCCGCCACCCTATGCCGTTGAAGGCTTTTCCTTCAGCCTCAAACTGCTGGCCCAAGCTTATCAACATCTCCACACTCAGCTTCTGCCACCCCTCACCGCCCGGATCCAGGCCAGCCTCGCTGCTCCTGACTTCCCCATCAGCCATCATCTCGACGAAATCGACTACTTCGGGCCGCTGGTGATCGGCACCTTCCTGAGCGAATTGGGCTTGCCCGACTGGTTCCGCTCCGTTAATAGTGTCGTGGCTTGGTTTGGCCTTGACCCGGCTGTCTCGGAGTCGGCCAACAAACCCACAGGCCTGACCCCTCTGACCAAGCGAGGGACCAAGTATGGCCGTCGCATGATGTGGTTGGTCGGTCGCAACTGGAGCCGCTTTGTCTCTCAGGGCCGCAAGTTGTTCTTGCGGGAGCTTCAGCAGCACCGTCGACCTTATGACGCGGCCGTTTGTGTCGTCGCCGCCAAACTGGTGCGCATTGCCTTCGCTATGGCTCGCGACGGCTCACACTTTGACCTGGCCAAAGCCTTCTAACCTTGGCCTTGGCTGCCCCACCTCACTTTTGCCTGGCAAACCTTCTGACTGCTGGGTAGATTTCCTGTTGCCTGCTCTCCCTTTCGCTTATCCCTTTATCTTCCCCCTTGACTTTTCCATAGAAATCTCCTGAGCTGGTTTCTGTTATCGAATGAGGCCTATTCTCAAGTCAATGAAATTATGAATTCGCCAACAGTATCGTTTTAATGTGAAGCTATCAATCCAATTAACATTCTAACTTTTTTCCAACTTCATTCTCATAGCCCTTTTACAGAGCTTTGTTACACTCCTAGCTGAATACAGTCACAGAACAATGGTACATTTGAAACATCAAAACTAACTGTAAATATCAACTAGCCGAAATATTAGAGGCACGAAGGCTCGCGAAATACCTGTTCCAAATTGAATTGACAACGAGTCAGTAGCAAAATGGAAACTATTTTTCCACTCACATACTTATTTGGGTTGATTTGCGGATATTTTGTTTACCGAAATCTTAGTACACCCTTGGTTTGCCAAGAACTGAGACAGTGGAGAAACTCCTCCTACCTCTCTTATAGCGCCGTCTGGAAAACAATAAACCGGATTGGCAATGCAAAAAATCTTTTTCGACTAGTTCAGATTATACGTGGTATAGTAGTCTGTTCAAGGATTTACTGACTACTTCTAACAAGTGGACAAACTATATTAAAGACATATGCACTGCCAAATATTCTGAGGCAAACGGGCACAGATCCCTGTAACTAATCTTAGAGGTACGCGCTATATTAATTCTCTAGGGATCTGACGTCCTCACTACACCCAAGCTTGAACATACTGAACCAACTAATCATCAACTGTGGCCTGCTTAGCACATATGTAACCCTTCTTTTTGAGAGATTTGACGATTGGTATAGTTTAACTCTTATAAAGAGTTAACAAATAAATTCCAGCTTGCTAATGGCTCGATTAACATTGACTATTGAAACGAGCTTACAATACATATGCCTACGAGGCGGTTCCCACTCTGAATGGTAAAGCAATTAAGATATGGAGACTAAATTGTTCGTCATCAGTCATCAATGTTTATATCGTTTCATACTCCAAGGAATAATTTTACTAGTGATTATTAGTGTTAAATTAATTTCTGCTAAAGCGCAATCACCTATTGAATGGACTCCGCAGGCTAAGATCCCTTTCTATGAAGAATTCACTGAAGAACCACCCTTTCTAGTTGCTGATCAGAACCACACTGTCTATGCATTCAATTCGCAGTCGCTAAATTTAGAAGAAAAAATGTCTCCAAAAGTAATTGTATACCGCCAATGGACGCTAAAGCAAGGTTGGGCCGATCCTATAGACATAATATTAGATGGAAATGAAAAAAATGTTGACTTGATGGATGTCTATTTTGACGAGGCCAGTGGTATAGTACATTTAGCTCTACTAATAGAACAGAATATTTTCCACACTAGTGCCTACCTAGTAAATGCCGGTCGAGCCTCAGCATGGACAGCGCCAACATTTGTGGGAGATAATGCACAATCTCCCTTTACTGCTGCAATTTCAGGAGATGAAAACGGCAACTTAGCAATTATCTATAGTAGTGTACAGGATGGTAATGGAATATATGCCGCTTATTCTAGTGATAGTGGTCAAATATGGACAGACCCAGTGCCAATTCTGCTGACGTATGACCCTGAGTTGGTAGCAGCCGGTACCGAGTTGATTACGGACCGCTTCGGTTATATGCATGCCGGCTGGAACGTCTTTAACCAGCGTGGGATTGGAGTTTCAGGTCACTACTCTAGACTAGATGTGAGCGAGCGGCGGTGGAGCGAACCCTTAGAGATTGACGAAGGCGGGTTAGGACTTGGCATTAAGTTTGTAAGCTTGGTTGAATATGGTGACGATATAATGATCACCTATTACGGGGGCAAAGACAACGCGAATTGGTGGCGCCGATCAAGTAATGGCGGATTAACTTGGAGTAATCCGGTGCGCGTCTCGCCCAGGCATCAAGGGACTAATGGCTCGCTTTCATTTGTAATCGATAGCAGCAACACGCTACATGCATTTTTTGGCCAACGTATTGATGATAACAACCATGGTATGTGGCACACCGAATGGGTTGGGGTAGGTTGGGTAGAGGCAGAGCCTATTGTTCGAGGGCCCCAGGTGGTAGATATCGTTGGCGGCAACGGATTTGATCCAAGATCCGCAAGAGCCGTAATCGTTAATGGAAATGTCATACTGATTACCTGGGGCACAGATGGAGTGGCGGGTGAAAACGGGGCTTGGTATTCCTTTGCAGTACTTGATACGGCTGAATTACCAGCGATACCCTTGCCAATGCCCACCATGACACAAAAAACGACTAGTAGCACCCTATTTAGGACCACACCCGTCCCCAAAGTCTCACCTTCGCCAATCAGACCTAGTTTCATAGCGGCTCAAGGTGATGATCAACCTTTTGAATATTTCCAGAGTCCAATGATACCTTTTATGACTGCTTTGGCACCAGTAATCGTGCTGCTTCTTGCCGTCGTTACTGTACGGCAACTATCCCAATAAGCACTTTCTAGATAAGATTATAATACCTAAGAGCGATGTATAAATTTGGAGAGTGATCGTCGAAATTATCTCTTTAAACGGAACTAGTGAAAAAAAGCGATAACTGAACTCAGAGCAGTTTGATAAAGGTCGGCCTACAATTGACACCAGGATGTTTTGGGCCGTCCGTATTTTGTTTGCGACAACCATAAAGTTTCAGACGGTCACGGCGGTCAAAGTTTGATAACAGATACCGGTTGGGGGTAAGAAGTAAGGTAGTCTAGTGGTAAGATTTAGGCCTGCCGCGAAAAAGAATTTCAAGTAATTCCATAGGAAAGTTTCAGATCTAACCTAGTCGCGATGACTAGTTGGCTATAGACAGATCTTAATCGAGGAAAATGTATATGAATAGTACTAAACAAGGTTTGGCAACCTCCCCAATACCAACGACAGCTCCTGAATCAATTACTCAAAGGGTACTACCCAAAAAACGTATTCAGCCCTCAAATGGATGGATTTCTCTTAGACTTGAAGAAGTTTGGGCGTACAGAGAGCTACTATATTTTTTTGTTTGGCGTGACATTAAGATTCGTTACAAGCAAACTGTAATGGGGATTTCATGGGCCATTATCCAACCTGTGTTCACAATGGTGATTTTTAGTCTCTTTTTCGGACAGTTGGCAGGTGTCCCCTCAGATGGAATCCCCTATCCTATATTTAGTTTTGCTGCTTTAGTACCGTGGACTTTTTTTGCCAATGCTCTTAATCTCGCATCAAATAGCTTGGTCAATAGCGCTGATATGATCAAGAAAATCTATTTCCCGCGTTTGACCCTGCCGATGGCCACGGTATTGGCCGGGATACTAGATTTTGCGGTGGCTTTTATCGTTCTGCTTGGTCTGATGATATTCTACGGAATGACACCCACCCTTAATGTTGTTTGGCTACCGTTACTATTACTTTTAGCCCTTGTTACATCGCTTGGAGTAAGCTTGTGGTTGTCAGCCATGAATGTTCAGTTTCGTGACGTCCGTTACACCATTCCGTTTTTGACCCAGGCTTGGCTCTTCGCCACACCGATTGCTTATCCCAGCAGCTTGCTTTCAGAACCTTGGCGCACCTTATACGCTATCAATCCAATGGTCGGAGTAGTGGAAGGATTTCGATGGGCTTTGTTAGGAACCGATACAGCTCCGGGACCGATGGTGATAGTTTCTGCTATGGTTGCTATAGGTATTCTGGTTAGCGGCGCGTTTTTTTTCCGTCGTATGGAAAAAACTTTTGCAGACGTTGTCTAGGAGTACGAAATGACGGATATTGCCATTCAAGTTGAAAGTATCAGTAAATTATATCATATCGGTAGCTCCCAAAAGAGATTTGACAGATTTGGGGATCAACTTGTTGATCTTGCGATGGCCCCCATTCGACGAGTGGGCAAGCTATTGAGAGGTCAGGGAAGCGGAGCGGCTGAACTAAATGAGGCATTTTGGGCACTAAAAGATGTCAGTTTTGAGATTAAACACGGGGATGTTGTCGGTATTATTGGTCACAATGGTGCGGGTAAAAGCACCCTGCTTAAAATTCTTTCTAGTATTACTGAACCGACTGAAGGATATGCCGACGTCTATGGACGGATAAGCTCACTGCTTGAAGTAGGCACCGGCTTTCACCCTGAACTGACAGGGCGAGAGAATATCTTTTTGAACGGCGCCATCTTGGGCATGCGTAAAGCAGAAATCGACCGCAAATTTGATGATATTATAGACTTTGCCGAAATCGAACGATTCATCGATACCCCTGTGAAGCATTACTCGAGCGGCATGTATGTACGACTGGCCTTTTCAGTAGCGGCTCATTTAGAACCTGAGATTCTACTGGTGGATGAGGTTCTAGCGGTTGGTGACATCGCCTTTCAAAAGAAGTGTCTAGGTAAAATGGACAGTGTCTCCAAACAGGGTCGAACTGTTATTTTTGTTAGCCACAATATGAACGCGATGCAGCGCTTGTGTCCTAAATCAATTTTGCTTCATCGAGGCCAATTGGTGACCTATGGTGATACAACAGATGTCATTGAGCAGTATCTCGCCGCTAGTTCCTCTGCAACTGCCCCCGGTGACTGGATTGACGTGTCTGGTCTAAGCCGAGATGGATCAGGCAAAGTGCAATTTATGGCCGTGTCGTATAGTAGTCTAAATGAAGCCATTGGGTATCATCTCTATTCCAATGGACCACTAGAGTTTTCTTTAGACATCTTTGCCGAGTCACCGAAAGATGTCGGAAGTGTCGCCGTAACGCTTTATGACCGCTACGGGACGAAATTGGTTAACGCCGATACATTCTCTCTCGGCGAAACAATATCACTAAAAAAAGGACGAAATATCCTACGACTCAAAATAGATGAACTACACCTAAATCCTGGGATTTATACTCTCGGCTTGTGGGCAGCCAATCCACCCAGTGAAGTTTATGACTCAATTGCCTCAGCAATTTTGATTGAGGTCGTTGAACTGGAATCTGAAAAAATTAGGGTTCAGTCGGATGGGCTGGTATCCTGCAGCTTCAAATTGCTAGAGATTTCTTAAACTGAGATAGTGCCAAAACTCGTAACAAGGACCTAAAAATGACTAGATCGAACCTCGTTACAGTCGTAATGCCAGCTTATAATGGTGCTCAATATATTACTCAAGCAATTAAGAGTGTCATTGCCCAAACCCACTCCGCCTGGGAATTGATCGTGATCGATGATGGCTCGACTGATAATACCGCTCAACGTGTCACAGCCTTTCAAGATACACGTATCCGTTATATATATCAGGAAAACCGGGGCCAGGCAGCAGCCCTCAACCGGGGCCTAGAACTAAGTCACGGCAAGTACATTACGACGTTAGATACCGATGATTGGTACACACCTAAAAGCTTGGCCGACCGAGTTCACTTTCTAGGACAGCATCCTGAATTCGGTGCTGTCTATGGCGATGGCTACTACTGTGATGTGGCTGGTAGGGTTTTACTCCGGTTCTCGGAACACCGAATCGGCAATGTTTACGGCGACGTTTATGATATCCTAATTAGTACTCCGTTTTTTGGTACGGGCGCCAATGTAATGGTCCGGCGAGAAGTTTTCGAAACTCATAGTATCCGCTATGACGAGTCCATTGTTTGGTGCCAAGATTATGACATATATATACGGATCGCCGAAAAAGCAGCTTTTGGCTTAATCGAGACCGCAACTCTCTGGTATCGTATGCATGATACCAATATGAGTACAGTAATGCCTATGGGACGGCGACTAGATTCATTCATTCGAACTAAGCTCAAGGTTCTGGCTTCGCCTCGCTTTCCAGAAGTCATACCACCGCTAAAATTTAAATTTTTCTTTCAACTGCTCACAGTAGACCTACAAGGCCGAATAGAAGATCAAGCGACCATTTTTGAAAACCATCATTTTCAGACCCTCCCAGAACACCAGCAATCTCGTTTGCTGCGGTTAGTTGCTAATGACTATTTGTTGGTCGGGAGTAATATCGATATAGCCCGAACCTGGTTGAGAAAAGCAGGGTCACTAAACCCGTTCGATCCGAAAACACTTCTAGCCATTGTGCTTGGTCACCTGCATCCCAGCGTTACCAGATCACTTGTCCGATGGTGGCGTCTTAATACCCAGCAAAAAAAGTATCCATCACCCTTCGAAATGGTGAAGGGAGCGTAGGGAGAGCTTTATTCCATGCGAATTGCGCTCTATCAAAATTTACCATCAGGTGGGGCTAAGCGGGCCGTTTACGAATGGGTGAGCCGGCTAGCTAAGGTTCATCATCTCGAAGCTTTCACCTTGAGTATTGCCGATCATGACTTTTGCGATATTCGTCCCTTTGTCGCCACTTACCACAACTTAGACTATGAACCACATCGATTATTCAGAAGTCCACTAGGTCGTCTCAACCAACTCCAACGCTGGCGAGATCTCGACACATTAACCCAATTAGGTCGTCGTATTGCCCAAAACATTGATAAAAAGGGGTTTGACGTTGTTTTTGCCAATCCCTGCCTTGGCACCTTAATTCCGCTATTCCTCAATTTTGTACAGACGCCAGCAGTTTACTATTTGCACGAACCATTCGGCCAACAGATGACTCATCAACTTCAATACCCGGAGCTTAAGCTCAATAGTTGGCGGGAGCGAATGAACAACTACGATCCGCTAATCCCGCTTTATTATCATCGCCTCAATGATTTGCGACTAGATAGTTTACGCCATTCTACTTCAATCCTCGCTAACTCTCAATTTACACAGCAACAGGTACAATGTAACCACAACATTAATGCTCAAGTCTGTTACTATGGGGTTAACAACCAGAGTTTTTATCCGTTACCAGACACGCCTAAGGAAAATAGTGTAATCTCGGTTGGCGAACTGACTCCGCGCAAGGGCTTTGAATTTCTCATTAACAGCTTGGCGCTAATCCCCGACACACAGCGCCCCTGCCTAAAGCTGGTCTGTAATATGGAAGATCCTAATCATCGCCGGTTCATCGAGAACTTAGCTAATCAACATCAAGTGAATTTACAGATACTGACCCAGCTTAATACAGACCAGTTGCGGCTTGAATACAATCGGGCCAGATTGTGTGTTTACAGCCCAGTCGCAGAACCCTTTGGATTGGTACCACTCGAGGCTATGGCTTGTGGTTTACCGGTTGTCGGCGTGGCTGAAGGCGGAGTACGGGAAAGCGTGATTGACGGCTTAAATGGCTTCCTGGTCGAACGGGATGCTGCTAAATTCGCCGTGGCAGTGACGACTCTGCTGACTGCCCCAGCTCTATGCACCCAATATGGATACCAAGCACGGCAATATGTATTGGAAAAATGGACCTGGGATAGATCAACCACTCAGCTTGAACAATTTTTGGTTAATGCTTCTATAGGAAAAAAGTATATAGGTCGTGAAATGTGATTGATCATAAACGGTGGTCGGCCGGTGTAAAAAACTATGTCGATGTTTGGCTTACCAACCTTAGATAAAGCAAGTTCCACCAAAGTTATGGATATCCTTTTATCAAGTGGGGTCGGCACTGATCAGAAGATAGCCTGACTTTAAAGAGAAGCTGTCCAATATTTGGCGGCTGCATACTTAATCAGAACGTTCGCTCGAATCTTTTTAGAAAAAGCAGATTTGAGTGAACAGGTCCAACGAACAAAGATGAGAGCAACAAAGTCGTGAGCAAAGGGTCATACAGGCGCTAATAGTTGCTCAATTCGGTACCTTACCAATCACATACAGGCAATAGGCCCACTCCGCCGCAGTTAAACGGTGTGCAGGTCGGTGTATAGGGAAGTGGGCAAGTCCAACAAGGCCAAAATCCGCGCTTGGACCTCCGAAAGGGACGAGAGTTGGTAGCGCACCTGTTGTTCTGCGGTCATGACTATCAGATGGATGTTGTCAAAGGCGCGCAACATTCGTTCGGTGGTCGGGGTGGCCGTGGCGCGTTTAGGATTGCCCCCATAAATCCCGGTCAGTTCAGCCTGCTCCCGGCCAAGGCTGCTTTGGCGGTGTAATCGCCCAGGGCCAAGAGGCGAGCGGCAATGGTCAGGAGATGAAACAGACCCTGAGCATGGTCATCGCGCTGGACATAGACGGGGGTAATGGACAGGATTTTACCCGGCAAGCGGCGGAAGATATTTTCGACCAGGTATTGATCGCGATAGGCCCAGACCGCTTGGGCTAAGGATAATTGTTTCTGGGAGGCGTTGGTCGCATAAATCCGCCAGCCGGCTTTAAACTCAGCCATGTCAATTGCCTCTGCCTTACGGGTCACTGTTAACGGGTAGCGCACCT
>CALMIS010000036.1 GCA_937864185.1 uncultured Chloroflexota bacterium
TGGAAGGTTGGAGGGGTGGAAGAGGGAGGGAGGGATGACTGGAATGTGGAAGGGTGGAAGGTGGAAGGGTGGAAGGTTGGAGGGGTGGAGGTTGTTCATTGTTAATTACTAATTGTTCATTGTTAATTGCTAATTGCTCATTGTTAATTGTGCTCTGCTGGAAGGTGACGCGGGTGAATTGGCCGCTTAGGGTTAAAGTGAAAACCTGGTCCAGGAATTCAACCCGGTAGGGGCCGGCTTTGAGCGCGTAGGTTTCAAAGCCGCCGGGGCCGTATTCCGGCTTGTGACCGCTGATCAGCCGCTCGGTCCGGCCATCGGGTTTGGTGATCCCGATGGGGACGCCAGGCAGGCCCATATCGCCGACCAGCAGCCCCAAGCCCGAGCCAATTTGGATCTCGTAACGCCAGGTTGCCGGCTCCGGCTCAACAGGAGGGCCGGAGGGCTGGTCCGGAGGAGCCGGCTCAACGGGGGGAGGGGCTATCTCGTCAGGCGCCGGACCAGGCTCAGGCACAGGATCAATGATTTCGGTGGGCAGATCGGGGGGTTCAACCGGCGGAGACGGCGGCTCGTCCGGCGGGACCGGCTCAAAGGTGATCCGGGTGAAGTGACCATCGAGATCCAGATCAAACTGTTGGCCGAAAAACTCAAACCGGTAGCGGCCCGGCTGTTGGGCATAGGTCTCAAAGCCGCCGGGGCCGTACTCGGGCTTGTGGCCGCTAATCACCTGCTCGGTCCGGCCGTCGGGTTTGGTGATCAAAATTGCCTCATACTTAACCCCAATATCGCCGACCAGCAGGCCCATGCCCGCTCCGGTCTTGAGGGTGTAGCGCCAGCGAGCTTCAGGCGAGACCGGCCGAGAGTCGTCTTGTGGGTCAGGCAAATCATCCCCGGGCGGTTGTTCCGGGAGACTCAGCCCGCCGACCGGTTCGTTTTCATCGAGGGCTGGTTGATCGAGGGCCGGATGGCCGGTCCCGGGTTGCGGGGCAATGGAGCCATCGACCTCGATCTTGAGCTCCTGTTGAAAAGCGAAGATCCGGGTGGTGATAACGTTGACGTGCTCAAAGCTTTCCCACTCGGGCGAGCCGGCGCCGGTGACAAACAGGCAGGCGCCCATGACGTAATCGTCGCGCATCAGTTCGTGGTTGTACCATTGCAGCGAGCGCCAGTAATCATCCGCCGGGATGGGGGTCGCGGCCACGCCGCCGGGAATGTTGGGCGGGACGGTCAACGCCTTGGCCCAAGGACCGATATCTTTTGAAGCGCCGCCCCAGACGCCCTGGGTCATGCCGCACTCGGTGATGATGACGGTATGGCGGTCGCCGTACTTCTGGCGGATGCCCTCGTGCATGATGCGGCGGTAGCGCAGGCAGCGCCACATCCCGTCGTTGCCGCGCCCGGCCCCGACCGCCGGCACGCGATGCTCGGGCTCAACCGGCCCGGCCAGGCCGAGGCGATGCAGCCGGTCCAGTTCCGGCCAATCGTACTCGTGGAAGCCCAGGTAGGTGTAGGTTTCTAGCGTGCCGGGATAGAGCCGCAGCCACTGCTCGCCCCGGCCGTTGCCGGTGGCAAAGTTAAAGCCGACGGCCTCGAACCCGGCCGAACGCAGCCGCCGGCCGAAGGCGACCTGGAATTCGTCGTACAGCTTGTGTTGATCATCGGGGGCGTGTTCGGGCAGCACTTCGTTGAGGGACTCCCAGGCATTGAAAATCCGTTGGCCGGCCACGCTGTGCCGGTTGATTTCCAGTCGCAAAATGCGCTCGGCCAGTTGGACCCCGCGGCGCTGGGCATCACTGGCGGTCCGGCCAAACTCCTGCGGATGCATGAACAGCCGGCCGATGATAAACGTATCGGGCTGCTCGAGCCGGACGCGGCTGAGAAAATCCACGGAGAAATCAAGCGTTTTCAGCACCTTTGGCCGCAGTTTGAGGGCCTCGTTGCAGGCCTCGCGCTGGGGGGCGGAGAGGTGAAAACCGAATTTATGGTTGTAAAACGTCTTAAACTGATGATTTTTTTGGTTATACATAAGCGACCCGCCAATGGTTTGGCAACTTGACATAGACATTATAAGATAAAATAGTCAATAAACCCAACCTTTAGGAGGATCTTATGGTCGTTACCCGTGAGTTTCAGTTACGCTGCCAGGGCTACTGCGATATGCACAACATCACCGCCGCGGTCAGTGAAGCGGTCCGCGCCGGCGGCCTGAGCAACGGTATCGCTACTGTTTTTACGCCGAGTGCCACCAGCGCCATCACTACCCTGGAGTATGAAGATGGCATGCTGGCCGATCTTGAAGCCGTGCTCGAAAAGCTGGCCCCGCAAGCCGGGTCCTATCAACACAACGATCGCTGGCACGACGGCAACGGCTTTTCCCACGTCCGGGCCGCGCTGCTCGGGCCATCGTTGAGCGTGCCGTTCAACGATGGTCAGCTCATTCTCGGTACCTGGCAGGAGATCACCTTCATCGATTTTGACAATCGCCCCCGCCAGCGCCGGATCGTGGTCCAGATGGTGGGGGAGTAGGAGCTATCCGGCTATTTGTCTTCGGGCAATTCCTAACTGCTAAGCCCCCAATCAATCAAATCGCCTCCGGCCCCGATCGTTTATGCAAGGCCATGATCAAAATTGATTCCGGTCGTGATCGTCTAGGCGAGCCTAGGATCAAGATCGATTCCGGCCCCGATCGTTTACGCCAGGCCATGATCAAAATTGATTCCAGTCGTGATCGTCTAGGCAAGTCTAGGATCAAGATCGATTCCAGCCCCGATCGTTTACGCAAGTCTACCCTCATGATCGATTCCGGTCGTGATCGTTTATGCAAGTCTAGGATCAAGATCGATTCCGGCCCCGATCGTTTACGCAAGCCCGTGATCAAGATCGATTCCGGTCGTGATCGTCTATGCAACCTTCTGTATCGTCTCAATATATCGCGGTAGCGTTGGTTGAGCCTGTCGAAACTAACGGCCTTCACCGCTCACAAATCATGCACACTTTACACTAACTTCAGCGCAACTCTAACACAACCCAAACAGTTCCTCCATAGATGCGAGAGCCGGTTTATGCTATAGTAAACCGTGTCTGCGATCAACGACAAAAAATCTCACAAAATTAAAATTTGACCAAAGGAGGTCACCCTATTGTTTCAGTTACGATTTGATCCCACCAGCCCTTATACCGTGCGCATGCCGAGGAACCACCAGAAGCGCGAAATCGTCAGCTTAACTCAGAAGTTTGTGGCTTATGAGTGGACCCGTCCGGAAGAGGCGCGAACGCCGCTCACCAACAGATTGGCGGCCCTGCTTGACGAAGCCATCCCCCATGTTGATCACCGGCGGAGCAGCGAGCGCCGGCGCACCGCCGCCTCTGAAGCGGTCAAGCGTCTGGACGACGAGGCCAGGGCCTTGACCCATCAGATTTGGACGACCATGAATTTTCTATTCAAAACGACCCCGGAACGGGCTCAAGACTGGGGCTTTGAAGTGCGGCAATCCACGCGCCGGATCAACAAACCCAAATCGCGGGAAGAGCGGTTGGTGGTATTGGCCGGCTACGTCGCCCAGGAAGAAAGCCGGCCCGACTATGAGCGCTTTAGTATGCCTCCGCTCGCCGATGTCAAACGGGTCGTGGCCGGGCTGACCGAGAACTTGTCGGCCCGCCATACCGGGCAAACCCAACGCGAGATCAGCATCGTCCGCACCGAAGCCCTGGCCGACGAGATGTACAACCATCTTCAATCCGCGGCCGTCTACCTGCTGACCGAAGAGTTTAAGTACATCATCACGCCTGATCTAAAGAAGTGGGGCTTTGATGTGGTCTCGATCCGTAACAGCAACGGGAATGGGAACGGAAACGGCCATGCCAACGGCAACGGCAGTAACGGCAGCGGCAGCCACGGGTAGGGATGAAGATCGACAATTGAATAGCCTTGCTTCAGGGTCCTACGGTTGAGTAGGGCCCTTTTTTGTTTCAAAGGACTTCCTTGCCGGTGGAGACGGCCCAATGCCCAACCACCGGAAGTTGTGCCCCGCGTTCGTTGGAAGGGGGCATTAGATTGCTTGAGTTGAGGAGTTATGCTAGAGTGCGTGATCGTTGAAGTTCAAAAAGTGGTGTTCCCTTGAGGGCCGGCTAACAAACCGACTGCAAGCGAGCGCAAAAAGAGCGTTTTATGGCTGCAGGGTTTGCCTGAGGTCGGTGTTGCCGGTTGAGGTTGGTGTAAAGTCAAAGTGTGTTTGCTAGCAAGGTGGTGTCTTATGAAGGACATCACCTCTTAAGGAAGACCGGATGAACCGACGCCGTCTCTTTCCCGCAATGGCTCTGATTCTAATGCTACTGCTGGTCGCTTTGCCTACGGCTTACAGCGCGGCGCCTGACCGCCCCATAGACACGACTGCGCCGTCGCCAGCCGCACAGCGTGTCGGCGATCCCGTATGGGCGGCGCTAGCGGCTTCCGGACGCGCCCGAGTTATCATCGCGCTGCACGATCCGGTCGGGAAGGCGAGCGAACTCGGCCCCCGAGTGCAGAAAGTTGCCCAGGCCCAGACCGGCGTCCTGAGCCGGCTTTCGGCCCAGGAATTCACCCTGATTCACCGCTACATCTCCGTGCCGGCGCTGGCCGGGATCATCACGCCACAGGGAGTGACGGCGATCGAGAACGACCCGCGGGTGGAGTCGGTCTACCTGGACCAGCCCGGCGCCGGCCATCTGGGGCAGAGCGGGGCGGCTCTAGGCGCCAACGTCGTGCACAGCTCGTATGGGTTCACCGGCCAGGGGGTGACAGTGGCGGTCCTCGACACCGGAGTGGATACGACGCACCCGGACCTGAACGCCGCGATTGTGGGGCAGCAATGTTTTACCAATAATAACTGCCCGCCCTCCAATACCCCCACCGGTAGCAGCGCGCAAGATCAGAATGGCCACGGCACCCACGTCACCGGCATTATCGCCTCGCGCGGTGTCGTCAGCTCGGTCGGCTTCGCGCCGGACGCCCAGATCGTGGCGGTGCGGGTGCTGGACAGCACCGGCAGCGGCTTCGTCTCCGATTGGGTCGCGGGGCTGGACTGGGTGCGCCTGAACCAGGCGGCGCTCAACATTCGGATAATCAACATGAGCCTGGGTACCTTTGCCCTCTATTCGGGCAACTGCGATGCCCAGGAGCCGACGATGGCCGCCGTGGTGAACCAGTTGACCGCCGCGGGAGTCGCCATCTTTGCCTCTACCGGCAACCAGGGATCGACCAACAGGCTTGCTTCGCCGGCCTGCATCTCCGGGGTTATCGGCGTCGGCGCGACCTATGACAGCGACCTGGGCCGCGAGCCCGACAGCGGCAGCTATCAGTCGAACTTCGGCTTCGCCTGGCCGGCCTGCGCCGACGACCCAACTTCGCTCCAAAAGATCACTTGCTTTACCAACAGCAACGCGCTCATGGATATCGTGGCGCCTGGCGCCCAGATCACCGCGCCCAAGTGGGGCGGCGGGACTACGACCTTTTGGGGCACATCCCAGGCCTCCCCGACGGCGGCGGGGATCGCCGCGTTGATGCTCCAGGCGCAGCCAGCGCTTACACCCGCCCAGATCGAGACGACGCTAAAAACAACCGGCACACCAGTGATTGACGCGAAGAACGGGCTGAGTTTCCCGATGATCAATGCCTTGAACGCTGTTATGAGCTTGCGCGCCTATGGTATGCTCGCCCAGGCTAATCCAGCGGCGCTGAACGCGAATCAGGGCACGACCGCCACCTACCCGCTGGCGCTGACAAACACCGCCAATGTGAGCGACACGATTGATGTAAGCGTAAGCGGCAACACCTGGAGCACTGTCGCCCCGCCCAGTCTCGGCCCGCTGCTGGCCGGCGCCAGCACCACCTTCAGCATCACGGTGACGGTTCCTCCAACCGCCACCGATGGCCAGACCGACACGGCAGTTGTAACGCTCCGGTCACGCGGGGATACGACCAAGGCAGTGGAGGTTGTCCTGACCACTACAGCGGGACGCAAACGCGTTTATCTGCCAATCGTCCAGCGGTAGGGCCAAAGACGGCAGCAGTGTCGTGGCCTGCCCAGCCCAAGGGCCGGACTTGCGCTGCTTGGCCCGCGTCCTCTCATTATTAATTCGTTAGCGAGCAGAACAGGAGGAGACGATGCACATATTCCCCAATCCGCCGGAGTCACCAGTGAAGAGTCTCTTGGCGGCGGCTCAATTGCCGACCGCTGACTTCTCTTCCAAGAACCTGGAGCATTTCTTCGGGTGTGGCTCCGCGCCAACGCCTCAGGGCGTCGTGGGCCTTGAGATCTACGGTCCGGTGGCTCTGCTTCGCTCTCTCGCCGTCGCCCCTGACTGCCGGTAAGGAGAGACCTTTGCCACCCCAAGCACGGCAGATGTATCTTTCACGCTTGATAGCTGCCCTCCTGTTGAGTGGTACCTTCTGCTTGATCGGTTGGAGTACTTTGATTTGGTCTACTCACGCCCAAACGCCCGCTGCTTGTCAGCCCCAACCATATTTGAGCAACGATGATGGCCCTTCTTATCTTTTGGGTCAGCCCCTCATTTATACCTTGACCAACACGGCCAATTGTACGGATACCTTTCTCATTGAAGCGACGACCTTATCGAAGAGTTTATTGATCGAATACTGGGAACCCACTACGGCGGGAGTTGGCTTCAACCAAGACGTTTTGATCAGCATTCATATGCCTGTTATGGCTGATGCAGGCACCATCACCGATACCCTTCTCATAACGGCCACGTCACAAATGAGTGAGAATATCACCGCGGTCCTGGTCGATCCGGTAGTCCTGGTCGGGGGAGAGCTCCCCAGTCTCCACTTAGTTTATTTACCCTTGGTTGTCAAAAGGCCGTAACTAGCCTGAGAATGTCCCCCCTCACTATTTCTTAACGTTTCCTTTATGGAGAAATATCTCTTTTTAGACGATAATCTATATGAATCAAGGTAATCCTATGAACCGGAGAGATATTAATGGCTGTCAACACTGACCTCAAGATCCTCTTAGTAGAAGACTCCAATTTTGTGCGCCGCTCGATACGGAAGGGCTTGAACGGGCTGGGCTATCAAAATGTGACAGAAGCGGAAGACGGCAACCAGGCGATTGAACGCCTGGAGCAAGCGGACCAGTTCGACGTGATCGTCAGCGACTGGGTCATGCCCAATAAGGATGGGTTTGAACTGCTGCTGTGGGTGCGGGCCAGTGAAAAGTACAAATTGGTTCCTTTTATCATGGCCACCGCCCGAGGCGAGAAGAAACAGGTCGCCAAAGCGAGCGAGGCCGGAGCCACCGACTTTATCACCAAACCGTTCGGGGCCAAAGAGCTATTGGCCTTGATTGAGACAATCTTTAACAAGGACAAGAAGAGTAAGAAACCGGCCGAGTCCCGGCCTCGCCACAATGCCGCGGGCAAGCTTCACTTAAAGGTGGCCCACATTCAGATTACGGACCACCTGGGCCTGGGCATCTTAAAACACCTGATCAAAACCGAAGCCCTCAAACCCCAGCACTTTGAACTGGAAACGGTCTGTATGTCCAGTTGGAACCCCGTCCAGAAGTCGCTGGAAAGCGGCGAGGTCGATGCCGCTTTTATTCTGGCCCCGATTGCGATGGATCTCTACAGCTTCGGCGCCCCGATTAAGCTGGTCTTACTGGCCCACAAGAACGGCAGCATCTTCGTCCGCAAGCGCGTCGAGGGCGAAGGCAGCGATCTGGCCGCCTCGTTCCGGAACAAAACGTTCTACCTGCCGCATGAGATGTCGATCCACCATATGTTGTCCCATATGTTCTTGCGCGGTCTCGGCCTGAAACCCGGCTTCGAAGGGCGCGGCAACTATGACGTCTTCTTTGAAGTGATTCCGCCGGTCCAGATGCCGGAATATCTGGCCGCCAACCCGACCGCGGCCGGCTATCTGGTCGCCGAACCGATGGGGACCAAAGCCATCGCCGAAGGGATTGCCGAACTGACCTTCCTGTCCGGCGAGCTCTGGGAAAACCACCCTTGCTGTGTGGTGGCCGTGCGGGATGAACTGGTGCAAAAATACCCGGATGCCGTCCAGGAGTTAACCAACATGCTGGTCGAGGCCGGCCAGTTCATCGAGCGCAAACCCGAGACCTCGGCCCAAATCGGCGTGCCATTCCTGGATCCAACCGGCAGCCTGGGCTTGAGAGAAGCGGTTTTGCGCGACGTACTCAAAGAAGACCAGGGCATCAAAACCGGCGACCTCTTCCCCGTGATCGAAGACCTGGATAAGATCCAGCGCTATATGGTGCAGGAGATGGGGTTGGGCACGCTGGTCAACCTGGAAGAGTTTGTCGACACCCGCTTTGCCGAGATCGCTTGCCGGAATACGCCGCCCCGCCGGTCGGTGATGCATGATGTGTCTGAAATCGTCGCCGGCCTCAAATCACACCAAAGCGGCGAGCGCATTTCCAAAGCCAGCTTAAATCTGGAAGGCAAGTACCTGATCTTTAATTCCGGCAGCGGCACCTATGGGCTTGATGTCCTGGGCGTCAGAGAAATTATCGAAATGAAGCCTATCACCGTCGTCCCTCATGCCACCGACTTTATCAAAGGCGTGATCAACGTTCGGGGCGATATCGTGCCGGTGGTGGATCTAAGATATAAATTAGGCTTAGGCAACGGCGACTACGGCAAGCAGTCCCGGATCGTCGTGGTGGAAGTGGCCAGCCCGCGGGGCATCTTGCCGGTCGGGATTGCGGTCAACTCCGTCTCCGAGGTGGTAGACATTCAGGCCAGGGATATCGACGATGCCGGCTCCATTGGCCACGGCGTGGACGCCGAATACATTTTGGGCTACTATCGAAACAACGGCGATATCAAAATTCTGCTCAATGCCAAGCAGTTGTTTCAATTAAGTTGAGCCAGGCCGGCTTTAAGACCGGCTTCCTGTAACTTCTCAATAAAGCTCGGTAACGTTGGTTGAGCCTGTCGAACCCAACGGCCTGAGCTTGTCGAAGGCCGCGTTTACCTCGGAATATTGAGAAGAGACTAGATTGAGGACAACATAGTGACCTTACTTCAGCAACTGTACCAGCAGATGGTCGCCGCCATGGGCGTGGCCCGGCTTGAGATCCCCACGACGGCGGTCAAGTTCTATCGACACGAGGATGAAATCCCTGCAGCGGTGCTGGCGAACAAACCGACGACGATTACCCTGACCAGTTGTCAAGCGGCCAAGCAGGCCTCGCTGGGTGATGCTGTGCTGCTTACCCTGGACAATATCGGTTGTGTGGCGGCGGCCATCAGTTTGGGCCTGGTCGATCAAAATCAGGATACGCCGCTGTGTGGCTCCCGCGTCTATACGGATCTGATGCTCGGCCAAGCCAGGCAGCCGAAAACGTTTGCGCCGCCCACGCCCCAGGATTTTACCAAGGGTCTGGTTTATGCCAGCCGGGCGGCGGATCGGCCGGAGTTCAACTTGTTTGGGCCAGAGGACAGCGGGCGCTACCAGAGCGTCGAAACGGCCGAACGGGCGATCCTGGATATGATGGCCATCCAGCCGGCGGTGATGAAAGGCGTGTTTTTGTACGCCCTTGATTTTGACGAGATCGAGATTGTGCCTGATGTGGTGGTCTGCAGTGTCAGGCCGGTGGAGCTGACCCGCCTGATCCAGGCCTACCAATATCTGACCGGCCAGCGGGTCAACGCCAGCATAGGGGCGCTGCGGGTTGTAAACTCAGACCTGATCGTGCGACCGTACTTGACCCAGGCGATCAACGTCTCCACCTACTGCCTGGGCGCCCGGCTGATCGCCCACTACGAAGCCGACCGGCTGGGCATCGGTATGCCGTTCCACATCTTTGAAATGATGGCCCACGGGATGGAGGCCTCTCAAACCGGCTATCCATTCCAGCTTTACCCCGGTGCAGTAGAGCGATGAACAATCTGGTCAAAACGCTCATCCACCGGATGTCCAATGCGAC
Source organism: uncultured Chloroflexota bacterium (assembly GCA_937864185.1). GTDB lineage: Bacteria > Chloroflexota > Anaerolineae > 4572-78 > J111 > JAGRBY01. The sequence continues at coordinate 9,951 of CALMIS010000036.1, forward strand.
CGGAACGGTCTTGACCGAGGATCATCTCCGGGTCTTGGAGTATGCCTACAACTTTTACGAACAGCATCGGGTGGGGCCGCTGTATCACAACATCAAGCGGCAGACCGGCGTTAGCCGAACCATGATCGATCAGCTTTTTCCCTACGGCCTCAACTCCATTTACACCTGGGTGGGCATCCCGATTCACGCCGCCGATGATGGCTGCAAACCGTTCGTCGCCATTGATGTGGAAAATGCGCGCCATGTCTACCTGGATTACAACGCCACCACGCCGCTCAGGCCGGAGATCATCGACTGCTTGAGCCGGTATCACTCAGATCCGCTCAGCTTTGGCAACCCGAGCAGCAGCACCAACTTGGGCAAACACGCCTACGATCTCGTTCACCGGGCGCGGATACAGGTGGCCAAATGTCTCAACGTGAAGCTCGAAGAGATCGTCTTTACCGGCGGCGGCTCCGAAGCCAACAACCTGGCCCTGAAGGGTATCGCCTTTCGACATCTGACGAACAAAGGCCACATCATCAGCAGCCAAACCGAGCATCCCTCGATGCTGCGGACCCTCGAGTTCTTGGAGAGTCTGGGGTTTGCGGTCACATACCTGGGAGTTGATCACACGGGCCGGGTTTCGCCCCAGGCGGTCCGCGAGCATTTGCGCCGGGACACCATCCTGGTGGCGATTATGGTCGCCAACAACGAGATTGGGGTGATCAATCCCATCGCCGAGATCGGTCAAATCTGCCAAACGGCCGGGGTGCCCTTGCTGGTCGACGCGGTGCAGGGTTTTGGCAAAATCCGGCTGCGGCCGAAAGAACTGGGGATTTCGCTGCTGACGCTGTCGGGGCACAAGATCTACGCGCCCAAAGGGATAGGGGCCTTGTTTGTGACGGAAGGGCTGGCGCTGACGCCGCTGGTTCACGGCGGGGGTCAGGAAGGCGGCTTCAAATCCGGCACCGAGAATGTCGGATCGATTATGGCCCTGGGCTGGGCGGCCAAGTTGGCCCACGCCGAGATGGATCAGGAACATGACCGCCTGCTGGGGCTAAGAGACTTTTTTCTGAGTGAACTCTACAAAATCGTGCCCGATCTGATTGTCAACGGCTCGTTGGAGGATCGGCTGGCCAATAACCTCAACGTCGGTTTTCCCCACATCGATAGCGGCTCGCTGCTGCTGAGCCTAAACCAGATCGGGGTTTACGTCTCGGCCGGGTCGGCTTGCAGCGCCGGCAGCCGAGAGGTCTCGCACGTCATCAGAGCTTTGGGTGTCAACGCCGACAATTACGGGATCATCCGCTTTAGCTTTGGTCTGCAAACAACTCAAGCCGATCTGGAGTATCTGCTGACCTATCTGCCGCAAATTCTCAAAGACCTCTAGAGGGACGTGGAATGTGGGGCGTCACGAAAACGTTCCCGTTCTACGTCCCACGGTAACCGGCGCTTTTTTCTCCAACTTACGGGTTCGGATTAGCTTTCCCCTTGACGAATCGCAAAAATAACCGCCTGGCTGCGGTTTTCTAAACCCAACTTTTCCACAATGTGGTGAATGTGGACGCGAACGGTAGCCTCGCTGATCTTTAAGGCGGCGGCTATATCGCGATTGGTCTGGCCCTGGCCCAGCCTGTGCAAGACCTCCAGTTCTCGCTCGGTGAGGCAGGCAAGGGCTTGAGCCGACGAGGGAGAGGCGTCATCCTTGCTTTGCAGCACCCGGATCAACAACGGCGCAATCGACGGGGCCCAATAGTGGCTGCCCCGGCCAAGCTCCCGGATAGCGTGCAGCAGATCCTCGCGTCGGGTATCCTTGACCAGATAACCGGCCACCCCGCTTTGAACCGCCTCCAGGGCCAACTTCTCGTCCAGAGCGCCGGTGAAAGCCAAGATAGCGGTTTGGGGAAAGCGCTTCAAAATTTCGGTGGTGGCTTGCACGCCATTTTTGAAGGGCATCATAAGATCCATAATGGTGACATCGGGCCGGTGTTGGGCTACTTTTTCCACGGCCTGAGCACCGTTCTCTGCCTCAGCCACAACTTCCAGATCCGGCTCCGGCTCGATGGCCGCGTAAATAGCGTCACGCATCAGCGGGTGGTCATCCACAATCAGAATTCTCAATTTCGTCATTGGCAAACACTCCTAACTTCTGGTGGACTATTCAGAAAGCGCTAAGATCCGATCCCCTTCAACGTTTTACGTCCCGGCCTGGTTAACTGGAACCCACTAAGTTTTCAACGCAAAGACGCAAAGGTCCAAAGGCGCAAGGGAAAAATATAAAAAATTTGCGTCTTTGCTTCTTGGCGTCTTGGCGTTTAAATTTCTTGCTCAAGGTGCATATTCTCATTCTTAACATTCTACGTTCCATGCGATGCTGAGGAGTGGCTCGGTTCAGCCTGGACGCGAAGTCGGACGCGGGTGCCGGCCCCGGGTCGAGACTCGATCGCTAGCTTTCCGCCAAGTTGTTCAGCCCGCCGGGTCATGTTTTTCAAGCCCATCCCCCCTAAAAAGGCCCGGTGCTGATCAAAGCCGCGGCCATTATCGACAATTTCCAAGGCCAACCCATTGCCGTGGCTGTACAAAGAAATCTGTAAGGCCGAGGCTTGGGCGTGTCTCAAGGCGTTATTGAGCGCTTCGGTGGCAATCAGAAAAATCTGTTCATTCCAAACCGAAGGCCAATTGATGTCGCCTTCCAGGGTCAGTTGCGCCTCGATGCCGGCTCGCCGCTCGACCGTATTCAGCCGGGCGGTCAGCAGCTCGACGAGGTCATCGTTCATAGAAGGCACCGGTTGCAGCTCGTAGAGCATGAGCCGCATATCCTTGAGGGCCTGGCGCGCACTCTCGGCCAGTTGAGCCAGATAATGTCTGAGGCGATCCAACTTGTTTTGCTGTAGAACCGCATTGGCCGTCTCGGAAAAGAGAACCAAACTGTGCAGCGATTGATTGACCGAGTCATGTAAATCCCGAGCCAGGCGTTGGCGTTCTTGAATGATGGCCGACTCTTCGCTCGCTTTGCGAAGGCGGGCGTTTTCCATTGTAATGCCTAACTGGTTGGCCAGAATACTGTAAAAGGCTAAATCTTCCACCGAAAAGGTGCGCGGTTGATTCCAGTAGAAGCTGAGCAGGCCGATGGTGGCCTGATGCAGCGTAATCGGGAGGCCAACATAGACCCGCCGGTTCGGAGTCGCGACCGGGGGCCGGGGCTGAACCGCCGCGAGATCGGTGATCAGATGGAGCACCTTATCAGCGGGGATCCAACTGCGGGGCAGGCTGGTGACCGTGTTTTGCTCAACGGGATCAAGGCCCTGGTAGACCACCAACTGTAAATCATTTGACTCCTCGTCAACACGGTGAATACAGGCCGCTTCCACACCAACGATCGCCATAATCTCCGTCAGCGATTTTTCTAAAAGCTGGTCTATTTCCAGAGACTGGTTGGACAGAATCATGACCTCGAACAAGGCAGCCAGCTCCTGGGTCTGGCCGGCAATTCGATCGGCTAAATTGACCTGAAGCTGCTGGAGATCGATCTTGGTCCGCTCATAATCCCGAATTTTGTCTTCCAAGTGGCGGATGGTGGTTTGCAAGTGGCGGACTCGAAATAAAAAGAAGCCCAATAGGGCCAGGAGTGTGACCAGCAAAATGAGAGAAGAGAAAGAGTATAAAGTGGCAGGGTCAAAATAAACGGGCATCAGAATTCATTATCCTATTGGCCGTTTCCAGATTGGTTCAATCTTGCAGATTGAACCAATCTATACTGAGATTAGTTTGAAAACAGTCCTTTTTTGAGTTGCAGACGTGTTGGCTTCGACAAGCTCAGCTAACGTCTGCCGTCGCCTGAGCTTGTCGAAGGCGACTGAAAAAAGTATCGTTCTCATTCTGCTTTTAGTATAGTCCGTTTAAAAACGAGCCGGCTCCAAGAGAACAATAGCGCTATCCAACTGTTCTTGCCGGCGGAGATACACCTCCGGGCCAAACTGCAAAATGGTTTCGGCGTAAGAGCGCGTTTTTTCGGGGACGGCTGCCCAGCCTGTCTGTTGGGCAAACACCCCGCGCAAATTGTTGGGCCCCCAGTTGTAGCCGACTAACATCCACTGGTCGCCGGGGTAACCCCAAGACCGGCTAAAGTCATCGAGATAAGCCAGGTAGGCTGCCCCCACCAGGATATTACTGCGCGGGTCGTAAGGATCGACAACCCCGACCTGGGGCGCCCACTCCGCCCAGGTTGACGGTCTGATTTGCATCAGGCCCATTTCATTATGGCGACCGATCGCCCAAGGATTAAAGCCGCTTTCCCGGTAAGCCACTTCGGCCAGAATGCGCCAATCCAACTGATATTGAGCGGCGGCTTCCTCGAATAAGGCGCGATAGGTGACTGCTTCTCGCCGATCGGCGGCCGGGGACTCGGGCGGCTGGTTGCCGGCGAGGAAAGCCGGCGTAGGGACGGCCAGGCCTGAAGCCGGGAGGAGCAGCGGTGCTGCCGGCGCTTCAAGCTTGACCGCTTCGGCATAAGGCGACGGCCAGGCCGGCCCCCAAAAAATCAGCCAGACAACCAGCGCGGCGAGGAGGCCCGACATGAGCCAACCGTCGATTAAGGGTTTCGTTTCCACCCAGCCCAAAACGGAGCGGGACAGTTGTTGTTTGCCGATCAGCGTCGTGGTGACCACAAAGCTGTGTTTCTGACTGTGGAGGGCGAGGAAGGGCGGCGGGGGGACGGTAAGCCGAACTCTGATAGACGTTGACTCGCCGGGGCCTAGTCTCAATTCGAGCTGCGGCGCCAAAGGAGTCGATCGGGCCGGAGCTTCAAACTCAAAGTGACAGTGACCGGTTTGGCCCTGGCCGGTTAACCACAAGGTCGCAACGCTCTCGCTCTCGTTAACCAGAGGCAATGTCACAGAGGCGGAACGTTTTAAGCGGCTCAGTTTTTGCTGTCGGGGGATCAGATGGCCGACGGTAAAAACATCGTTGAAGGGGGTGGGTCTAAGCGGGTGACTGGTTTGATCTTGGGATAACATAGTCTGGTCGTCAAGGCAGTTACAAGAGTTAGGTTTATCATCCAGCTAAACAGATGTTTAGCCAAGTGTACCAAATTAATAAACATTTTGCCAATCAAACTAAGTACCTTTGACCCGTTAAACCAAGTACCTTTGCCACCTCAAACTATGTACCTTTGCCTCTATAAATCAAATCCAGTTTATCCTATAATTGGATTACTGACTGCCCACGTGACCTTTCTAAAACACCCATGAACTCGACACCGATCCCATTATCTGTCGTTGTAGCAACCAAATCCGGCCTGATGTACCATTCCTTACTGGCTTTTTTGAGTGTCCTGCCGAATGTGCAGATTGTTGGCCTGGTGCGTGATATCGAATTAGTGCTAACCGCGACTCACCAAAACCGGCCCAATGTCTTGATTCTGGACACTAACCTTTCGGAGTCTCATGTGCCCGGCCTGATCCAACGCTTGAAGGCAGAGATTCCCACGCTCAACTGCGTGGTCCTGGCCAACAATGTCCGGCAGCAAAGCGCTTCGCTCAGCGCCGGAGCCAACCACGCTCTACTCAAGGGATTTTTGGACGGACAATTGACCCAAGCCGTCCTGGCGACAAAGCCCAATTAACCGGCTTGAGCCCTGAACCTGTAACAACCAGCTCGATTAACATCCTTAACTACGATGAAGCGTGAATCTGGATCATTTGAAACAGACTTCCATCTGTTATATTTAACCACCGAACTGGCTCGTCTCGATCTGCTCATCCGGCGTGAAGTGTTTCGCTGGCAGCAGGCCGGCCAAGACCCGAGCCACGCCTTTCGCGGCTTGACGATCTCGCTCGATGAAGCCGAGGCCCTGGCTCATCGCCCCGTTGGCACCAGTTGGGGCCAGACCAGCTCCTTAGATCCGGCCGAAGCCGAGCAGTTTGCCGCCGCTCAGGCCCAAGCCGAAGCTCGCAGCCGGGAGATGTTAGCCGCCCACCCGGATCAACGGCCCCGCCTGGTCCAACTGACCCACCACTTTAATTTGAGCCAATTTGAACTGGACAGCCTGCTGATCTGCCTGGCCCCCACGCTCGATTTGCGTTACGAGCGGCTGTACGGCTTTTTACAAGACGACGTGACCCGCCGCTGGCCGACGATCAACCTGATTTTGAATTTATTGACTCCGCCCGGCCCGGCGCGATGGTCGTATCTGGCCCACTTTGCCGATGACGCGCCCTTAATGACGAACCAACTACTCCGGCGCGAGGCGGTCGAGACCAATGGCCTGACAACGCCGCTGCTGGCCCAAGCCCTCCAGGTCGATCCGGTGGTGATCGCCTGGCTGCTGGGCCGTTATCAGCCCACGTCCCTTCTCAAAGAACACGCTGCTCTGACGCAGCCGCAGCCGGCCGAGGCCGAAGCGCTCGTGCCCGAAGCCGTCGCTTCAGCGTTGACCCGGCGCTGTAGCGATCCGACCGGCCGCCCGCTGCTGATCTTCTCCGGCCCGGATCGAGCCGCTCAAGCAGCGGCGATGCGTCTGGCCGCGGCTCGAAGCGGCGACCCGCTGCTGGAAGTCGATCTGGCGGCGGTGATCAAGGACGGCGTGACGCCCGTTGAGGCCCTGCGGCTGGCCCTACGCGATAGTCGCCTGACCGGCGCGGCGTTGGGGTTGTTGGGTTGGGACAGCCTACTGTCGGCGGACGATGAGCCGGGACTGCCCACGACGCTTCTGGCTGAACTTGAGCGACAGCCGCAACTGGTGATTGTGGCCGGTCGAGAGAAGTGGGCGGCCAAGGGCTTGACCGCCCAACGCGCTCTCTTTTGGGCCGACTTCCCGCTGCCGACCTACGCGCAGCGCCTCGCTTTGTGGCAGTATTTTCTGGCGGAGACGGCTGCTGAGGTGGAACTTGCCGGTGTGGCCGGCCAATTTGCCCTCAGCACCGAGCAAATTGAGGACGCGGCCCGCCTGGCCGGCCATCTGGCGGCGCAAGCCGGGGAGTCGCTGCACGAGCGCCATCTCTTTGCCGCGGCCCGGGCCAGCTCCAACTCCCGGCTGGCTGAGCTGGCCCGTAAGATTACGCCGCGCTACGTCTGGAGCGATCTGATTCTGCCACCCAACCGGCTCGAAATTTTGCAGGAGATTCTGGCCACCATCCGCAACCGGCCCCGCGTGCTGGAGGAATGGGGCGTGGCTCGCAAATTGGTGCCGAGCCAGGGCATCACCATTCTGTTCGCCGGGCCGCCGGGCACCGGCAAAACCATGGCCGCCGAGGTCATCGCCGGGGAGCTGGGGCTGGATCTGTACAAGATCGATCTCTCGACCGTGGTCAGCAAGTACATCGGCGAGACGGAAAAGAATCTGGAAAAGATCTTCACCGAAGCAGCCAGCAGCAACGCCATTCTCTTCTTTGACGAGGCCGACGCCATCTTCGGCAAGCGCTCCGAGGTCCAGGACGCCCACGATCGCTACGCCAACATCGAGGTCAGTTACCTGCTGCAACGCATGGAAGCTTATGACGGCGTCACTTTTTTGGCCACCAACTTGCGGGCCAACGTGGACGAGGCCTTTACCCGGCGCTTGCACTTCGCCGTCGATTTTCCGGAGCCCAAGGTCGCGGATCGGCTGCGCATCTGGCAAACGCTCTTTCCGCCGGACGTGCCGCAGGCCCCCAACCTGGCTTTTGAACTCCTGGCCGAGCGCTTCAAGCTGCCCGGCGGCAACATCCGCAACATCATCGTCAGCGCCGCCTACCTGGCCGCCGCCGACGGCGGGCGGGTGACGATGGATCACATGCTGCACGGCGTCCGCCGCGAGTACCAGAAGATGGGCCGGCTGGTGGATGAGGCGGAACTTCAAGTTGAGCGGTAAAACCTATGAGCAACCGAGCTAATCCACAACGCAAAACTCAACTAACCGAGAAAAAAGCCAGTCAACCCCACAAAACAGACGCTCAGTCAACCAGCCCACTAGCGTTGCAGCGAGCCGTCTTACAGCCGGAGCAGGCCAGGCCACAAGACATTTTAAAATTGCAGCAAAACTACGGCAGCCAGGCCGTATCGAGCTTGATGCAGGCCCAGCTAAAAGGAACGACTCCCCCTCATGCGGCAAAACAACTTGTGCAAAGGTCAAAAGATGATGACAAGCCGGATGCTCTGCCTAAAGCTCTTGAGCCCGATGTTTTTAAAGACCGCACGACCAAAGCAACCTGGCAAAGAGAAGGTTATCATCGGACAATTATTGCCTGGCTTAGGGCTGCCAAGAGGGCACAGACCCAGGCTGCCCAGCAAGATGCCCTAAACCATGTCGCCGAGGCCTGTGACGCCTGGCTGGGTAAGTTTGGCGCAGAAGAAAAGCCCAAGGAAGCATCATCAACCACCGGCCGCCGGCCTCATATCCACTATCTACGGCAATTGGTGGCAACCCGAACTTCGGCTACCCCAACGGGGACATCGGTAGGGACAGGTGAAGCGGCTGGAACAAAACAGCAAGCGTCAACTGACTCCACTGTCGCAAAGGAGACACCGGAGCAGAGTAGCGCCGCGGAGGAGGGGAGTAATGAGGGCACAGACGCGCTTGGGGGATTCTCAGACATAGTCGGCAGCGGCTCTGGAATTACCGGTGCTTATGGCGACCGAAACGTAAAAGTAGCTCCGGATACCTATGAAGGCGATTATATGGACCAGGGGGGAAGTGGTAAACTCAACCGGGCCGAATTTGATATGGGCGAAGGGGCCAATATATTAGGGGGCGGACTAAAGATGTTCAGCGCCGGTAAAAAACTCAAGGAAGGCGAGTATCTAGAGGCCGGCAAAGAGGGAATAGAAGGGTATGGGCAAGCAGTGCATGGGGGAATGAAATTTAGCAAAGGTGTTGCACTCAAGTTAGGTGAAGACAGCACTAAATGGACCCAGGTGGGCGATATCGGGGCCGCTTTCGCGGATGGTGCAACTCTTATTTCGGGACTCATTTCAACATGGCAAGGCCTAAAAGGAGACGCGGTAACCGGCAGCGAAAAAATTGATAAGAGGCTGGATACAACCGCTAATGTTGTCAATACCGCACGAGCCGGGGTTAATACCTCTCTGGATATACTCAAGGTCGTTACAAAAGTAGGTCAGGAGGGTGGAAAGACTCAGATTGCGAATTTGGCTACGGCGTCCGGGGCCTTGGGGATTGTCTCAGGAACTATTGAAATGATCCAGGGCGGCATCAAGGTATACCGCGGATTTACCTCGACTCAAGACCTTGCAGCAGCCCAAGGTGAGCAGAAAAAGTTATTAGGAGAGGTATTCACGCGCCTGACGCAATTGCCGGGGCATCTAGCTCTTCTATCTACAAGTACAGATGAGGTTGGGAAAAGTAAGGTTGGGCCGGAACTGGATAAACTGAAGGCTGCTTATGACCAGTTACATGCAGCCCATCAGAAGTATGCTCCGGCTATGGCGGCTATGGAAAAAATTCAAAGTCGTCGGATGGAAGAAGGTATGTTTAAGATGGCCAAAGGGGCAACGGCGGTAGTTAGCGGCGCGCTGCTGGTGTCGGGTGTGGGCGCGCCTATTGGCGTGGCTGTGGCCGCATTGGCCGGCATTATGGCGCTGGGGCAGGCGGGACTGGCCTGGCGGCGCAACGCGGCAGCCGACCGGTTGACCACTACCGCCCTACGTTTGACCGATGAGGGTCAGCCTAAAGTTCAACCAGACCCTCAAATGCCGGAGTACCGGACGATGGAGAAACGCATCTACAAGTGCTACTACACCCACCTACCCCAGGTCATACAGGGCCAAACGCCTCCTGGCTTAACGGGTGACCAATTCCTTGATGTAAAGCGCTTTACCTGGCCGGAAAAGTTGGAACGGACGGGTAACTACAAGATGACCATTACCTACGATAAAGCTGCGGACATTCCAACAAGCGATAATGACCAGGTAAGGAACAATTGGTTGGGGTTAAAAGATGAAAAAGGTAAGATCAAAAAAGAGGCCCCGACAGGTACTTCTTATGCCAAGCTTAAACTTACCGCCTCGGCCCACAAGAGCAAGCAATCGCTGGAGGCATCTAAGACTGAGGTGGTTGATGCCCTCTACACCTTGGGCAGCCAGAGCTGGAAACCGGTGGAAGGGCCAGTAACCAAAACGGGGAAACCGGCCGGGATTGGTAGCTTTGTTGAAGCCCCGATTGTGCCTATAGGCGACGCAGACCCGGAGACATTGAAGCAGTATGGGCAGATTACCTTACAGGCTTTACTGAAAGCGGCCAACATTACGCCGGCGCTGTGGCAGAGGTGGTTAGACCAGTCTGGAGGCGATGAAAAGAAAATGAAAGAGTTGATCGGTAGTAAGTTAGGTTAAGATTTCCCTCAGAAAGAGAGGCAAAGATGAGCGGACTTTTCAACCAATTGATTGCATTTTACGAAAGCATCAACTGGCCTATGGAGCAGGTAGGGGGCGACACCATTTTATCCATTACTTACGCTGGCAAGAATGATCAGTGGGTCTTTGTGGCCTCGACCGACGAAGCCAACGGTATCGTGGTCATGTTTGCCCGGGCTCCGCTGGCCTGCCCGCCGGAAAAGTATGCGGTCATGTCGGAATTTTTGGAGCGGGCCAACTTTGGCATGACCCACGGAGCCTGGGTGATGGATCGCACCGATGGGGAGATTCGGTACCGAGTTGGAGTCGATCTGAACGGTCTGGAGCTAACCAACGAGTCTCTGCGCAACCTGACCCTGTACACCAACATGACGATGGATCACTACCTGCCTGGTCTGCATGCTGTCATTGAAGGTGGAGCTTCGGCTCTGGAAGCTTTTGCAACGGTCTTTCCAGAAGGCTAAGCCCAACCGGTTAAATCGCCGGATTTTGAAAGAAGGGACACGATGAGCAAAGATCTAACCCTCTCAGATAAGAAGGGCTCGCCCCACGCTAAAACCGAACACCAGCCGGAGGGCAAGCAAATCTCCACCGGCCTCAAGCCGGTCGAGTCCCAAGTGCTGGAGCTGCAAAAAAAGGCCGGCAACCAGGCCGTGCAGCGCCTGTTAGCCCAGCGAAAAGGCGGCGAAGGCTTTGATTTGGATCAGGACACGGCCAACCGCATCAACAGCGCCCGGGGCGGTGGCCAACCGCTGGATAGCACGGTTCAGGCCAAGATGAGCGAGCAATTAGGCCACGATTTTAGCGGCGTCCGGGTGCACACCTCGGCCGAATCTGACGGCTTAAATAAAGAACTCAGCGCCAAAGCCTTCACCACTGGCCAGGATGTGTTCTTTAAACAGGGCGCTTATGACCCCGGCTCTAGCAGCGGGCAAGAACTGCTGGCCCACGAGCTGACCCACGTCGTCCAACAGAGCACTGGTCAGGTGCCTGGCAGCAACAGCGGTGGGATGACCGTCCGGCCGGCCGGTGACAGCTTTGAACAGGAGGCCGACCGCGCGGCCAAACAAGCCACCAGCTCCGGTAGCGGGACAACGGCTTCTAACGCCGGCCAGGTCCAACGCCAAGAAGAAATCATTCAAGCCAAATCAGAGGGTCTGGTACAGCGAGGTCCGAATGAGGAAGATGAACTGCAACAGGGATAAGGGCCAATGATTGACAGCTTAGATGACGCCCTGCGGCAGTTGCTCATCCAAGAACTGCCCATCCAGGATGACGAAATCGATATCGCTTTTGACCAGCCCAGCCAAGAATGGTCCTCGCGGCTGGCCCGACCGACGCTTAACATGTTTTTGTACGCCTTGCATGAAAACAAAACCCTGCGCTCCACCCAGCCGGTTTGGGAGCAGAAGGCCGACAACAGCAATGGCAAATCGGTTACCTGGCAGCGCCGCCCGATGCGGCTGGACTTGCTCTACCTGGTCACGGCCTGGGCCACCGAGCCGGAGGATGAGCATCGCCTGTTGGGGCGCAGTCTGGTGGCGCTGAGCCGTCACGCTCACCTCCCGGCGGAACTGACGCCGGAGCGCTTTAAGAACAGTTCCAAACCGATCCCGCTGAGCGTGGCCCAGGAAGAAAACCTGAAGTCGCCTCAGCCAAGCGATCTCTGGTCATCGCTGGAGAACAAGTGGCGACCGGCCTTTTGCTGCCTGGTGACGGTCGAGGTCGATCTGTACCAGCCCTTCAGCTTGCCGGTGGTTAGCAGCCGCCAGGTCACGATAGGCCAATCCCAAGAGCCCGGCAAACAGCAACTCACGCCCAATGCCGCAGCCAGGCAGTTATGGACCATCAGCGGCAAGTTGAACACCCGCCAGCCGGTCGAGACGATCCGCCTGCGGCTGGTGGAGACGGGGTTGGACGTGGGGTTGCACCCCGAGGGCTACTTTGCCGTCGGTAACCTTAGAGCCGGGCAGTACACCCTGGAAATTCGAGTGGCGGACCAAGCGCCTCAGCGGCGCTCGCTGACGGTGCCGGC
>CALMIS010000037.1 GCA_937864185.1 uncultured Chloroflexota bacterium
TGGGCCTCAGGGGCGGTGGAACTCGCTTGCTGCTTCTTTATTTTGGCACCTCCGTTGGCCCCCCCGCCGATATCCACCACCGCTCCGTTCTCCACTTGCAGCAAAGCGTTGGCCGCGGTCGGCTCATCAACAAAGCTGCTGCACTCCAGGCCGGCTCCGATCAAGACATTGCGGGTCGCTTTAACCTCAGCCATTGAGACGCCGGGCGGATAAGAGGTCGCGCCCTGGACCAGCGGGAATCCTAACTGAGCTTCTACTTGCGCTTTCATTTGCTTAACCAGATCGATCGCCCCCAGAAAATCGACCACTAACCCGTCGCGCACGATCTGGGCAAACTGATAGCGTCCAGCCAGGGGCCGGTAGTCTTTATCCAAGACAATCAAGACCGTATAAGCCGTCCCCAAGTCAACGCCCACGTGTACCGGTCCGTGGTAATGGTTGGACGTAGACCGGTTAAGGACCTTGTGGGCTTGCCCCAGGATTTTTTCTAAATTAGGATTCATTAAGCTCTCCAAACGCTCTAACAATAAAAAACTCCGGCCCCAAATCGGGTGCTAAATCAAGTCAACCCGCCTTGGTCTGCCGGTATGCTTTTGGGGTTAGCCCGATCTCACGCTGGAAGATGCGATAGAAATTCGTGGGGTTGGGGTAGCCGACCGCTTGGGCGATGGCCGTAATCGTCAAGGTGGTGGTTCGGAGCAGTTTTTTGGCGTGCTTTAGCCGCAACTCGGATAAATAGTTGGAGTAATTCATGCCCAACCGCTCTTTAAGCAAATAGGCCAGGTGAGACTGGCTCAAGCCCACGGTTTTGGCGATCTCATTGAGCGAAATGTCGGGGCGGTGATGGTGCTTGTGGATGTACTCGATGGCCAACTGGACCGCATCTTTGTTGGGCTTTTCTTCCATCATGTTACTGATCGTCATCAACTCGGTCAAACTGTTGAGCGCCCAAGCCCGCAGTTGGGCCGGACTGGGTGAAGAGAATAAGACGGCCAGTTGGCGCTGCGAAAGATCGAGCACTTCTGTCGCCGTCGCGCCAATGTCGATGACGGTCCGGGAGATTAAGGTCAACAGTTCGGCCGAATAGCTGTATAAGATCTCCGGGGCGTTCTTGTACTTGTACAGCAGATCATCCACAATTTCATTGACCAGTTCCAGACTCATGTCTTCTTGCTTGAGCCGGATATTGTCCAATAACTCTTTCTCGAGGGCCAATGGATAAGCGTAACTGGGAGTCTGGGGTTGGGCCGGGCCGGTATCATTAATATGAAGCACCCCGTCACCACTGGCCTTATGCCGGCGGGCCAGGCGAGCCTCGGCGTAGGACAAAGGCACCGCGTTCAGAGTGGCGTATTGCTTGCCAAAGCTGACGGTCACTGCCGTGTGAATCTCCTTAGCCACGCGCTGCCAGAGCTGCTGGCCCAGGGCCTTCAAAGCCTCAACCGTCTCCCAACGCTCGGCTGTCGATAGAATCACGGCCAACTGCCCCACCTGCCACTGGCCGATCAATGCGTCAGCCGGGTGAGCAATCACCTGGCTGACCAGGCTGGTGATGCTTTCGTAACTCCGCTGCAACTGCTCCTGCGTCAACCGCTTGACGATCTTGTTAAAGTTGTCGATACTGACGACCATGACCGCCGGCATGGCAATGGTTTTGTTTAACTGCTGCAGCATCTTTTCAATCGTAGGCAGATCCAGCAACTGCCGGTAAATGATCTCATCCACCAAATTAGCTTCGACCAACGGCAGCGTTTCATCCAGCCGGCGCTGGGTCTCGACCAAGGCCTGCTGTTGCTCTTGTTCTTCCTGAATGGTGGCCTGCAGGTGGGTGAGCACTTCGGTTAGCTTTTGCGGTCGCAGCGGCTTGAGCAGATAGTCGACCGCGCCCAGTTTCAGCGCCTCCTGCACATACGAGAACTCATCATAGGCGGTGAGCATCACAATTTTTGAGTGCGGCTGTTCCTGGCGGATCACCGACGTCGCTTGCAGACCGTTCATCCCGGGCATCTTGATATCCATAAAAACGATGTCCGGCTGGTGTTCCCGGGCCATCCGGACCGCCTCTTCGCCATTTTTTGCCTCGATGATCGGGGAGAGAGCCAGGTTTTCTCGGCTGACAATACTGGCAATGGTACTACGAATCAGAGCTGTGTCATCTACGACTAATAAACCGGACATGGTTTTCCTCTCTGACGTAACGCCAATTTAAGAGATTGGCAGCAGCAGAGCAATACGGGTGCCCTGTCCTTTTTCGCTGTCGATCTGGACTGCGAACCGGTCACCGTATTGGCCGGCCAGGCGGCGCAGAACGTTTTGGAGTCCAATCCCGCTTCTCCCATTTGTTTGAGGAAAGGTGCCCGACTTGATCGCCGCCAGATAGTCACTCTCAATCCCCATGCCATCGTCCGAGACCATCAAGCGCAGGCCAGCGGGCTCAACCGCGGCGCCGATGTCGATGTGGACCGGCCGGATTAACGGCTCAACCGAGTGGACGACCGCATTCTCGACCAGCGGCTGCAGGATCATACAGGGAATATACCACTGGCGGGCCTCCGGTTGCACTTTGATCTGGGCCTGCAACCGGGCGCCAAAGCGAAGTTTCTGGATGGCCAGATAGCGCTCGATCATCTCCAGTTCTTCGCTTAAAGGCACCGATTTGGCCACGTTGCGCAGACTGTAGCGGAGCAGATCACTAAGATTGTAAGCAATCTCTTCGGTTTGCGGCGCCTCTTCGGCAATGGCCGTATAGCCGATCAAGGTCAAGGCATTGAACAGAAAATGAGGGTTGACTTGCGCCTCCAGGGCGCGCAGTTGAGCGCTCTGCAGGGCGGCCTTCAACTGCGCTTTCTCTTCGACTTCGGTCAATAGCTTGGTTTTGGTTAGATTAGCCACGCCCATCTCGATAATATGGCTGGCCATGATAAAGAGCATCTCCACGGCGGCGTCCAGCCTTTCGCGGGGAATGGCCGGAACCTGTTTGGCCATGTTGACCACGTCTTCATACGGCAAGCGGAGCGGCAAGTTGCGGGCCACAATGCCTTCCACAAACTGTTCTTGGGCCTCGGCCAACACCACTTGCCCACACAAAATGCCGCCGAGATACTCGCCATCAATGATAATTGGCGCGGCGACATCCATCATGCCCCCATCGCACAGATAAGTCTGCGGTTTACCCTCTTTAAAGGCCTTGAGGCTGCCCCGCGCATCGCAGGCCATGCAGCGGGCCAGGCCCCGGCTGGTCGAGCGGATCATTGTGCAGATCGGCTGGAAGTTGCTTTCCCGTGTAATCGGTTTACCATAGCGATCGACCGTTACCGCGGCCACGCCCATCGCTTTGGCAAAGGTATCCTGAAAGCGCTGTAGAATTGAAATATCAACGACATCTTCAATACTTAAGCCCTTCGCGGTTGACTCTTGCAATTTCATCTCCGTTTCCTTGGAAATTGGGCCGCGGGCCGGGGGCAGGGGGGGACCCCTTTAGTCCTTCAAGATTAGCCGGCGGTTGAGTTGATCTTAACTCCTTTTTGGCAAAACAAAAGGGAGCAATCATGGATAAATTGCTCCCTTTCCTCGAAGGCGCACAAAGCGTTATTAGGCAAAGCAGGGGGTCTGGCTTAATCAGACATTGACAAGCGAATTATAAAGATTTGAAGACGACAACACCAACTGCAAACGCGTGACGCTTGCTTCAGTCCAATATCACAGTTGCGGGACAGCGCCGGCTTTTCACCTTGAGCAAGGTGCCGGACTTCACCCTGATGAACAATGCACTATTTTTAGAATTGAATAGAGCTTACCGTAAAGAAACCTTTGTGTCATGAAAATAGCAAAAGTTGAGAGGTTTGTCAAGTTATTGCCGCTGCTCCTTCCTCCAACCGGCCGGTGCAGGGAGTAACCTCTCACCGTTTTCTTAATCTCTTCTTTTAAAGTCTTTTGAAGCGAATTCATTGGAAGGTAGTCCCATGCGTATCTTGATGGTTGAAGACGAAACTAACATCGGTCAATTCATTCAGCAAGGATTAAAAGAAGCAGGTTATGCCATCGATTGGGTTAAGGATGGCCAGTTGGGCCTGGACTACGCTCTTAGTATCAACTACGATGCCATTGTGCTTGACATGATGTTGCCCGGTCTGGATGGCTTTTCTTTTTTGAGGGAACTGCGCCGTCGGCGGATCCTGACGCCCGTGTTGTGTCTAACGGCGCTCGATACGGTTGGTGATCGAGTGCGCGGACTAGATGTAGGCGCGGATGATTATCTGGTGAAACCCTTTGCCTACCCGGAACTGCTGGCCCGGCTCCGCGCCCTCTTACGGCGGCCACCGCTCCAAACCCAGACCATTTTGCGGATAGCCGATTTGGAGCTAGACTTGACCACCAGAAAGGTGCAACGCGCTGGTCGGTCCATTCCGCTCAGTGCGCGCGAGTTTAGCTTGCTGGAGTTCTTAATGCGCCATCCCAATCAGGTTCTCAGCCGCACCCAAATTGGTGAACACATCTGGAATATCGATTTTGACAGTGAGTCGAACGTCATCGATGTCTATATTGGTTATCTGCGTCGTAAAATTGACAAAGATTTTCAGGCCAAGCTGATCCACACCATCCGGGGAGTAGGCTATCAAATTGGGTTGGAGGCGGCCGACTATTGAGCGCTAGAGTGAGATAGGCCGTGTCCCTTCAAGCTAAACCTGCTTTCTTTCAATCGGTTCAAGTCCGGGTTTTGCTGCTGGTCGTCACTTTGATGCTGGCCACCACCAGTTTGCTGACCTGGTACACGTTGCGCCAGTTTGAAGCGACCACGACCTTTGAGTTAGAGCAGGAAGGTATTCTCCTTTCCAACGCCTTGGAAGCTAACATTAGCCCTCTGGTTGAAGCCGGCGACATTGCCGGGCTGCAAGATCAGCTTGACCGACTGGTCGCCGCTCGCGAGCGGAATGATATCGAGATTAACATTATGCTGCTGCAAGGCCAGAGTTCGGCTATTGTGGCCAGCAACGATCCGGGTAACATCGAGGCCACCTCGCCGGAAGAGCACACCAATTTGTTGGCCTCCCTGGCCGGGCAGCAGCCCGTGGTTCTAATCGGCCTTGAGGGCGCGGCCGAAAACGGCGCTGCGATCGAGGCCGAAGAAGTTGAGCCTCCGCCTTCGCCGGACCACCCTGATTTCTATCTAGCTGACGGCCAGCGCTTTCTTAGTATCACCACCCCGTTGCTCTGGCAGGAGCGCCAATTGGGCAGCATTAATGTTAAACTGTCGCTGGCTCGAGTTGATCAAGAGTTGGCCGCCACCCGGCGCACCCTGCTGCTGGCCCAATTCATCGCTCTTGTCGTTGTTATCACCGGCTTGATCATGGTTCTGAACCATCAAATCTTCTTTCCCTTGCGCAACCTGGCCGAGACGATGCAAATTGTGGCCGGCGGGGACTTGAGCCGGCGTCTGGCCCACCCCGGCCCGCCCAACGAAATCGGTGGCCTGGCCTCTCGCTTCGATCAAATGGTGATCAAGCTGCAAGCTGCCTTTGAGCGGGAGCGACGCTTTACGGCCGACATCGCCCACGAGTTACGCACCCCGCTAACGGCGCTCAAAGGCCGGATCGGTCTGACCTTGACCCAACCCAGAAGCGCCGCCGAATACGCCGCTGTCTTACAGAATTTAGAGCAAGAAGTTGACCGTTTAGTCAGACTCAGCAAAAACTTGCTGTTCCTGGCTCGCCTGGAACAGGGGCAACGCCGTCCCCATTTAGAAGAGCAAGATTTCAGCGCGCTGTTGGGCGCCATTGCCGAACAAATGCAGCCCCTGGCCCAAGCTAAGCATATTTCCTTAGTCGAGCAGATTTCGCCCGGCCTGACGCTGCAAGGCGATGTCGATTATCTCATTCGATTGATGATGAATCTACTGGATAATGCTATTAAATATACTCCGGCCGGCGGCCAGATCACGCTCCAGGCCAACAGGCATGGCCGGGACGTTTTCATCAAGGTCAGTGATACCGGGCCGGGCGTTCCGGCCGAACACATTCCGGCCTTATTTGATCGCTTCTATCGCGTAGCCGCCGATCGCTCCCGCGACTCCGGCGGGGCCGGGCTGGGCCTGGCCATCGCTGCCGAAATTGTCCGCGCCCATCAAGGCCGCCTTGAGGTCCACAACCGGCCCGGCGGGGGCGCCCAGTTTGTCGTCAGTTTGCCGCTTGAGCCTAGCCCTCCTCCCGTTTAAGTCCTGGCTTTTACCTTCCCTTTTCTCTCATTTCAACCTTAAGAGAATTCTCACCAAAGGTTCACCGTTCTCTTAATTGCCCTGGTCATAGTTGGACTCAAGGCTGTTTAGGCCTGAGACCATACCAAGAAAGAAAGGGAATGACAATGAATCTAAACAAAACTATTGGTTTGCTCATGGTAATTGTCCTCGGACTGCTCATCGCTGGTCCCAAGTTGGGGGCTTTAAGCGATCAGTCGCTGCTTGTGGTTAAGGCGGCGCCGCCCGGGCAAGAGCCAACCGGTGAGCTTGAAGACGAAGGCGAGGCGGACGATGATAGCCAGGGAGAGGACGAGGATGAAACTGGCGACGTCGATGCAGGGGATGGCGCGGAAGAAAATGTTGAAGGAGATACCGGCGGAGAAGATGTCGCTGACGAAGAAGCGGCTGCGGATGAAGCGGCCGCGGACGAAGCGGATGAACTCGTCATCGATGAGGCTCGGTTTGCTTCTGATCGGCTTGAGGGCCGCTTTTGCTCGGCGACTGCCCAGGTTCAATTTAAAGCCTGTCGGGATGAGAGCCGAGTTGATTTTCTCACCGCTCTAGCCGTATGTCTCAACATCGCGGACGAAGCGGCCCGCCAAAACTGTTGGACGGAAGCTCAAGCCGGTCGCCAGGAGGATCGCCAGCTTTGTCGCGAGCAACGCCAGGCCCGGCAAGAGTTATGCCAGGCCCTTGGTGAGGCCCCGTATAACCCCGGTTTTGATCCGGCCACCTTCGACAGCGACTTCAATAACCTGACTACGCCTAACCCTTATTTGCCTCTGGCCCTTGGCTATCGCTGGCAGTACGTTGGCGGCGATGAGATTGTTACCATTGAGGTCCGGCCCGAGACCAAGTTGATCGCTGGGGTGACCTGCCTGGTGGTTAATGATGTGGTTAGCGTTGCGGGCCAGGTGGTGGAAGATACCGACGATTGGTTAGCCCAAGCCCAAAACGGCGATGTCTACTACTGTGGCGAGGAAGTCAAGGACTTTGAATACTTTGGCGGCGATAACCCTTTGCTGCCGGAACTGACCAGCATCGATGGCTCATTTAAAGCCGGCCGTGACGGCGATAAAGCCGGCCTGTTGCTGCCTCAATCGCCGGTCGCCGGCCAAGTTTTCCGGCAGGAGTGGTCGCCCGGCAAGGCCGAGGATACGGTTGAAGTCTTAGCGACCTCCTACCGCTTTGGCCTCGATCCTGACCTGGATCAGTTTGTGCCGCCGGCCTTGGCCGAACAGGTATGCGCCGCCGCCGACTGCCTGGTCACCCGTGACTTCACCCCGCTTGAGCCGGATGCCCTTGAATACAAATACTACGCGGCGGGAATTGGCCGCTTTCTTGAGGTAAATCGCGCAACCGGCGAGATTGTCCAACTGGTGAGTTGCAATGTTGACCCCCGCTGCGAGACGCTGTCCGCGCCCGAGGGCGAGTAAGGAATAGGACGGAATGATGAGCCACAATACCAAAGCAAGATTAAGAAGTCTGCTGCAAATTGGAGCGGTGGCACTTCTACTGGCCATCACTCTCTTCTTGCTCGCCCACAGACAGCGAACGTTGACCATGAGCGACCAGGCCAAGGCTGCGGCCGAGTTGCAACTGACCGTTACCCCGGCCCCTCACTTCAGCCCGTCATCGCGGGTCGATCACGTAGTCATTATCAGTATTGATGGTTTGCGCCCGGATGCGCTCGATCTAGCCGTAACGCCGGTTCTGGATCGACTGAGAGCCAACGGCGTTTATACGCCTCAGGCTCAAACGATAAATCCCAGTGTCACCCTGGCGGCCCATGCCTCAATGCTGAGCGGAATGGTGCCGGAGAAGCACGGCATCCGCTGGGGGTTGCCCTACATCGGCTGGCCCGGCATGAAGGGACCGACTTTGTTTACAGTGGCTCACGAGGCCGGCTTAAAAACGGCTATGGTCTTTGGTAAAGAGAAGCTAAACTATCTTGTTCTCCCCAACTCTGTGGATCACCTCTTTGGCACCGAGAGCCACGATCCGGAGATCAAGCAACAGGCGGTGTACCTGATTGAGACGGAGATGCCGGCTGTGCTGTTTATTCACTTCCCGGATACCGATCGGGTGGGCCATGCCTACGGCTGGCTGTCGGATAACCAGTTGTACGCGATCGGTTTTGTCGACGGGCTAATTGGTGAAATACTGGCGGCTTTAACCCAGACAGGATATTTAGAGAAGACGCTGCTGATCGTAACCGCCGATCATGGTGGTCACGGCCACGGTCACGGGGATGACTCCCCCGAAGATCGAACTATTCCCTGGTTAGCGGTTGGGCCTGGCCTCCCGGCCGGAATAACGCTAACCCAACCGGTTGACATCCACGATACAGCCGCCACGGCCCTTTACGCCTTGCAGTTACCCATTCCGGAGGTGTGGGACGGCCGCCCAGTCTGGTAAGTCCGCCCAATAAAGGCCTAGCTTAATAAAAACCCTTACCGGTCTTTAAAACCGGTAAGGGTTCGCTTAGCTCAACGGCAGCTACAGCCCCAGGAGGGTTTGCACCTCACTCCCTTCCAGACCGGCTTGCTGCAAGGCGCTCCGCCCGAGCAGGCGGCTGTCGCGATACCAGTGGCGCAGTTGCTCCTCCAAGGTCTTGGTCGTCCGGCTCTGGTTGTGGTGGGCTTGAGTGGCTTCCCGCTGTTTGATGATCTGCTGGGCCAGGT
>CALMIS010000038.1 GCA_937864185.1 uncultured Chloroflexota bacterium
GCATGAACCAGGTCAGGTTTAAGTGACCGAATCTGCTCTTTGAGATTCCGGATGTTCCCCAGATACGATAGCCGGCTGGGCCAAGTTGCCCGAGGCAGGTAATGCACGGTCACCCGGCCGTGCTGCGCAACTCGCTTCTGGCTGCCTCGAGCCGACAAGGTGATCACACTAATTTGTAGATCGGGAAAGCGCTGCAATCCTTGGAGCAGATAGAGGACAACGGCTTCAACGCCGCCTGAAACTTTACCTGGATCGCTCGGATAGTCGCCGAGCATGACGATGTGCATAGTTTTAGCCAAAGACTATTCTAAAGGTGCGGTCGCCGGCACCACCCTCGGCTGGGCGCCGGTTAGGGTCTTTTTTGACTTTGAAGTACTTAACAGATGTTGGTGGGTGCCCACCACCGCCCCGGCTACGGCGAAAGGAAGCATCTTAACGATGGCTTCGTTTTGGATTTGGCTGTAGGAACCGATCAAGAAACACAACAGCACCACCCAGTAGACGGCAATAGTCTCACGCTTGATAAAGCCAGACCAATCGGGTGACCGCGCTCTGAAAAACAGCCGGATGCTGTTAACCAGCGCTGCCAGTAAAAACAAGACATAAGGGAGAAAGCCGACCAAACCTGACCCGACCATGATGACCAAGAAATCATTCTCTATCGCCCGGAAATTTTCGCGTGAGCCATCGGTGCGGAACCGGCCTGACTCATGTTCAAACCGCCCGTAACCCCAGCCAAAAAGTGGTCTAGCCTGCCACATATTGAAGGCAGCCTCCCACCGCGGGCTGCGCCCGTTGTAGTCTTCGGTCCGCTCGGTGAGGCGATCGCTGGCCGCGCTATCATTTACTTGGTTCCACGTGGCAAACAGGACCACCGCGGCCACGAAGACAAGAGCCAGGTACAGTTTCCTAAATTGAGGATAGACAAACTGCATGACAAACAGACCAAACATCAAGGTGTACCAAGAGGTGCGGTTGTAGGTCAGATACATGCCATAGAACTGCACGATGAGCAGCAGAACGAGTAAAGCTCGACGATTTAAGCGTTTATCTTCAAAAAACAGGTAAAAGGAAATCGGAATCGAAACCAGGAAGACCCGCCCAAAATTAGCGGCCAGGCCCAGGAGACCACGCAGGAGGTGCAAATCTTCAGTTAATTCGGTTCGCAGCTCAGTAACGTCAATCTCTTTGGCATAAAAAAGGATATGACCGGTAAAAGACTCATAGACGGCATAAATGGCTGCCACAGCCCCAAACAAACCAATCACCCAGAACACCTTATGCAAATCTGCTTTGCTGCGCACCAAGTGCCTGGCCAGGAAAAACATATAGAGGGGCACAAAATGCCGGGAAATAGTCTGCTGAATTACTTGATTGGGCTTTTCAGAGATAAACGCCGACAGCATAATGCCCAGCGTCGTTGCAATGATACAGATTTCTGTAAAACTTAGGGGGCCGGCAAAGCGGAATCTGCCGGTTGCGGCTCGAGCCAGCATAAAGATGGTGATAAACGCAATAGTCAAGCGACTAAAGGACAAGTCAGGCAGCCCAGCCCCCATGGGAATTTCCACCCACTGCTCAATAAAAGGCGTAAAGAAAAGCAGAAGCAGCAAACCGTTTAGTGGCCTGATCACGATGAGGGGCAAAATCACCAGGAAGACCAGGACGGAAAGCGTCAGTAAAACAGCTTCCCGAGAGGCAGTCAGCGCAACGCCGAGCACCGCTCCAATTGCCACCATACAGAGGCTGATCAGGACTTTTTGGAGGACAGAACTAGGTTTGCCTAGTCCATTAATAAATTCGAACGATCGTGTTACAAAGGCCATTTGATTTATCGCGTTACTGACTGATTAAACCGGGGTGGCAACCGAGTCAGAACTGCCCGTGGGTGGCTTTACCCCACGCAGCACCCCGGCCACTTCCAAACCTTCCAAGACAAACGTTAGCAGCACCCCAAGCAACAAACTCACCACAGCGCCCAAGAAAATGATCCGGCTATTGATCAGGACTGAGGGGTCTGCAGCCGGGCGGGCCGGCGTGATGACTTGAATTGAGCCCAGCTCAAGGATTTGGTTTTCTTTTATTTGGGCTTCGGCACTCTTGTCTAGCATAAAGCTATAGGTGTCGCGTAAACGCTCAACTCGATCGGTCAAAGTCGCATATTCGGAAGAGAAGCCCAATAATTCTTGAAGTTCGGCTTCGCGCTGCTCAATGACATTTTCCAAACCCCGCACCTTCACGACTTCTCGATTGGCACTGGCCAGATCAAGCTGCAAGCGGAGAGAACTGAGCAGATCATACTGAGTATCGATAGCCCGATTCAGATCACCGATTTTGTTATCCATTTGGGCTTGAACTAATTCACTCTCAGCATCAGCCAATTCAGCTTGGGCAATTTGAAGTTGTTGTTCGATGAAAGCGCGGTTATTGGCCGTTGGCTTGGCTAAAAGCTCGCCATAGCCTTCCAGACCTTTTTCAACCAGAGTATTGGCCAGCAAAGCAGCGATATCAGGATTAGGATAGGGCACCGTTATCCGCATCAACTGCGAGTTGTCAGGCAGTTCAACGACCATTCTCTCGCGCAGTTCAGTTCCGGTTAAACTAACATCTGGCAGCACATCCAGCGTGCGCCAAGCGGCATCCCCAGCCTGCAGAAACTCGGCAAAACTACGCCGCGTTTCCTCAATAGCAACTGAGACGCCCGTATCACGGCCAAACTGGCTAAACAGCGGCACCTCTTGCGGGGGCGGCGCGCTTACTTGGACCGTTACGCTCGACTCATAGCGGGTTTCGCTCATGACCGAAACCAGGAACATTGTTCCTACGGTGGTCACAAACAATAGAACGATGACCCACCACCACTTCAGAATGATTTGCCCATAACTTAAGATTTCTCGAATGTTCATAGACTCTCCAAAATACTCTTTTTTTCTAACGACAAATACGATTTCCGCTGCGACACGATTCTGTTGTAGATCCCTTCAATCTTTTTAACATGACGCTCGGCGGAAAAATTTTCTTGAACATACTGTTGGGCACACTGGCCCATAGCCCTGGCTTCCTGCGGATTGTTCATCAGTCGCAAAATCGCCTCAGCCATCTGCCCCGGAGCTCGGGGGGGAACAAGCAGCCCGTTCACCGAGGGTTGGATAATGTCCAGAACCCCCCCCGCAGCCGTAGCGATGACCGGCCGCCCGGCGGCCATCCCTTCGACAATGACCCGACCAAACGGTTCGGGCGCTGAGGCGCTATGAACCACCACGTTAGAAGCAGCCATTAGGGCAGGAATATCAGACCGAAAGCCGGTAAAGATCACTTTGCCCTCCAACTGTAGGGCCGCTACCAAATGCTGTAACTTTTTGTAGTAAAGTTGGCTCTCTACCGTTGGTTCAGGGCTACCAATAATCGCTCCCTTGACTTGTGGTTTTGAGTCGGCCACTTTGGCCAGGGCCTCTATAAAATCATCCTGGCCTTTCCACCAATCGATCCGCCCGACGTTACTGATCAGGAAATCATCTTTATCAACACCCAGTTCTTGTCTCAACCGAACTGAATGATTGGCGGTCGAATAGGCGCTCACGTCAAACGGGTTGTGAACGACTTTGCCTAAATAAGGAGGTATCCCTAAATCCTGATAAAACTGCTCGACGGCCCGCGAAATGTAAACAAAAAAATCTACGGATCGAGCCAGTAACTTTTCCCATTGACCAAAAGCGTGTAGTGTCCTGACGTGAACCACTTGCGCTACATTTGTCTGCAAACCGGCCAAAATCGTGTCTCGGTTCCGAGCCAGGCATCCGTTGTGATGTACCAGAGCTATATTCTTAGCCCGGATGAAACCCGCAACCCGCCGGGCCAAAGGAAAATCCTTCTTGGCTACCAAATACCACTGCTTTGCCGTGCGATAGCCGTTACCTAACCGCTGATGATAACGATCAAGGTTAGCGGCGATATCCCGGATGCGCTCCCCGGTCACGGCCTTGGGAACTTGGTCGCTGAGAGTAATGGTTTCTACCCCCAGATCCCAAAACTTCTGGCGGTACGGATTTGGTCCGTGAAAAAGGATGATGGGCTCGAAAAGACTTTTGTCCAGTCTCTTGACGAGCTCATACAAACTGATGACCGAGCCACCAACATGGGCCGGTCGCTCCACATACAAAATCCGATACGGACTTGAATTCATATAAGTTATCTAACTACCCATCCCGGACGGCAAGCACCCGTATTCTAACTATTTCAGCTTGCTCCAACGCTCAAGGATGAGCGTCCACATTGAAAGGACTCGAAATTAAGGGTAATGCCGTATGGATGTTCTCTTATTAAAGGGTGAGAGTCTAGAGGTAACGAGAGTAGAAACCTGGAAATAGGTCACTTGAGTGAAGCAGCCAGTTAACGACCAACGAGCACTTCGTATAACAGAGAAGGCCTGCGGTGGAACTTCTCTAAGTCCGTCACTGAAGCTACTATAAGAGTTTAGGCATAAGTTGCCTATTCTAACTGATTTTAAAGGATTAGCAGTGAGATAATAGCGTGTCAACTTATGAAACCCCTAAGAATATAATAAGAATTTAGTTAGAAAATCCTCGAACGCTCCGGTAATCCTGTTCATCTCTAGCCAATTCCTGTTGATGATGAGACCTTGTAGTCAAGACCAGTCCGATAAAGATTCGTCAACTGCAGCCCTAATTTGTCCCAATCAAACCGCCCAGCATAATCCATAATCTTTTGCTCTGACCATGACTCTTGGCTCGCTTGGTTTAAGGCTTGAAAGAGCCCCTCAGGTTGATCAGGATCGTACAGGATCCCCGTGTCCGGCCCAATCAATTCCGGAAACGAGGCAATTCGAGGCGCAATCAGGGGCCGGCCGAACGATAACGCTAACAGAGCTGCTCCTGATGTGGCTAAATATTGGTAAGGTAGAACAAACACATCGCAGGCTTTGAGGTAAAACTGTAACT
The DNA here is from genome assembly GCA_937864185.1 of uncultured Chloroflexota bacterium. Classification (GTDB taxonomy): domain Bacteria; phylum Chloroflexota; class Anaerolineae; order 4572-78; family J111; genus JAGRBY01. The sequence goes on from CALMIS010000038.1 coordinate 4,959, forward strand.
CTTCATCGGCGATGAATTCAGGCACTAGCTTGATGGAAAAATCGTCCCGGACTAGACTGATGAGTTTGTTTTGATAGGCAGCCCGTTCAACCTGACCCACGATGAGTAAACGGCTGTCAGGGACATCAAGCTGTTGATAAGCGCCAATAAGTTTCTCAAGCCCCTTGTAAGGCCGTAACATCCCCAAAAACAAATAAACGAAGGCATCGTCGGGCAGGTTTAAGTGCCGGCGGGCTTCCCTTTGACTAACTGTGTTAGGATACTGGCCCAGGTAATTGCCATGCGGAATAATTTCCACGCCGGCAAACCGCCCATGGTCTTGCTCAACCCTGTGGCGAGTGTACTGATTATGAACGTGGATGCGGTCAGCCAAACCAAATACCAGCTTATTTGCCAGATGCTCCAAGAAATTTAGGAACCAAGTTTGGTCGACAGTATGGGAAGCAAGGTTATGCACGGTGTACACAATTTGTTTATGCTGGAGGCGCGCCAGGCTCAAGGCTAGAGCAAAATCGAGAAACCGCACCAGGCCCCGCCAAGATTTGCTCAGGCGATTGTTAAGGAGCTTTCTGATCCAGAAACTGTGCTGCTTGGAGGCGACCGGTTTATAAGCAGCTTCAATCCAATGCAGATGAAGCACATCGCTTTGCAGCCCATTTTTGAACAGCAACCACCTGAGGCCAAGTTCGCGCTCGTGCTGAACTTGCATTCCCTGGCGTTCCAGAGTTTGTTTGAACAGGAGAATATACGGATTAAGATTCGGGTCGACTCTCGCAAAAAGGGTAATCCGCATGGTGAAGATCTCAGTTAGACGAAGCGGGTTGGCGATTGCCAACGACTTTTGCCGGTACACCCACAGCAATACTGTACGCCGGAATATCTTTAGTCACCACCGCATTAGCGCCAACCACCGAGCCTTGCCCAATGCGAACCCCGTCCATGACCTTAACCCCCATTCCTAACCAAACATCATCCTCAATAATAATGTCGCCTTTGCTGGTCAAGGGTTGATCGGCCATCGCTATCATCAGATCATCTAATTTGTGTTGATACGGAATCAAGGCGCAGCCCGCCGAAACCATCACTTTGCGACCAATCTTGATCTGCTTTAGAAAACCGTTCAGGTTACAGCCGGGTTGGACTTGCGTATATTCTCCAATCGATACGCCGCCGCCCTGCCCGACCTCAATGATAGTGCCTCGATAAACGTGGACCCGGTCGGCTAGCTCCACCAGGCCATCTTGGCCCGAAATCGTCACATAATCATCGACAAAGCATTTCGATCCAACGCGCAAAATTTGAGAGTCGATCTGCGCTCGCGGCGAGAGATAAGTTTTTATGCGAGCCAAAACCCGCCGGTTTCGAAAATGGCCAAGTGGCCAGCCTGCCAGCCGTAAAAACAAGCCTCCCAGCAGCGGCAGATCGGATAACTTCATGCAGAGCATGATCCACAACCACCACCCTCCCAAGCGATCTTGCGAGCGCTGCCCCCGTCTCTTCAAGCGGCTCAATAAATTAGAACCGGGTCTTACCGGCTGATAGGTCTGATCCGTTTGGATTTTTGACGTCACGTGTTACCTCTTGACTAGCCCGAAATCCTCTGCTTTTTTTCTGCCTGGCTCCCTTACACAGCCGACTTTCTGGGCTGGTTGTCCTGAAGTTCAATCGCGCTGGCTCCTGGCGTTTTCTCCCGGTCAAACTTCCCTTGCAGTGTCGCTCGAGGGCGGGCTAAGGCCAGGAAGGTTTGAGACACTAATTCTTTAGCCGCAGCTTGATACAGGCGAGACCGGCTTAGCGCCAGGTTTAACTCGCTTAACCAGCGCCGATGATAATCCCAAAAAGCCGGTTCTTTGCGCTCGAGTAGACTGCGGCCCAAAAACCGATAATAGTGGTCCAACCGCTGTTTGAGACGCTGCTGATACTCCCCTTTAGTCAGGTAATAGGGACCATACTTCATTAAGACCGTTAAGCGGCCTAAGCGGTCCTTACTCAAGCTGGCGTGAGACTGGGTTTGAGACCCTTCATGCAGCCGGGTGTAGGTAAGCACCTGGTGTACAAAACCAAAATCCGACTCGCGCAGTAGATCGTAACAAGCTTCCACATCGGCATAGATATGCGAGCTGTAAAAATCCTCTCGGTTACGCACAAGATCAGCCCGCAGTAAGAGGGAAGACGGCGAGCCAAACACAAAGAAGTCGGGTTTCAGCAAGCTCCAGCGACAGACGGTTTTACCAGACACGACTGGGGTAGGATAAGGTATCCCATTCAAATCAACCCGGTCGCCATTGAGCCGGTAAGCACTGATCACCCCCACCTGAGGATGGGCTTCGGCTACCGCCACCATCCGGGCCAAACAGTCGGGGAAGAGGAGATCATCGGCGTGCAATACCTTGCAATAGCGGCTCTCCGGCGAGATCTGGCGCAGGGCGTGATTCCAGTTGGCCATGATCGGCAGGGTTTCAGCGTTGTGAACGACTCTGATCCGGTCATCTTGGGCCGCGAAGTGCCGGGCAATTTCCGGGGTGCGATCACGGCTGGCGTTGTTGAGAATTACATATTCCCAACGGTCATAGGTCTGAGCCAGCACGCTCTCAATGGCTTCCGTTAAGTGGCGCTCACCATTGTAGACAGGCGTTACGATGCTGACGAGAGGTTGGTTGTTGATTTCGGACATTCTACTATTCCAACTTTACTTAATCACCAACGGCATAAATATCAGGGGGCACGTTCCCGGGGCATTGATAGCCGTAATGGTTACACTTTGGTCAATATTACTGACTGTTAGATAATCACCGGGCGTATAGTTGACTTGAGTGGCGGCCCCATTGTCCTTCTTGACACTGTACTTGATCGCCGACATACCTAACCCGGCTTGAGCGAGGCCGGCGGACCCTGCTTTGGGCACAGTGCCTAAGTTAACTCCCAAAGTTAGGGGATTCGTGTCGTTGACGGTAACCGAGACTTGGTTAGCCCCGCAACTAAAACTGGCGGAAACCTCGGTCCAATGGGCGCCGCCACTTTGCTGGATATCCAACCAGAAGTAGGGTTTCGACTCATCGGTCCGGATACTAAGCGTGGTTGGTGGGTTGGGGTCTCGGGTATAGGCACTTAAGAAGGTAAAAATGTTAGTGGCCGGCAAGCCAAAATTATCCAACAGCGGCGGTGGATTGTAGCAGTGATTTTTACCGTTATCGTTGCACTGGGCCGCGGTGGTATTGATCGTATCCAGGACAATCGGGGTGGAGCGGTACGGGTTGAAGCTGTTGAGCAAATTCACCGAATGCGCGTAAGTCACCAAATTATCGCCGGTGGCGTGCCAGAGATGGATCGGCAGGTTACGGCTGGGGTACGGCATCGAGACTGGCGAACGACGTTGGTACTCCAGCGGCTCTGCGTTGGGCGTGCCGCAACCGGTAACATACTGTTGGTTGATCGAGCCGTTACTCAAGATACTGCCGCTTGGCGAACAACTGGGATCGATCTCGCGTCTAATTTGCTTGGCCAGTTCCGTTTCCGGCAGCCCGTCGGACTGCCGGCGATAAACGTAGACAATGTGGTTGTACCAGTCGGCCACATTGGTGATCGGTTTCCAGGCTGCCGCCGCGGCGAAAATATCCGGATACTTGCTGGCCATGACCAAGGTGGTCAAACCGCCCATCGAGCCGCCGGCAATATAGATCCGGTTCCGATCAATCTTGGGATAATTCGTCAGCATATACTCGATAGCTTGCACAATATCCTGCTGCGCCCCGGACCAGGCCAGGGCATATTGACCATCGGGATGACCTGCATAGTGATTATGCATATCCGGCGCAACCAGCATCCAGCCCCGGCTGTTGGCTTCAACCCCAAACAGGTTAAGCTGTCCCTGTCCGGTGCCGGAATAGCCGTGAATGGCGACCAGCAGGGGCATGGAGTTGCTCGCGTTGTAGCTGTCGGCGACTTGATAATAAACCTTATGCGTCCGGCTGTCTTCCGTATTGGTCAGGGTCACAACACCCTGGACAGCCTGAATCTCCACATCCGGCGGCGGCGGATCAGGATCGACCGGGTCTTGGGCCAGGGCCAGGGGAGGAAATAACAAACTCAAGAGGACAATGAGGGCAACAAGGCTCAGTCGCGCTCCATATTTTAATTTACTGAGCGTTACTCCATCCATCCTTTTCTTCTCTCCAGGCAAGCTGTTCTACTCTTAAGGCGGCCGGCTCACGCCGCACAGTGAAGCCGTTTCAAGGCTTTTGGCTGAGTTAGAGTTTATGGTACCCGTTAGGCTGGTACTGAGTTTGCCATTCCAGTTTGGGGCGAATGATCCCGCCCAGTTGGCCGGTAAAATCACCACGGGCCGTATCGCCCTGGATCGAGTCGATGGTTTGAAAAGCGACCGCGTTTTGGACAATGAATTGGCGGCGCTTGGGATTGATCGTCATCATATTGGAACTGACGTAGATGGTGCCTTCCGATAAAAAGTTGCCGGGAATAATTGCCCGGCTGACATAGCGGCCTTTGGGCCGGGGACGCCGGCGCCACTCCGGGTCCAGATCGAGTGTGGTAAAGACGAGGACCCCTTCTTCGTTATACAAGTGAAAGTGGGGCACGAGTTCGTAACCCTCCTTGAGGACCTCATAAGCCATTTCCAGGCAGATCGGCTGGCGGATATCGATCGCTTCCGACACTTGCCCATCGCCATTACGGACATAGACTCCCTGAATCCGAGCCACATCCCCCCCCGGCGCTGTTTCTGGATCGGACCATTCTCGAGAGGCGGTCGTTCCGGCGCCGGAGTCTAAATAAGCCCGCACGACATCGTGAATGGGAGCATCAGCAATAATTCTGCCCTGATCCAGCAGGATCCCTCGCTCGCACAGACGGGACACGGCGGCCATATTGTGCGACACAAAGAGGACCGTGCGGCCGGCCTGGCCCACATCCTGCATCTTACTGACGCACTTGCGTTGGAAGGCGGCATCGCCGACGGCCAGCACTTCATCAACGATCAAGATCTCAGGTTCTAAATGAGCGGCGACAGCAAAAGCCAGACGCATTTTCATACCACTGGAGTAATGCTTGATCGGGGTGTCGACAAAACGCTCCACCTCGGAGAAGGCCACGATTTCATCAAACTTGCGATCGATTTCGGCCCGCTTCATGCCGAGAATGGCCCCGTTGAGATAAACATTCTCCCGCCCGGTCAACTCCAGGTGGAAGCCGGTGCCAACCTCCAGCAAAGAGCTAACCCGGCCCCGAATTTCGGCAAACCCACTGGTGGGCTCCGTAATTCTTGATAAGATCTTAAGGAGGGTACTTTTGCCGGCGCCGTTGCGGCCGATAATGCCCACCAATTCGCCCTGTTGGACCTTAAAACTAACATCGACCAGCGCCCATAGCTCTTCATCAAGTTCTGAAGCACCGGTGGCCTGGCCTTGGAGAAGCTTCCGGCTGCGGCGAAATGGGGCGACAACGACGTCGGTCAGCACCTCGCGGAAGGTCGTATGTTTCTGTTGTAATCGACCGATATGATACTGCTTGGTTAAGTGTTCAACTCGAATGGAGACATGTGTCATTGGCTTTAAACCACATCAGCAAAAGTTTTTTCTATCCGGCGAAAGTAATAAGCCCCACTAAAAAGTAAGATAAACGAGATGGCTGTGGCCAGCAGGATCGAGACGGTAGGGGCGTCATCAAGTCCCAGTAATGCCCAGCGAAAGCCATCGACCACGCCGACCATCGGATTAAGGGCGTAGAGTAGGCGATAGAACGGGTCCTCGATTAGACTGGTGGGATAAGCCAGCGGTGTGGCAAAGAGCCAAAACTGGGTAATAAAAGGGACGGTATAACGAATATCTCTAAACTGCACATTCATCGCGGCCAACCACAAGGAAACTCCCAGGGTGGCAGCGATGGCTAAGATGACAAAAAAAGGTAACCAAACGACATTGAGGGTAGGCATAATGCCGTAATAAAGCATCATCGCCAGCAGCACGGCAAAGGCAATAGCAAAATCGACCACCCCTCCGACGACAGTGGCAATCGGCAGGGCTAAGCGAGGAAAGTATATTTTCTTAATCATGTTGGCGCTATTAACCATGCTGTTGGCCGCCAGGTTGAGGCGAGTCGAAAAAAAGGTCCAGATCACCAGGCCGGAAAAATAAAAGATCGGGCCGGGAATGCCATCTGTGGAGAGATTAGCCAGCTTGCCAAAGAAGAGGGTAAAGACGACCATCGTCATAAAGGGCTGCAATATCGCCCAAGCTGCCCCGAGAATAGTCTGCTTGTAGCGAACCAGAATATCTCGCCAGGTTAGAAAGTAAAGCAGTTCTCGATACTCCCACAACTCACCTAAGCCTAACTTACCCCACCCGGTCGAGGCTTCAATCCGAACTATCGGAAGATCATCCACATTCGGCAGCCCGGTCGGTAGAGATTGGTCAAATTGTCTTTGAGCCATACCCGGTTTCCTCTAAACGGTTCCTAATGTTATCTTATTCAGCATACGACTGCTAAAATTGAAAGCCCGGTTACATCGATCGGGATCCCAGCGTAAGTTTCTTAAACAGAAAATACTTATTGCCTCAGAGACTCGATACTTAAACTGCGCTAATCCGGAAGGAGACTTAATCCGCCACTCGGGAGGAAAGTGATATCCCCACTTCTTCATAAACGGGCCGAATACTTGTCCGGCTTGTTCATACGTGTCCGCCGGATAGTAAGTCAAGTAGTCAGGGTTCTTATCCGCGGTTTTGTTAAACAAAGGCAACCATCTCACCGGTTGGATACCGCACAGTTCAAGCGCTTTGCCAAAATCCTCTTGGAGGTTTTCATATCTGACCAAATAATCAAGCTCTTCGTGCGCCCAAGTATAAGTATTCTTGTATGGGGTGCGATAAAAGTGCTTAAAGTAAGTCGCAAAATCGGCCTGATGATCCGTGACAAATCTGTATCTTTCCAATTGAGTTTGAGTTACAAATCCCCCGTTTTCAACTAACTTCTCAGGCTTAGTATAGTTCCCTCGATGATTCGATTTCAGTTTGAAATAATAACTGACAGCCTCGTCAAGCGGATTACGAATACCGGCGAAAGCAAAGTATTTTCTTTCTTCAGGGTTGGCGATCTTTAAGAACTCATTGTAGTGAGCGTGCTTGTGTAAGATCTCCTGACCTTCATAAAACTCACATAACTCGCGTCGAATAGTGGTACAAGCGGTGTGGGGCACGGATATAAATACGTACCGGTACTTGTGACTAATAATCATTCGCCTGTCCCCAACTACTCATACTAAGCTAAGCTTTGAAAGCCTCCTCAGTCACAGCCCAATTTGCCCTGAAACGTTGGACCTCGTCCGGACTGTAGAAATGAGTGGCGTATCTGGAACTGTACATTTGATCCAGATAACTTTCAGGCAGTTTCACCGAATTGAGGACTTCAGTATAGGCTTTGGAATAGTACTTCTGCTGACCAACATTAACCTTGACGAGATCAACCTGATCCAGATTCAGAAACTCCTTAAACGCTGGCGCCGTGCAGCGATTAAGGTCTTCTAATCTTAAGAGCAAGACCTCAACCCGATCCCCCCGGTAAAGCTCATATCCCTTGGCGTGAGGGAAAGGCTGGGCATAAACATCAATTCCAAAAACTCCTTTTAACTCTCGATCAAACCAGATCAATGGGGTTTCGTGCGGAAACTCTTGCAAAAACGTGTTCGCCAGTTGGGCGGCAGATGGAACTGCTCCATTACCTTCTTGAATTCGATGGTGGTAACCGTGATGCTTATACTCCAAATCTAGAATCTCGAAGAACGACGAGAGATTGCGCGCAATCGGGTCTCGCACTAAAGTTATAATTTTCCAGGGCTGTCCCTTGATCCCCTTCTCAAGCCGCCGCCGCAGGTAGTAACTGGCCAAAAGCTGCCGGTCGATGCGGCGCCGCTCGGAAAAACTCTGGCGATAGATTTGTTCATGCCGCTTAAGCCCTTCTTCGCTCAAAACATGAACATGAAAGACAGACATTTTCAGACCAACCGCTTCTAAAGATCGGGCAATGGTGGTCGAACCGACCTTACCCATCTGAAATATAATCAGTGGCTGCTTCTGTCTCAGATTAGCCCAATGGAGGCTGAGCAGGCCATACGCTTTGGCCGAAGCATAATTTCGGCGGGATAAGCTGACCAGCGCCCGGCGCCCAACTCGAATCACGCGCTTCAGTGGAGAGGGACTTGGTTGTTGCGAATTGGCTATCGGTTTATTGACCATACTCAAGACTCGTACCTGACCACTTAGAGAGCAAAAGTCTGATATTTGAGGCTCCCGTAGAGGCGTCCTAACCGCCACCCCAGGCGCCATAACCAACGGGCATAGCTTGTTTTGTTGCGAATCCGCCGAATCTGACGCAGCAGGCTTAACCACTCTGTAAGGCCAACCTGCCAGGATAACACAGGCATACCCACGGCCTGGTAGCGCTTGTAGAGCAGCACATTGTACTCCCCCCATAATCGGGCTTGCCTAAACATACCCGAGAGGCTTTCCCGGAAGCGATAGTGAACCAGAACCTCCGGCGCATAATGCAGCTCTACGCCCATAAGCTGCAGACGCCAGCAGTAATCGGTATCCTGCAATCTTGGCAGGCTTTCGTCAAATCCGCCCACGGCATCGTGCCAATAGCGCTTGACTCCCAGATTACAGGCCGCAGCGTGCGGCAGAAAAGGCGGATAGTGGTAGGGCTGCAAACCATCTTCTTGCGGACACTGCCTCGTTTTCAAAATCCATGGCGCGTTTAGCCGTTCCCCTTCCATCCGACCCGCGACGAAATTATGCCGGTCCAAAGCCTGGCTCATTTTGGCAACCCAGTCCTTAGCGACAAGATCGTCGGAATCGCAAAAGGCCAGCTTATCCCCGGCGGCGGCCTTAACCCCCATATTGCGGACAAAGCCTGCGCCGCGCCGGGCTGACGCATCTACCAGGGTCAGACGGGAGAGCCTCGATCGATAGCGCTCAACCACCAACAAGGTATCGTCGGTGGAACCGTTATCTGACACAACGACTTCCCACGGTTCCGGGCAAGGGTCTTGATGGGCCAGGGCCTCGAGTTGTTGGCTAAGGGTAGCAGCCGTATTGTAACTAGGAATAACAACGCTTAACATAATACCTACACATCAAAATCAAACGACCGGGGTCGAATCCTGAAGAGCTCGCTGCAAATCATCCGGCGTACCGATATCCAAAAAGTGCCCGGTCGGAAAAGTAACAGTCTCAGCCTTTAAACCGGTGCGAATCGCGGCCTGAATAAGGGCTCCTAACTGCAGTTCCGCTCCTACGGCCAACACTTCAGGGGGAAGCGCACTAACTCTCTCAAACAAATACTCATGCATGAAGCGAGTGAAGACAGGTGTCCAAACTGCAATAATCCAGGTCCACCTTAGATGGGTTTGCGCCGGTTTGATCACAATTTGGCGAACCCGGCCTACGTCATCCAATTCAACCATATCTGACTTCTCCGGCCGATTGGTCGGAAAAAGCCCCAAGACAATATCGGCTTTGGTTTCCGCTTGCTTCGCCAACAGCCGAGTAAAGGCGTCAGAAGGGTGAAAGATGATATCCGGAAAACCAAAAACCACAGTGGCGTTTTGGATAAATGAAAAAGCTTGGTCCAAAGTATATGGCACCCCGTAGGGCAGCCGCATGATCAAATAGGCGATCTGCAAGCCCAGAGCCGAGCCATCCTTAAAGTAAGCCGGGATATCCCACTTTCCCTCCCGGACGATAAAAAAAACTTTACTGACTTCAGCCAGTTGCATTCGTTCCAGCAAATACTGGCTGGCAACCTTGGGAAAAAAGGCGCCACTTGAAGTTGGATGCCAACCCACTGGATACATTTCTTTGCTACACGGAAGCTGACCCAAGCGGCTACCTTGCCCGCCGGCTGGAATCAGCCCGACCACTTCTTGGCTCAAACTGGCTCTCCTGGCTCTCACGCTATGAAGGCTTAATCCAAACTGCTAAAATAGACGTTTTGTTCGGCTCGCAACTGATCGATAAAGCGACCGGCTGGAACTTCTACGTCATCATAAGTCAGGGTTTGGTCTTTAGCGACATCGCGCTTCAGCCGGCAACCCTCGGCTAATCCCATAGGCAATAATTTTTCGGTTTGAATGACATCATAGTTCTCACACTCACCGTAAGTCATATAGTAACCAATACCGTCGAGAATTTGGCCGGCCTCCAAATCGATCTTGGCCGTGGCCACAACATCGACGCAGGGTTTGCCTAAAGGAGCCAAAGCGGCATCATTAAACAGCACGGCCCGGGCGACGCTATAGGGCGCTTCAAAATGGCACAGATGATAGGGTGTGTAGAAGCAATAGAGCGGACCTTCCCCCAACTTGTACAGATTTAGGTAATGCTTCTGAGTGGGTTGATCATGCGTCCCGAGAACAAACACACCGGGTCCCGGCGTCGCACCCACGACATAATCCACAATTCCCGGTCCTTCCAACAAGACCTCCAAGGGAAACAAGCTCGCCACCTCCTGGATAAGCGTCCCGGCGGGAACCGTTAGCCCCAGCATCCCGCGCCGAGCCACTCGCATCCCGGTCCCATTGGCCACAATCGCTTGTTCAAAAGAAATCTTGGTCCCGTCGGCAAACGAGGTCACCATATTCGCGGCTTGTCCCCACTTTTTGGCAAAGCCGGCTTGGGTAGTCGGATTCCGGTACGGATCCTGTAGACCTTTAATGTTACCGCACAAAACCGGCCTAACCCCGATACCTTTTACAAAGCGATACAAATTCATGATGACGCCCGGCTGGTCGCCATCGGCATTGGTTAAAACAACCCCGGCTCGATCCGCATACACTTTCAAAATGGGGCCAACCGTGCTGTCGAGTTCGGCATTCATCATAACCACGTGCTTGCCGTGTTGGATGGCGCTGTAAACTACGTGCGCGCTGTGCTCAACGGCGCCGGTCACCTCGATGATGGCATCGATGTTATCGGCTTCCGCTAACAGACGAGGGTTGTCGGTAATGGCATACCGGCCCTGGTCAATTGCCTGCTCGAGTTGGGCCACCGTTTCCACAATTTGAACCTCTTCCACGCCCGCCTCGGCATAGGCCCGCTGAGCGCCATCGAGATGGCGATTGCAGACCGCGACCAGGTCCATCCCTTTGATTGCTGAAAGAATTTGCAGGGCCAGGCCACGTCCCATAAAACCGGCCCCCACCATCCCCACTCGGATAGGGTTATTCTCTTGGGCTCGTTTTTCTAAGGCCTTATCAACAATAATCATTAGTCCTGTACTCCAAAGCAGGTAAAGTTAGCTAGCGCCTGGGCATAAAATCGGGCCAGTTCTGATCTTTTTGAGAAATCACGCTTATCTCCAGCGGCCAGTCGATTTTAAAAACCGGGTCGTTATACCTGATCCCGCCTTCAGCCTGAGGCGTAAAAAATTGGGAAACCTGATAGAAGGCTTCGGTGTTATCGACCAGGGTCTGGAAGCCGTGGGCAAATCCTTCCGGCACATACAGCATCCGGTAGTTATCTTCAGTCAGTTCAACCTCTAGCCACTGCAAATAAGTGGAGGACTCGGGGCGCAGGTCAATGATGACATCATATAACGCGCCCCGGATGCACCGAACCAACTTTGCCTCCGCGTAGGGGGCCACCTGATAGTGCATGCCCCGCAGCGTCCCCTTCTTTAGGCTCCGAGAGATGTTGGCTTGAATGGTGTTGAACACCAGCCCATGCGCTTCAAATTCACGCTGACAATAGCCACGGGCAAAAAAACCGCGTGGATCTTCAAACTTTTCGATATCGATAATAAACGCGTTTTCCAGCTTGGTTTTTGAAAAAATCATACGCCTTGACGGGCCCGGATTAACCGTGCTTTAGCTCGTTTTAGAATAGTTCTCGTTAAAAGTTGCCAGACTCCCCACAACGCCATGCCGGAAAACATTCCACCCGCAAACGCGATCGCCAGATGCCGGGTGCGGAGAGGGCGCGGCAAGAGAGACGCTAAGAGCGAAGCTTGATCCTCTTCTTGCTCGGCAACAAGAAAGTTAGCCAGGATCTCGGCTTCTCGTTCTGAGACATCAAGTTTTGGCATCATCGAAAAGTTGTTATCAAACCGAGGCTCCATAATTCGGTATTTAACCCAGGTATGGACCCGGTCCGTCCCTTTTGCGGCCAACACTTCCTGTCGAGCGCTTTTGTAGAGGACTTGAGGCTCCGTCGTCATAGCCTCGGCTGCTGCTACAACTTGAGGGTAGCCTTCTGAATTCAAATACGTGTCAAGTCTCTCCACAAGCGCCTGACGTTCCAAGTCAGGTCCGGCCGATCCGCCAAACCCGTAACTTGTCCCAATGCTGTGGCAGCCAGCACACCCTTTTTGGACAAACAACTGTTTGGCATCGCCACTTTGCAGGGCTACATGGGGCCATTCCATATCAGGCTTATAGGACGCCTTTAAGATAAAGGTGCGCCCTTCTTGGTTAGGTACCAACGTAGCAAAGTATAAGCCATCTGGTCCAAAGGCGACGCCGGTCACAGCCTGGTACCCTTTGCCCCGATATTCTACAAAATACCGTGGGGCCCGGGTGACCCGATTCTTATCCAGGTTATAATCTACTTCATAAATTCCGGTTGTTTTTGCTCTCCGCTCATCATAGGCCGATAAGCCAACGAAAAAGGCTTGCCGGTATTCTTCCGGAAAGAGAGTCGCATTTTCTGGGTAGCGGTCCATCTGAACCGGCCCCACAGCGGTTGTCCAGACAAAGTCCGCGTTGCTGGCAATAGTCCGGTCATCGCCGTTCCACAGATAGTTCTCGCCTTTCTTGATCTCCAAGAAGCGATCGACACTTTGGCCGTTATCGGCCACAAACAGCCGGTCCCCCACAAACTTCAAACCAAACGGATTTCTCAGGCCGTAAGCCCAGATATAATTTTGGGCTTTACGAATATCGTTATCGAGATAGTAAGGACTATCCGGAAGCGGTTCCCCATCAAAGGACATCCGAATGATTTTACCGTGCATTGTGTCTAACTTTTGCGTCAGATAAGCCTGCCAGGCTTCACCAACGCTGATGTAAACTTCGTCGCCATGCACCTGGCACGGTCCAATTTGATGGGCCAACCCGCTTTCATAGGGAGCAAAAACCTCCGTAAACTCTTTTTGAGCGGTTGGCTCCAGCCCAAAAGTCTCCGGTTTGGTTTCAAACCGGATGACGTTGTTGCGGAGGGTTTTGTGATTATCAAGATAGGCATAGGTCACAAACACATACCCCTGTTTCGGAGCCAGGCAAAGGCCGGCCAACCCGGTTTGACCTTTGCCGGCCGGCAGTTCTACTTCGGGCTGGCGGTCTAAGATATTATCGGCAAAAACATAAATTGACCGATCATTGGTCACTACCTCGACCCGGCCATCAATTTCGGTAACAAAATAAAACGGATCCTTTGGATTTGAGCCCGGATTAGGGACAAAAGCGATCGAGGTTGGAAAAGTATAGCCCTCAGTATCGATGTCCAGGACAAAGCCTTCTTGCAAGGCCCAGTCACTTCGCCAGTCAAAAGCACCTTCTTGAGCAGACGCCGCCCCGGGCCAGAATTCCACTCCAAAAATAAAGACAAGACAGAACAAGAAACATACCAGCCAGATGTTCTTTTTCGCCCTTATCATAGGTTTTGATTTTTCCAGTAGAAATCATAATTGTTTTGTCATGTGGTGCCCAGCACCCGAGCTAAAACCAGACTAGCTCAATTCTTCCAGTAGAAATCGTGGTCAATTTGGTGGGTATTAATCAAATGTTGTAGCTGCTTTAAGCGCGTATAATTGCGATACTGAAAGATCTCGGTAGTCAGATTGATCCGTTCAAACATTTGTCGCATTTGGAGTGCGCCCAAGGCTGCATTTCTTTGACACTTGAAACCCGGTAATTCACTATTGATCTTTTCAAAAGATACGCGATAGCTCCTGTTGTCTCCATCGTTTTGGCCAAAACTGACCTGGCAGTCTGGAAATACATCGGCCACAATTTCGGCAATCTCACGGACTCGATAGTTCTCGTTAGTATCACCCACGTTGAAGACCTGATTGTGAATGATTTCGCGAGGCGCAGCTAGAGTACAAGCAACAGCCTGACAAATATCAAGGACATGCACTAACGGGCGCCACGGCGTACCATCGCTAACCAACTTGAGCTGCTTTGTGGTCCAGGCCAGACCAGCCAGGTTGTTGAGGACCACATCAAAGCGCTGGCGGGGCGAGGGACCATAAGCCGTTGCGTTTCGCAAAAATGTAGGGGAAAAGTGATCATCAGCCATAGCGGAAAGATCATTCTCCACGAGAACTTTGCATTTTGCGTAGGCCGTTTGCGGGTTTACGGCCGACTCTTCGGTCTTGTGGCCTCCCGAGTCGCTCACTCCGTAAACACTACAGGAAGAAGCGTACACAAAGCGAGTGATGCCCAGGTGCTTGCACTTTTCCGCTAAGGTTACGCTTCCTTGATGATTGATTTTGTAGGTGATTTCGGGATTGAGTTGACCTAATGGATCGTTAGACAGTTCAGCCAGGTGTACGACCGCCTCGACACCGTCCAAATCCTCGTCAGTGATCCTTCGTAAGTCCTTAGTAATCACCGCCGGAGACTTAACAATGCCGTTGTTATATAACCAGCCGTCGCGATAAAAGCCTGTATCAAGGCCAACGACTTCCTGACCGTGCTCTAACAACATCGGACCCAAAAGCGTACCAATGTAACCATCGGTACCGGTTACCAGCACTTTCATCAAAATCCTCTCCTCGAAAAATTGTATCTATGCTAAATTATGAAAAAGAAGAACTACCACACTTTCCAGGGCGCTTCATCACGCTGCCACAACCCTTCCAGGACGTTTTTATCCCGTAACGTGTCCATGGGCTGCCAAAACCCGTAGTGGCGATAGGCCGATAATTGACCATCCTGAGCCAATTTTTCCAGGGGCTCTTTTTCCCAAACCGTGGCATCATTCGGGATATAATCCAGCACGGCAGGTTCTAAAACAAAAAAGCCGCCATTAATCCAGGCACTCTCAAGACCGCCTCTCGGCTTTTCTTTGAAATGGTGAATCTGATTTTGTTCCGACTCTAGGGTGAACGCCCCAAATCGTCCCGGAGGCTGAACAGCGGTTAAGGTAGCCAAGGTTTTTTGGCGGTGATGAAACTGAATTGACCGTTCGATATCTATATTGCCGACTCCATCGCCATAAGTCAGGCAAAAGGTTTCATGATCAAGATAGCTTTTCACTCGCCGGAGCCGCCCCCCAGTCATAGTCTGATCGCCCGTATCAATAACAGTGACTCGCCAAGGTTCCGCTCCATTTTGATGAACTTCCATCCGATTATGTCTTAAATCAAAAGTAACATCGGACATATGCAGGAAATAGTTGGCAAAGTACTCCTTGATCATATACCCTTTATAACCACAGCAGATGATAAAATCGTTAATATCATAAGCGGAGTAAATCTTCATGATATGCCACAAAATCGGCTTACCACCGATTTCTACCATGGGTTTGGGTCTGACCACGCTTTCTTCACTAATCCGCGTACCAAATCCACCGGCCAAAATCACTGCTTTCATAAAAGGTTCCAACGCTTTCTAAAAATTTATAAACATCCCTCAAAACGCCAGGCGCTTGTTAAAAACATCCATAACTCCACCAGAAGAAGGTCACCTGGCCCCCTTTCCTAGCACCACTGAAATGACCGTCCACCACAAGACTTGCAGGTCAAACTTTAGGCTACGCCGTTTCAGGTACTCGATATCATACTGGACAATTTCATCAAACAAGATGCCGCTCCGGCCTCGTACCTGAGCTAGCCCCGTAATCCCTGGTAGCACCTCTAGTCTCTCATTATGCCAACCCTTATACTCTTCCACCTCCCAAACAACATTAGGTCGGGGTCCGACTAAACTCATCTCGCCTTTGATTACATTGATGAGTTGTGGCAACTCGTCCAAACTTGTTCGGCGCAATATTCGTCCCACGAGCGTAACATGAGCTTCATGGGAAGGTTTGAACACTTGAAGTGTTTGATGGGCACTAAGCTCAACCTTGCCATTCACAAATGCCTTCATAAAGGATCGATGAGAGTCTCGATCGATGTTGTGATACATGGTCCGAAATTTATAGAAATTAAACGGGCGTCCGTCCTTACCTATTCGCTCTTGCACAAATATAGCCGGACCAGGCGAGTCAAGTCTGATAATGATGGCCAGAATTAGTGCCACAGGAACAAGAAACGGAGCTAAAGCAACACAAATGGATAAGTCTAATAAACGTTTTGCAATCTGATAATACGGCCTGTGAGGTTTTACTCGAGATCGTTCAATTACTAGCCAACTCAATTTTCCCTCCTTAGTTTATCCAGGCGACTCAGTTTGGTATGCGAGGTGTAGAAAAAGAGACGACTTCGGTCACAATGGAACTATTTAAGTTCGTAATGCCAACTTTAACCCACTCTTTTAGATGTTAGCCCTTTGAGAAGAAACATCAGTCTCCAATTTACTGGGACGGGCGTCAATGCTTTCTCGAAACGCCCCCCCTTCCTTGACCGGATCAAATCTTTTATGCTCCGTGTCATCCATCGCTATTTGCATCAGAGCTTCGAAGGTTACAGCTTCACCGGGAAAGTTAGCGGTTCCCGCCAGAAGGTTAACATTCATCTTCTCTCGAACCAACTGCTCGAGGGTTTTGGCAATTTCAGGGGCTTCGTCAACGCTTGTCTCAGGCAACACAATCACAAAGTGATTACCGCGTCGGGCAATTGTTCCATAGTCCGAGACGTTATCGTTAAGGATACGAGCAACACCGGCAAAGACATATTCACTCATCATCGCCTGTTGTACTTCTTGGATCATCCTCGGCAGGGCAAGTTGCACCGATTTAGAGTCAATTTTAAGGGCGATCACTGATAACGGTCTCTGATGGTGTCGGGCGCGTCTAAGCTCCTGATAAATCTCTTCCTGGGCTTCTGAAAAATCCCGGGGCAGCTTGCCGATGTAACTAGCAGTAACGTCATTGATCAACTGCTCTACCTCTCTTAACCCTTTGCTAATTTTGCGGGATATCAAACCCGTGACAAAAATTCCGGTAACTTGCGTAACCGTTAGCGGCAGCGCTTCACCCCAAAGCGAATCGCCTCCCCCCACCGCCTTAAATAACAGGAAACTTGGCACCGGTATCAGAATTAATATGAAGTAGGATAGCCGATCAGCTTTCGGCAACATCAGCGCAATAACGGCTGCAATGGCGACAAAGATGTAGGTATAGGAGCGAATATTTACAGGTAAATTAATTCGTTCAATATTAAAAACGAGAATTAACCAGATAATGAGTGCGATTGTCCAGAACCGTAGTTGGTTCATATCCTTGATAGCTCTTAAAGAAATATACTTGCGTTTAATTGTTTTAAGGATACAACTTTGAAACTGGAATATATTAGATTTTTAGATCTAGCGGGTTGGTATTCCGTTTAGTGGCACGACAAACATTATCTGCGGATTTCAACTAAAAATCCGTTCGACAACACAAAGAGAGAAACCATCCCTACTCTCGGGGTGCACATGGTCTTATGTGCAATTCACAAACGGTTTTTTGTTACTCACAAAAGGTGGGAAGCAAGAGTTAGCGTCAGTGCTAACAATAGTCACTTATAAGCGGAGGAAACTTAATAAAGAGGCCACAATAAAAAAACTGAATTAGTCCCAAGCCCCTAAACGTTCATCATTTAGGTTTTAGCCTCTTAAAAAGCTAGTAACTTAAGCGATTTGGCCTATGTTATTGTTAAGATATGATATCTATTCTAACTGAATTCTAGCATAATTTAATTTATGATGCATGAGAGTTTCATGAGAAAAAGGTTAGAACCTTAGAGGCTCAGGGACATATCCGCGTCTTTCCCAAAAACTTCAGCAAGCGTGAAAGATCTGAGTAATTCGTTGGATATCGCTCTGAGTCAGATAATGGTGGGTGGGGAGGGTTAGCAGTTGTTGAGCTGCCCGGTTGGCACCGGGGTAAGGCTGGTCTTGCAATTGAGGGAAAAACGCCGTTAAAGGCCGGCCATACATTCGCCCGACGCCAATACCGGCCGCCCATAGTCTTTGAAAGAGGTGTTCCCGCCGCTCCTCACTGGCCACCATAACCGGGAGGCGAAGGTAAATCGGTGCGGCGGAGGCGCTGATTTGCGGAATATGGACAAAATCGAGCGGCTGCAGGCCAGCCACCAACTGCTCGGCCTTCAGCCGGCGCTGCTCGTTGACGAAGTCCAGGCGCTCCAGGAGCCTGAGGCCAACACTGGCTTGAGCTGTGGTGAGAGCCGAGAGCTTGTAACCCCAACTCGCCTCGTGCTCACCGACTCGATGCAAATTGAGCCGAGTAGCCAACCACCAGCCGACAGGATGAAAGGCGAGCTTTAGCAGTCCTAACCGGGTTAAAGCCCAGCCAGAGGCCAGCACTGAAGAGGCGGGTAGATCCTGCCAGGTTCGCTTGACCGCCCGGATAAACGAAGCCTGCTCTGTTCGGGCGCAGAGAATGCCGCCACCGCCAGTAGAAATCGGTTTGCCCGGCCCCAAACTAAATAAACCAAAGTCGCCACGCGTGCCGACCGGGCGACCGCCCATACGGGCACCCAGCGCCTGAGCGGCATCCTCGATAACCAGCGCGCCGACTTGCCTGACCAGTCTAATGATAATGTCCATCTCTTGAGGCAGTCCAAAGGGGTGGACACAGATAACCGCCAGGGTTTGCTGGCTTAACGCCGCTTCTAACTGATCCACTTCAAAGGCCAGGGTCTGGGCGGAGATATCAATCAGCCGGGGGCGCAAGCCCGCATCGAGGGTAACTTTGACCAGGGACGGGCAGGTATAGGCCGGCAGCAAGACTTCCCGTCGGCCGGCAAGTTCCGAGGCTTGGGTCAGACTTTTCAGCAAGAAGTAGAGGGCGGTCCGCCCGGAGGAAGCCAGACCAAGGACGGGGACACCTAGATAACCGGCCAAAGCTGTTTGGAGACGGGAGTAAGAGGAGCTGAAAAGATTGAGACCTTGGCGTAGATCAGCCTGGCTCAACGGGGTAGTCGTGGGCGGTAAGTGGCGCATCATCAGCGTTAATCAAGCCGGTAGATTGAAGGGATGACCAGGCTCAGGGCCAGGGCAAACAGCAAGGCGGTCAGCCCACCCAGAGCCAAAGCCAGGGGCAAGCCCGCATAGACGGCGAGGGAGCCAACCAAAACATTGCCGACCGTATCGGAGCCGGCGTGGAGCATGCTGTACAGGCTCATCACTCGACCCCGCACCCGATCCAAGATGTGAATTTGGACCAGGGTCACCGCCAAACTTTGCACGATAAGCAGCGTAATCCCTAACGGCACAAGAAACAAACCGGCCAGCCAGATATTGCTCGAGACGGCAAAGCCAACGACCAGCCCCGGCAAGAGCAAACTGGCTATAACCAACGACCGTCCCCGCCGCCGCCCGCCTAAGCGAGCCACGGCCACCGTCCCGATGATCGAGCCCAAAGCCCCCACCGCTAGCAGCAGCCCCAAGCCCACCGAGCCCGTCCGGACCACCTCTTCGACAAAAGCCGGCATCAAGCCGTAGACCGGCCAGGCCAAGCCACCAACGACAGCCATCAAACTGATCACGCCCAAGATGGTCGGTCGCTGCCACAAAGTCGTGATCCCTTCGGACAGGGCGGCACCGAGTGGCGCTCGCTGGGTGTCCCAACCGACGTCGGCCACGCGGATCGCCACCAGGGCAAAAATCGGGAAGACATAGGTGGCTGCATTGATGAGCATAGTGCCTCCGGCCCCGATGGTAGCGATGAGCAGGCCGGCCGCCGCGTAACCGATGAGGCTCGAGATATTGAAGATAGTGGCATTGAGGGCCACTGCGTTGGCCAGGTCGTCGCGACTGACCAAATCAACCAGGAAAGCCCGCCGGGCCGGGTGATCGATGGCCAACAGGGAACCAAAGAGGAAGTACAGGACGATGATATGCCAGAGCTGCAGCCGCCCCGTTAAGGCCAGGCTGGCAAAAATTGCCGCCTGGGCCAGCAAACCGGCCTGCGTGGCGATAATCAACTTACGGCGGGGAACGCGGTCGATGAGCATGCCGCCCAGCAGCGAAATCGGCACCACCGGCAACAAGCCGATGAAGCCGACCATGCCCAGCCAAAAGGTGGAGTTGGTGAGATGGTAGATCAACCAGCCTTCGGCCACCACCTGCAACGAGGTGCCGATGGTGGAGATGGTTTGGCCAAACCAGAAGAGGCGAAAGTTGCGGGAGCGCAGGGCCGGGGAGATCGTCGCCCAGTTGAAACCGGGCAGCGCAGCCTTAAGGTCGGCTAGATTAGCCATCGCCTCAGCTCTTTTTACAGATTAAGAAGGCCACCAAGCCACCCCCGATTAGGCCGGCCAGCAGACCGCTCACGGCGATAAAGATCCAGAACAGTCCCCCTTGCTCGATCACAATAGGACTGCCATTCCCCAAGTTATCGGAGAGGAGGGGCGGTCTGACCTCATCCGGCGGAACCAGCATTTCATCTTGACCGGCAGCCGTTGAGTTGGATCGCCCGGGGGACTCGACCTCTCTCGTTTGCAGTTCGTCTACCAGGGCCTCGGCCACTTCGACCGTCTCCGGGCTGGTCAGGATGGACACGCCGTCCAACTGCTCCTTAAAGGAGTCGATCAAGTCGACGATAGCGACCACATTGCCTTCAGTGCGAACCTGGACGCTGATTTGCAGATCGGGGTTAGCCTGGCGCAACTCCGGGATCAAAGGTTCGATAAACTCCCGAACGCGAGCCGGTTCGGTTTGGGCCCGCTGCACTTGCAGGACAAAGATATCCACGTAGGGGGCTATGGACACTCCATCGCTGAGGGCAAAGCGGTGATCCGGACCAAAGGCCAGCTCAAGGCCGTATTGCTCGGCCAATTCATGCATGCGCTTGGCGCTCTCGACCGGCGCCTCTTGCTCATCCAGAGGGTTGGTCGGGCCGTGTTCTAGGTTATAACCGACAATATCGATCTGATCGGCAATCAGCGGGATAAAGCGCTCCGCTTCGGCAGCCGATTTGAAGACGACGAGTTTGCGGCCCACGGTGACGTTATCCAGCAGCGCCAACTGCTCGATGTGTTCCACCCGGGCAATGTCAGACGGCCGGGCCACCTCGTTAAACCAATCGATCAACGGCGGCCCCAAGCTAACATCCAGCCACAAATCACTGACTGCGACGGTCCGCTGTGACCGCAGGGCCTGGGCCGGCTCCGCCCACGATAGCATATCTCCCCAAATAAACAGAACTAGCGTCAGAATCAACTTGATCTTCCACATGCTCATTCCCTACTGAACGGTATCCGGACGGACAAACATGCCCGGTTCCAAATCGTGGGCCGTCTTGGCGTATTCTCTCGCTTTCTCCCGGTCACCCTGCTCGTTAGCCAGATCCCCCAGGCGGAGATAACCGGTCGGCATCCCAGGCAGGAGCGAGACCGCTTCCTGGTACCACTGCTCGGCTTGAGCCAGGTCACCCTGCTCGTGAGCCAAATTGCCCAGGGCAATCCGCGCCTCGAGCGAGCCCGGTTCCACGGCCAGAGCGGCCTGTAAATCCTGCACTGCATCCGCCGGTTGTTCCAAAGCACTGTGCAAGGCGGCCCGGGCGATGAACGTGGTGGCGGTGGGGGCCAGCTCAAGAGCCTGGTCAAACAAGGTCAGGGCTTGGACCTGATCGCCGCGCTCAAACCAGAAGTTGCCGTACTGGGTTAACAACCGAGCCGAGGTCGGTACCGCCGCCAGCCCGCGCTCATACACATCTTGAGCCTCGTCCCACCGTTCCTGCTCCTGGTAGAGCGTGGCTAAACTCAGGTAGGCATCTTCCAGGGTCGGCGTTGCATTCAAGGCTTTGGTATAGACCAGAATAGCCTCTTCAGGCTGGTCGTTGAGCTGGTAAGCATTGGCCAGAGCCAAATAGTGGTGCGGGTTGTTCGGTTCCAAATCGATGGCTTGCGCATAATAGTCCAAGGCCGTCGCTAAATCATCACGACGCAGATACAAATCGGCCAGGGCCGTCCGAACCGGGGCTGCATCCGGCCGGAGTTCCAGCGCCTGGGTGAAGCGCCGTTCGACCTGATCGTAGTCGCCCCGGCGCATATAGTAGGTCCCCATCGCCACCAGCAGCGAGGCATCCTCGCCCGCTTCAAGCATGCCCTGCTCCAAGGTAGCCAGCGCCGCCTCGGGCTGCCCCAACTGGATCTGCAAGTTAGAGCGAGCGATGTACAGATCGGCGGCCTGAGCCGATTGGGTCTGGCCCCGCTCCAGGACCGCCAGGGCCTGATCGAAACTCCCTTGCGTAGCCAGGACCTGGCTAAGGGCCAGATAGTAGGAGGTCTCGGCCGGCTGCAAGTTAAGCGCTTGTTCGTAGTAGGTTATGGTATCCTGCATCCGGCCCTGCGCCAAATAAAGCTGGGCCAGTTCCGCATAGAGCTGGTCGTTAGCCGGATCCAGGCGTTGAGCTTCTAACAGAGTGGCCTCGGCGACGCTGTACCGGCCGACCGTGCGCTGCACCCGGCCCAGGCGGAGCAGTAGCTCGCTGCGGGCGGGTTGATATTGCAGCGCGGCTTCAATGTAGGTCAGCGCCAGGTCATAGTCACCGTAGCGCGTCAGGGCGTCGATCAGGGTGGCGCTGGGCAGTTGGGTGGTTAAAGGCAAAGCCGCAGCCTGGTGGAACCAAGCCAAGGCCTGTTCCGGGCGGCCCCGGCGCTCTTCGAGCTCACCCAGGCGAAGGTAAGCATTTAGATACTGCTGATCAATCTGCAGCCCCTGCCGCAGCAAAGCTTCAGCCTCATCATAGCGAGTCTGGTTGATGAGCAGTTCGGCCAGGCTGACATAGGCATCCGGAACCCCGGGATTGGTGGTAATCGTCTCTCGATAGATCTCCTCGGCTCGTTTCCAGCGATTGCGTTCCTGTAAAGCGCGCCCGTAGGCCAGCGTGGCCTGAGCCTGACCGGGATAAGCCTCGGCGGTCATTTGATACATGGCCAGGGCCTGGTCGTGATCGCCGGTCTGGTCGAGGAGGTTGGCCAGATCGACCCGGACCTCAACCGAACTGGGGGCGAGATTAACCGCCGTTTGCAAATGGCGCAAAGCATTAGCGGTGTCCCCCCGCTCGGTGAGAACGCGGGCCAGGCCAAGGTGGGCTTCGGGCCACCATTCGTCCAGAGCCGCGGCTTGTTGGTAGGCAGCTAGGGCCTGGTCAAGTTGGCCTTGCGTGAAGTAAAGGTCGGCCAGACCTTTATGATATTGAGCCAGGGTCGTGGGATACCAGTCCTCATTCTGCCCTTGCCGAATTTTGAGTTTGTAGAACTGAATGGCCTGATCCGCCTGACCCCTGACTTGATAGAGGCGAGCCAATAGGCGGAGGGCGTTACTGTTTTCATCCGCCTCTAAAAGGCCTGTGCTCGAGTGCGAAACCCGAGAGGGCGTTGGCTCAATCAATTCATCGGCCGTAGCGGTCAACGTTTCGCCGGACTCCCAGGCTGGATTAGGCGGGGCCGTCTGACCCGGAAATTGAATCAAGCCCGGGTCTGTCTGGTCCAGTTTCGACTCGGCCACTTGCAGAGCTTGTTCGTACAGAGCGTTACCTTCCGCCAGGTTGCCTTGAGCCAACAACAGATCGGCCAGGCGCATCTGCGCTTCCACCGCGTGTGGTTCCGCGTGGATCGCCCGGCGATAGCTGGCCTCGGCGGCCACCGGGTCGTTTCGCCGGCGGAGCGCATCCCCAAGTATGACTTGGGTCCAGGCCACGTTGGGAGTGGCGGCGATAGCGGCCCGATAGTAGCTCATGGCCGGCTTTAGCTGCCCCAAATCCTCGTAGCCTTGAGCCAGACGGGTATAGAGCACGGCTCGGCTCTGGCTGCTAGGCCCTTGTTGCGGACGAGAGAAGAGGCTGTACGAATTAAGCTTGGCCAGCGCAATCTGATAAGCCTCCAACGCCGCCTGGGTCTCGCCGGCGCGCTGCCGGAGATCGCCCAAAGCGAGAAACAAGATCGGTTCGTGAGGATTGACCTCGATGGCGGTCTGGAGCAAATTCAGGGCAATCTTGGGCGGATAACCATGCTGCCGGAGTTGGCTGCTGAGGGAGGTAAAAGCCGCCACTTGGGTTGGATCGATTTGGAAGGCTAGCCGGTAAGCATCGGTCGCCGCTTCAAATTGGTGCTGTTGCAGATAGGCGTCGCCTTGAAGTTTGTAGGCCGCGGCGTTGTGGGGTTGCTGTTTAAGAACATGTTGAATCTCAACCAGAGCTTCAGCCACTCGATTGGAGTCCAAAAATAGTTGGGCCAAAGCCAGCCGCGGCCGGTCGGTTTCTTGAGCTTGCCAGTCGAGCAGGCGGATGGTGTGCCGGTACAGGTCCAGAGCTTCTTCGGTTTTGTTTTGGCTGGCCAATACCTGGGCCAGGCTGGTGGCCACTTCGCTAGAGAGCGGATAGTCGGCCCACAAGCGCCGTAGCAAAGCTTCAGCCCGATCATACCCGCCCATTTCGCGATACACCCCTTCGAGCACGAACTGATTGTATTGGCTGGGCTTAAGAGCGACGGCCTGCTCATAAAGGGGCAGGGCTCGATCCAAACGCTCTTGTTGGCGCCACAAGTCGGCCTGAGCAATGAGGCGAGCGGCCTCGTCCGGCAGGTTTTGGTGGGCGGCCGCGGCTTGATACTGCTCGGCGGCGCACACCTCGTCACCGTTTCTCAAGCAAGCATCGCCCAAAGCCTGACGAAAGCGGGCGATGCGCGGCGCGGCTTGCCGGGCCTGCTCAAATTCGGTGATACTCTGCTCAAGCTGGTTCCGTTCGGCCAGCAGTTGGCCCAAGCGATAGTGCAGCGTGGGAACTTTGGCCTGCTTCACGATCTGCTGCAACTGGCTCAGAGCCAGATCTAGCTGGCCTTGGGCCTGGGCGACATCCACCAGGCCGGCTTGAGCCAGCAGGTCGTCCGGGGACTGCTCCAGAGCAACGTCGAAAAATTCCTTGGCCGCGTTCCATTGGCGCTGCTGGAGCGCGGTATTGCCTTGCAGACTGGCGGCAGCAGGGGGAGGCTGCTTGACCTCATAGAGGCTGTAGGATTGGTCATCCGCGATCCAGGTAAACCACTGCCGGGCCAGGCGAAGCTGCATGTCAATCTCGCTGCCGCCCGGGGTAATGACATACCGCACGTTGTAGCGACGCAGTATTTCGGCGCTTTCGACGGTAAGGTAGACGCTCTGGAAAAATTTGTTTTGGTCGATCAGGCGCTGGAGAGCGGCCTCTTGTTGATCGGCCGGGAAGACTTCGCTGGTGGTTGGTACCCGGTGGGCGACAATGTTGGCCTTGGCCACGTAAGCCGGCAGGGTGACGCTCAACTCCTGGTCGGTCAGGACCGTGACCGGACCACGTTTCGCGGTGGCCTGGTCCAAATAATCGAAAATCTGTTTAGGGACCGGATAGAACAAAGGCGCATCGGAGCGGGTACTGAGATCCCGCATGTTTCTGACAATGTTAGGCGTAAGCACCAGCCCCAAGACTAACACCAAGCCGAGGACGCCAAAACTCTGAACAGATTGGCTCCACGGCGGAGACTTAAGCCGCGAGGCTCCCAGGCGGAGCAGCCCCAGCCAAAGAGCATGCGCCACCATAGCGATGATCAGGGCATAGGGCAGCAGCCAGACGAAACGCCACAGAATCCAGGGCATGACCAGGGACCCGATCAGCGGGGTCAACAGCGGATTGAACATTACAAACAAGATCGCCAGGGAGGTGGCCACGGCGAACTGAACCGCCAGGTTGCTCCGCAGACGCCACAGCAGCAGCGGGAGGAGCAACAAGGCCAGCAGGTAGGGTGGCTCTAAGATCAGGTTGGGATCAGAGATGTAATGATCGAGATCGAACATAATCAGGCGGTCGCGGTTCATATTGACCGCAAAACGCCAGATCAGGAACGGGTTGGTCGTTAGGTCCGCCTGGTCAGGATCGAGTTGGGCCAGATCGGGCAGCGGGCCGTAGAGGTCAATCGCCCGGACGTAGATAAAAGGCAAAAGCGGAACTAGCTTTTTGCCGAGCGACCAGCCCTCAACACTGCTCGGGTAAGAGGGAGCCAGGGGCGCTTCCCCGCGAGCCATAAACAATTGGACAAACGGCAGCAACATGACCAGCACCACTAGCCCGCCGACGGCCAGGCTGCGCTGCCAAACGGCCCGGTTCCGCAGCCCGAGGAGCAGATGCAAGCCGGCAAAGGCGGCCAAAGCGAGGGCCTGCATGGCCGCAATCAGCGGGTGAATGACCGAGACGGCCACTGTGGCGACGGCGGCGGCTAACCAGGTCTCGCGCCGGCCGCCCTGCAAATAGCGAATAGTTAAGGCAAAGACCACCGGCAGCATAATGACCGGCACCATAAATTTGTCGGCGTTGGTCCGCTCAAAGAAAAAGAGACTGGCATTGTCACTGCGCAAGAACGGCGCGGCCATGTAAATCAGCAACTGAATCGAGGCGGTCAGTAAGCCGAGACGCCGGCTGCCGGCTGCCTTGCCTAATGTGTAGGAGGCCAGGATAGCCCACAACGCTAGCATCGAGCGAGAGGCAGCGGCCGTCAGATCAATAGGGTCTATCCTTGAGAGGTGTGACCACAGGTAAAACAAGGGCAGTGATTGGTTAAAAACCATGCGCACGCCGGGCCCCAGATCGGTGCCGAAGAGGGGTTCGGTGGCGTTGAGCGGCAAGCCGGCCAGTGCGTCGGCGACAAAGGAGTTGACGGCGTAAGCATCGCCATCGATTTTAGGTAAAGAGAGACTGGGCAGGGTAAAGACAAAGGCGGCAACCAACAGCAGCAGCAGCAAAATTTCGTCCCAGGCCCAAGGGTCACGCTCGGGGAGGTCGGTTTGGGCGGAGAGGCGGGTGGGAAGCCGTACCCACCAGCCGTGAATGAGCCAGGCCAGGATGACCAGGGTCGAGACAACGATCCAGCCGCTCGACAGTTGGGCCAGGGTCAGGTGCGCCAGCATGGCCACAATACCCGGTCCGGCCAGGACGGCGATGCCCAGAGGAAAGGCCAGGGCCAGTCGCTCTAGCCAATCCAGGTTCAGGCGCCAGGTGATCAGGTCAGCTAAACAGTAGCCGGGGGTGATCAGCAGGGCCATGAACGTCAACCAACTGGCCGGCTGCAACGGCATGGCAGCAGGCAGCCCCAGGACGACTGCCAACCAGACGCCAAGCAAGCCCACCGGCAGGAGGTGGCGCGGCCACCCGGGCCAGAGCCCCTGCTTTATAGCCTCGACCAGGCCGGGCCGGCCGGAGAAGTTGACACGTGACCAGAGCTTTTGCATACGTTTTATCCGTCTCCAGGACTCTATCTCAGTTGAGTTCGTTTTAGGCGAAGGGAACGTGCCGGCGCAACATCGGACCTAAATACTGGACCACCGGCAGCGGTAATCTGGGCCAAAGCCGTTTCATCAATTGGAATCTACTGTCGGACTCTGCGCGATTGACGATACCATCGGCGGCCGGTCCCCGGCTAAAGCTGATCACTTGTTGGTAAACTGGTTTGGCTTCGCCGCCCCACTGGCCTTTATATTTGGAGGCGTTGGACGCGGCCGGGCTGCGCCCCATATCCAGATATCGGTAGCCCACCGAACAGGCATAGCTCAGAATCTCCCAATGGGCCAGATAGGTGGGCCGGAGATTCAAGTACTCGCGAAGGCTGGCGCCCCAAACACCGTACATGGTCTGCCCCAACTCCAACTGAAAATAGGCGCCAATCGGCTGTGGCCCGTGTCTGACCACGACAATGTTAAACGAAGCCGGGAAGACTGCAACGATGGCCTCTAAAAAGTTTCGGCTAAAGACGGGCGTACCGTGCTGGTGGGTAAAACGGCTGAAGACATCGTAAAAGGCCCCGAGGGCTTGCCCGGTGCGATCGATTTCGACGGTTAGATCATTGCGGCGGGCCAGGCGCACCTGGCGGCGGATATTGCCGTCCAAACGCTCCCACAATGCATCGGCCTCCGGCTCCAAGGCGACCAACCAGTGCACGTGGTGGGAGCTGGTGCTTAGGTCGCCCGGCCAGGCCTGGCGGGTATCATGCAAAGTCAAGCCTTTGACTTTGGCCTGGCGGGCCAGGGCCTGACCTTGGGTAATTAACGCGGCGGCGACCTCCGCCGAGTCGGCGCACAGGCCGCCGGGCATCGTGGTCGCCATATGGCCAACGAGCAGGCTGCGCACGATGAACAGAGGCATCACCCCCACAATCCGGGTCCCCTCTCGGGCCAGTAAATAGCGGGTCTCGTAGCCGTTGGTTTGGTGCAGAATCTGGCGCCAGCCGGAGAGGTGCTGCGGCAAGCCAAAAGGGGCCGCCGTGACATAAGCGTCCCAGTCAAGCCACTCTTTTTCGGTCAGTTCGGTCACAGTGAGGCTCAAAGGCGACCTACCTTTAACTCGCCGGCGCCTGAGGCTGCAAGCTCCAGCAGCCGGCTCAACGATCCAAAACGAAAGTCTGAAAACAACCGGTCTAACTTCTCTGCCAAACCACGGCGGCCATGATAGTGGGTGATCCGCTCCCGCAGGGTAACCTGGCGATAGGTTTGGCCCAGATCGAGTTCCCAGGGATGAATATACATAATCGCCGGCTGGCCCTGACAATTTAACTGTTTAATCCCCCACCGGGTCAGGCTGTAGGGCCAGCTCCGCAAATAGAAGCCGCCGGCCATCGGCCAGGTGAGACCGCCCCAACGAACCGTGCTGACCGGAAACTCGACCAGCGTCTGGCCGGCGGGGCGATGGGGAAAACGCGGCGCCTCCGGAAAGCCGTACAGCATATTTCGCGTTGGAAAGAAGCTGCTGTCGTACAATAGCCCCTGCCCTTGCAGCACCTCAAAAAGCCAGGGTGTTCGGGCGTTGACCGAAAAATAGGGCGCTCGATGGCCCACCGGCCGCTCGCCGGTAATGCGCTCCACCGCCTGAAGGCCGCGTTCCAGCTCTTGGGCAAACTCGGCGGGGGTCAGGCGATAGACAAACCGGTGAAAGTAGCCGTGCACGCCCAGCTCGTGCCCGGCCGCCCGAATTTGCTCGATCAGAGCCGGGTATTGGTCGGCCACATAACCCAACACGAAAAAGGTTGCCTGGACATGGTGCTCAGCCAGAATATTTAGCAGCCGGTGCGTGGCCGGGACCACCCGGCTCTCGAAGCGCGGCCACTGCTCGACGAGCGGATTGGTACTGGTCAGGCCTTGAAACCAGTCCTCCAGATCGACGGTGAAGGCGTTAAGGATCTGCATCGAGCCGTTGGTTTAGCCGACGTAGCCCAAACTACGGAGCCGGTCGGTCAAAATTTGTTTATCCTCTTCGGACAGCTCCCCCTCCTGGCTGCCGGACGGACTTTCCCAGGCCGTGGCTGGCCGCCCGGACTGGACCGGCTGAAAGTCGGGCTGGATGATCTCCTGGAGAATACGGCCATCCATATGTTGGGGCACGGGCACGCCCATCATGTAGAAAATCGTGGGGGCCAAATCGACGAGCCGGGCGCCTTCGACGTGGACACCCGCTTGAATAGCCGGTCCGTAGGCCAGAAAGACACCGTGCATCCGGTGTGTGCCCGAAATCCCCCGCTTCATCGACTCGATGATCTTGTGGCTGCCAAACTCATATTCTCCGAAGCCGAAGTATTCCAACCGGCGCGGAATGAAAACAATATCGGCCGCGTCCTCTAGATAATCGCCGCTGTAGATCTCCTCCCGCCGGTAAACGGCCTCGACAACCGGCTCACCGGTGGCCGGGTCGCGCAGGTCGGACAGCCGCTCCATAATGTCGGCTCTGACCTGCTCATAGGCGGCCCCGGGCTGGACACAGCCGAACGGTTCCCGGCCGGCCAGGTTGATCCGGATCTGGCCGACGTTGCCCAAAGAGTAAGCCACCGTTCGATCCCAATCAACATCCTCAAACGACAGAAAGAGCTTTTTCAGCAGTCCCTGGCCTTGGCCCCGGACCACTTCGCGCTTGAGCGCGCCCAGCCCCAGTTGCATCAGAAGGTTATAGACATTCATCGGCGAAAAGCCCAAGCGGAACAGAGTCTGCTTGAGACCCGGATACCAGCCCGGTCGGACGTGCATCATGCCTTCCCGGATCAGCCAGTTGTTCACGTGAATAAATTTGTGGAAAGGTCCGAAGCCATGATCCGACATAATGATCAAGGTCGTATCCTCGTCAAGGGTGTCGACAATCGTGGCCAGGTACTGATCCACAAACTGGTAGAAGTCCCGGATCGCCGAGCCATATTTTTGGTAGCGACTCGGATCATGCAGGGGGTGGTCACGATCCATGTACTTCCACATGGCGTGAGAAATGGTATCGGTGCCGTTAAAGACGAGCATAGCAAAGTCCCAGGCCTCCCGGTTACGGAGGTAGTCAAAGGTTTGGCACCGAAGCTCGGTACAGCGGTAGAGACGCTTTAAGAAAGCATCCACCCCGGAGTCAGAGTAGGCCTGGCCCGGGTCCGGATAGAGGATATAATCGCCCACGGCCTGGAGAATATCTTGATAGAGAGAAGCCGGATAGGTGATCCCGCTCTGGACATTCGGCGCCGGCATCCCGGAGACCATCAGCCCATTGACGGCAAAGGGCGGGTAAGTCATCGGCACATTCAGGGCGCAGACGCGCCGGCCCACCTGGCTGAGCAGGGAATAGAGCGGCGGCACGGCGCTATCGTGGGCCGTGACCGGGGTGAAGCGATAGCTGCCCGGCTCCCGGGCGATCCAATCATAGAGGCGGTGCTTGCCCGGATTGGTGCCCGTGGCAAAGGAGGTCCAGGCCGGGGCAGTCATCGGCGGGACGGTGCTGGCCAGGGGGCCATGCGCGCCTTCGGCCAGCAGCCGGGCCAGGGTTGGGAGGCGCCCTTCCGCCGCCCACGGTTTAATTAAATCAAAGGTAGCGCCATCCAGACCAATGACCAACACCTTACCAGCGGAGGTCGCCGCACCGGAAGTCGATTGTGAAGCCGTCGTCATCTTCATAGACCGTTGTCCTTACGAAGTTCTAAGCTTAGTTATACTTTATACTGCCCTCTGGAGCGGGTGGCCCCAACGAGCCGGCGGCTCCGGGATCGAGACTATCTGGCTCGTTTTCGTGCCGGTGCAGCCGGTACTCCAGCAGGGCCATATTTTGGGCCAAATCGCGGATACAGCGGGCTTGGGTCGAGAGAATGACACTTTGTGAGAGCATCACGGCCAAGGCAAAGAGCAAACCGGTCACCAGAATCAAGGTGGGTGCATACGAGACCGCGAATGAAGCCGCGACCAGGTTGACCAGGCCGCCAAAAATCGACAAGACCACAATAGTCAGGCTGGCGCCTAGCCAAACCAGGGCATACTCTTCACGAAGCTTGTGCTTTCGAATCAGCCGAACCGTCACCAGCAACAAGATAAGGCTGAGAGTAATGGCCGTGACTCGCTGCTCTATCGGGATAGGCATGGGCTATCATCTCCTTGGGCAGGACCGGAATGTCTTTGAAAGCGGTAATCAAAACGGCGACCGATACTTTGAAGGCGTAGTAAATTGACCGCCAGGTGTCAATAGAACTCTCCCCGCTGAGCCGGGATCGCATCCGGACCGGTAGCTCCAGGCTGGTGAGGCCGGCCTTGTGACAGATCACGCGACTTTCGACTTCGGGGTAGTCTTGAGGCATATAGATCGCCAGCAAGGTTATCGCCCGCCGATTTAAGCCATACAAGCCTGAGGTCGTGTCGGTGGCCCGCTGGCCGGTTAACCAGGAGACGGCCAGGGAAAAAAGTCGAATGCCGATGCGCCGGGGCAAGGCAATGGGCATCGTCGCCTCGTCACTGAGAAACCTTGAACCAAAGACGATGTCAGCCTGCTGGGACTGGAGGGTGGCATAAATTGGCAGGATATCGGCCGCATTGTGTTGGCCATCGCCATCAAGGCGAATTACCAGGTCGTAATTGCCTTGTAGGGCAAACTTGAGGCCGGTTTGAACCGTCCCGCCGATGCCCAGGTTGAACGGATGGCGCAGGACTAGCGCGCCGGCAGCAGTGGCCTCCTGGGCCGTGTTGTCGCGGGAGCCATCATCCACGACCAGGACATCCGCGAAGGGGACGGTAGCGCGCACCGAGTTGATTACCTGCCGGATGGCGCCTTGTTCGTTATAGGCCGGAATCAGGATCAGCAATCGTTTTGATTTAACGGGAATAGACAATTTAGACAAACCCTTGCCTGACCATAGATTAAACTGCTACTGGTGGCTTGGAGTCATGTTACCATTAACAAAGGGTTATGTCAACTCATTAGTTATGTGAAGAAGTAAGGGGTTTTAGGAAGGTCTGGCAGTAGGGGCGTAAAATTTTACGCCCTACTCCGAATGGGTATATTTTTCAAGGGAGGCTAATCCACCCCCAGATAGGCTTTCTGAACCATCTCATTCTTTTGCAGGGCGGCTGCTTCATCGTGCAGCACGATCTCGCCGGTTTGGATAACGTACCCTCGATGAGCGACCTGCAAGGCCATCAGCGCGTTTTGCTCAACCAGGAGAATGGTGGTGCCTTCGCGTTGGTTGATGTTTTGCACCGTTTCAAAGATACTTTCGACCAAAATCGGAGCCAGACCCATCGATGGCTCATCGAGCAGCAGCACCGTAGGGCGCGCCATCATGGCCCGACCCATCGCCAGCATTTGCTGCTCGCCGCCACTGAGCGTGCCGGCGACCTGCTTCTGCCGCTCTCGCAGGCGGGGAAAGAGGACAAAGACCCGTTCCATATCCTCAGCGATCTGCTTCGCATCATCGCGGGTATAGGCCCCCAATTGGAGGTTATCCATTACAGTCAACCGGGCAAAGACACCGCGTCCTTCCGGAACCTGAGACAGCCCTTTATAGACAATCTCGTGGGCTCGATACCGGGCCAGATCCTCGCCGTTCAACCGCACGGTCCCGCTCCGCGGACGCACAATACCGCTAATCGTCCGGAGGGTGGTGCTTTTACCCGCGCCATTAGCCCCAATGAGGGTCACAATCTCGCCTTTATTGACAGACAGCGAGACTCCCTTGAGAGCATGAATGTTGCCGTAGTAGCTATGAACATTTTCAAGTTTTAAGAGTGGTTCCATAGTTTATTGTTTCAACTACGCCTTGGATTTTTCTGCTGCGGTGATGGACTGCTCGCCGGCCTGGCCAGCGGCGCCGCGCCCCAGATACGCTTCAACGACCTGTGGGTTATTCTGAATATCTCTAGGACCGCCTTCGGCAATCTTCTGACCGTGGTCCAGTACGGAAATAACTTCAGAAATGCCCATCACCATCCGCATATCGTGTTCGATGAGGAGGATAGTAATGCCCAGTTCGTCCCGGATGCGCCGGATGAAGCGAGTCAGGTCGGCAGTTTCATTGGGATTCATCCCGGCTGTCGGCTCATCGAGCAGCAGGAGTTTGGGCTGGCTGGCCAAGGCCCGGCCGATTTCCAGCCGCCGTTGATCGCCATAAGGTAAATTCTTGGCCACAATGTCTCCTTTGCCGCCCATCCCGACAAAACGGAGCAGCCGGCGCGCCTCCTCATGGGCCTTTTTTTCTTCGTTGACCGTGCTCGGCAAGCGCAAAACCGCGCCCAGCCAGGAAGAGCGCAAGTGCGGCTCCTGCCCAACCAGGATGTTTTCAATGGCGGTCATGTTGGAAAAAAGGCGAATGTTCTGATACGTTCGCGAAATGCCGCGCCGGGTAATCCGGTCGGGCGGGATACCCATCAAGGGACGACCATCGAAGATAACCTGACCGCCATCGATGGGGTAAAAGCCGGTCAGGCAGTTGAAAAAGGTGGTCTTACCGGCCCCGTTCGGACCGATAATGGCGTGGATCGACTTTTCTTCAATCTCCACATCGACGTGATCCACCGCTACCAACCCGCCGAACCGTTTAGTGACCTGTTTTGCCGATAGAATTGAGGCCATCGTTACACTCTCCCCGCCACGGTTTGCCCGCCAACCGGCACCGCTTCGGTATCCTCGGCCGTACTCATCTCCCGCCGGGTGACGCTGGAAGGCCAGAGTCCCTCCGGCTTAACCAGCATCATCACGATCAATAGCATCCCGTAGATAAGCAGCCTGTACTCGGCAAATTCACGCAGCAATTCCGGCAAACCCACCAAAACCAGAGAGCCAACAATCACTCCCGGGATACTGCCCGCCCCGCCGATAATGACCAGGCTGACCACGTTAATCGATACAATCAGTCCGAAGCTATGGGGGAACACCGAGCCCACCTGGGCGGCAAAGATCGCGCCACTCAAGCCGGCAAACGCGGCCCCGATGCCAAAAGCGAGCAATTTAGCCGAGATCAGGTTGATGCCCATAGCTTCGGCCACATCTTCATCCTCACGCAAGGCCATCCAACTACGGCCAATCCGGGCATTTTGCAGTCGCCAGGCGATAAAGCCAATCACAAAACAGCCAATGATAATCACATAATAGAACTGACCGGGATCTTTAATCCGGCCATCGAGGCTAACTACGGCACCAATAACGGCTTGCAGCCAGCCTGGTGCGGAAGCCATAAAGTCCTGGGCCAAAGCAACCGGCGGCTTGGGAATGTTGAGCACGCCCTGGGCTCCCCCTAGTACGGGCCGGAGAAAATCGGAGAGGACCAGGATCCGGATAATTTCGGCAAAGCCGAGAGTCACAATCGCCAGGTAATCACCCCGCATGCGCAGCACCGGAATGCCCAAAAATACTCCGGCAAACCCGGCCACCGCAATAGCGATCGGAATGGCGACCCAAAAGTTCGAGTCGACGACTGCCAGTTCGCCGGTGGTCGTCATCAAGGCCATCACGTAGGCGCCAATCGCAAAAAAGCCGACAAAGCCCAGATCCAGCAGACCGGCCAGACCAATTTCGATATTGAGGCCCAACCCCATGAGCGCGTACAATCCTACCAGCACTAAAATCTGGCTGATGTACGGTCCCGCTATTTGGGGCAGCAGTAACAGCAAAATCAAGCTGAGCGCAATTAGCCCCCAACTCAGGGTGCGCTGCTGAGCCGGTGGTAGCTTAGCCACGCCCCGGCTGAGACCGTCGCTCTGCGTGGCCCAGAGCGCGTTGAGGGCGGCAAAAACGACAAAGACAATGACCGCCCCTTGAATGGACAAACCTTCACGGCTATACAACAGGTCCGAAATAGCGTCTGTAACAGAAAAACGCCCTAAGAGAACCGTCAGTAAATCGGTCAACATCCCGAAGAGCAACACGCAGCCCAGACCCACCATCACCGCCCGCCGCGGCAGATCCGGCAGGACGGCGATTAATCCACCCAACAAGACCACGGCCACCAAACTTCCGCTCAGGAGCAGCAAGCCACTGCCCTCTGCCCCTTCGCCAAAGGTCAACACCTGGACCAATCTCGGCGAAGCGTTGACAAACATAACCCGCATATTGAGCGAGCCAATAAGCAGCACCAGGCCCAGGAGCATGACCGCGCCGATCAGGCCGGTAATGAGACTGCCGACTACCGCCACCCCTTTGCTCCGCTTCGCCAGTTTCATCCCGGTGATGTAGCCCATCCCCAAGCCAATGACGACCAACAAAGCCCGGCCCAAAGTTAACGGCGTGTTGTCAATAATGCCTCTCGAGTCAAAGGTCTCGACCATCCCGACCAGACAGACGTACCAGTAAGCCACGCCGACGATCAGACCGTATTTCAGAACTTGTTTCCAATCCATTTCCACGCAGCGCCTCCCTAGGCCTTCTTCTTACTCAAATCGACACCCATAATCCCGGTCGGCCGGAAAATGAGGACCAGGACTAGCATGGTAAAGGCAATGGCATCCTTCAACTGGTAAGGCGCGGGGATACCCAAGCCTTCCAGAAATAAGCTTGGCCCCAACGACTCGAAGATACCCAGGAACAGCCCGCCGATCATCGCCCCCGGAATATTGCCGATGCCGCCTAACACGGCGGCCGTAAACGCTTTCAGGCCGGGGAAGAAGCCCATAAAGAAATGAACCTGGCGAAACATTAGGCCGTAGAGCACACCGGCCGATCCGGCAAGGGCCGCCCCTAAGGCAAAGGTAATGGTAATCACCCGATCCACATCGATGCCCATCAGCGCCGCTACGTTTTTATCCTCAGCCACCGCTCGCATCGCTTTGCCCATTTTGGTCTGCTGGACAAAATAGTACAAGCCCCCCATTAGGACCACCGAGCTAACGATAACCGCAAACTGAATACGGGAGAGGGCGAGGCCATACTCGGCCGTAGTGCTAATTTCTTCGGCTGCTAAGGTTTCCGGGTTAAGCGTAAAAACCGCGTTGACCAGGCTTACAAAGACTCCTTGCAACAGCGGCCCTATCAAATAGGCGGTCACCAAAACCGCCAACGCCACCAAGGCAAAGGGCAGCCAGGCGAGATTTGGCTGGCTCAGGAAGGCCCGTTTTAACGCGGGATAGACCCAACGGAGCAACACCCAGCCTACCCCTACCGCTACCAGCACCACCGCTAAGGCCAGCAACAGGTCGGCGATGGTCATATCGCCGGTCAGAGACGGCACCTGCGGATAGGCCTCGACGCCCGAGCCGTAAAAGCCCCGGAAGCTATACTGCAAAAAGAAAGACGCCCCAATCGCCGTAATCAGAGGGATTAAGCGTGGGGCGTTTCGCAACGGTTTGTAAGCTATTCGCTCCAGGGTGACGGCGACAACCGTTGAGGTCACCATCGCCACCAGAAAGATGAGGAATAAGGCCAGCAAGGGATTGGCCTCCAGCATCGAGGGAGCGCCATCTTCACCTGGCGAGGCCAGCGCCTGAGCCACAAAAAAAGCGGTAAAGGCACCGCTCATAAAGACCTCGCCGTGGGCAAAGTTGATCATAAACAAGATCCCGTAGACCAGGGTATAACCCAGGGCAATCAAGGCGTAGATGCCCCCCTGCGCCAGACCAAAGATAAAGAAGTCTAGCCACTGCTCGCCGCTATATTTGGGCACCGCCAGAGAAGAGATAGTGCCGCCAATAACGACGAAAATGATGATGATTTTGAAAAAGAGGAGCCAGCCATCGATAAAGGTAAAGCGCTTGAACATATCATAGGCCGCAATTAATCCCACCGGCACGCCGATCAGGAGCCCGGTGCCCAAGCCGCCGATGAAGGCCCCAGTCACCACCTCGAGATTAAAGCCGGCGCCAAAGAGCAAGCCGCCGGAGACCAAGATCGCGTTGACCAGGCCGCAGACAACCCCGATAATTACCCCGGCTGTCCGCCACGACAACCTCGGGTTACCATCTGCATCTTTGATTGAGCGCAAGGCGTACCCGGCACTCAGGGCTAAAGCGAGATACAATACCAGGTTTGAAAAAAGCTGCATCTATCACTTCTCCTCAGAGGACCTATTAAAGCTATCAAGTTAGTTCATCAGGAGGCTTCGCGGCCCAAAAACTACCATCAACCCATTAAGATAAGTCAAGAGGCAAAAACAGAGGGGAAAAGTAACAATACTCAGAATATGAATTTGGCGTGAGATTATAGCACGCAAATAGTGTAGGAGCAACCAAAAACCCTACCTCAGCCCGATTCCGAGCGTGCTCCAATCGGCGTGGGCGATGGCTCCGGTAGGGCCTCGTCTCCCGCTTTATTTTCGCTGCTTCCCGTCTCACTTTCGCCCCCCTCGGCGCCTGTCGAACCGCCGACCACTTCCTCTTGCCCGTCAACTTCGATCTCAAAATCTAGCGGCACAACCTGAACCCAGGTGTTGCCGGGTTTCAACGGCATCGGGCTAAAATCGGCAAAGAAAAATTCCGGCATCTCCTGGCCGTCGGTGGCCCAGTTACCTTTCAAAAGCTGGCCGTCCCGGGCCAGCCAGGCCGCCCCAAAACCACTGACGATGATCCGGACCGAGGTTGCCCCCAGACTATCTTCGACAATGTCCGTTTCCTGGTGATCGGCAAAGTAGATAATGACGTTTGAAGCGCTGACTTGTGGCCCATTAAAATCCATAAACGGCTGTCCCAATGTGTACTTGAGATACTTGCCGCTGTCCGGGTCGTACACCCAGCGCGTGGCCGCGGTCGTTTGAGGATAGGGAATGCTAATCTCCGCGGCCTCGGAAATATATTCTTGGGGCAGGTTGTTTGCCTCCAGGGTCTCGCTGAAAGCAAAGCCGCGCAGATTGACCTTGACCTCCAGCCCTTCACCAGCCAAGTAATCGCGGGCTTCTTGGGCATTGAAGGCCAGCCGGGTTTGCCAACCTTCATTGGGCCGGTAAAAATAGGGACCCGGCACGAAAAACTCGTCGAGGTTGATAATATCGCTTTGCGAAATCTGCCAGCGGACCGCATCCGAGCCCCCAGAGTTGGCCAAAGCCCCCTGATACTGCGGCACCAACTGGAGATTAATTAGCCGCGCCGAGCGGACCGGGGCAATCGTCTCCGGATCGGTGCCAAAGTAGATGGCGGTAAAGCGGGTGGTATACCATTCGATAATCTCTTCGTAAACAAGGTCCGCCTCGCTGAGGGCGACTTGAGGCCGGGCTCCCGGATCATTGCCGATGCGGACCATAATCGGGCGGCGATTTAGCTTGGCCGGGTCATCCAGCGGCAGGCCGGTTAGGGGATTAGCGTTGGGCGGAAGCTGGTAAGCCACCGGTGCGGCCGGCTCCTCTGTCGGCTCCGTTACCACCGGCGTAGGGCTGGCTGTTGGAATAGAGACCACCGGCACTGTCGGCTCGGTGGGGCGCTCTTCCGTGGCAAAGACAACCACGGCCAGTTCCGGAGTAGGGGTGGCTGGCGGCTCGCCGCTCCCGCAGCTACTTAAAACAGCTAGGACAACCGTCGCAAAAATCAGGAAGAGACCTTGTCTTGTCAGCCTGGGGGTCATAAGTGCCTCGAGTTTGTTTAACTAGGATCCTGCTCGCTATTATAGCCATAAATTCAAAATGAGAAATCTGTTACCACAGATAAACCCTTTACCGCAAACCCGGCGAGGTTGCTTTTGACAATAACAGACTACATTGTTTAAACTTACGTTAACTGACACGATGAGGTCAAGTCTATGCCGACCTTGGATGAGGCAATTGCGGCTATCAAAGCCGGCGATAAAGTAACGGGCCGCCGGATCTTGGCTGATATTCTTCAGGCCGATTTGGAAAATGCGGATGCCTGGCTGTGGCTGGCTGCGGCAGTCGATACCGATGCCGAGCGGCGCAAATATCTTCAACGCGTGCTCGAGATCGAACCGGAGCACCCTGCCGCCCGACGTGGTCTGGCCGAATTGAATAAAAAGCAGGCCGCTCCGCCCCCGGCTGCCCGGCCGGAACCCCCTGCGAGTCCACCCCCCAGCGGCCGGGAGCAAGCGCCGGGCCCACCGGCTCAACCGAGAAGCGCGCTCGATCGTCTGGAAGGGATCGACACCCCGGTCCCGCCGCGCCAAGCTCGTCCGTCCGAGCCTGTTCCGCCGCCTCCAACCGATGATCTGGAGTTGCCGCCTGTCTCATCTCCGCCGGAGCCAGCAACCGACGATTTAGCCCTGCCGCCAACGGCAGAACCTTCGGCGGGCAAAGCCAGAGCGCGCACCACCCCCGATGAAGTGATGGACCAGTTCCGCACTGAATTAGCGTCATCGCCTGCCGCTGAACCGGCCGAACCGGAAACCGAGTCTACCCAACCACAGGTCAAGCGCCGTTCCACCAAAGCCAAGAAGCAGGCCAAAGGCTTGGCCCGCTTCCTCAATAGCGATGAAGGTCTGTTTGCCTTGATCGGCTTGACGGCGATGCTCCTCCTGGGTTGCGCCGCTTGCGTGGTCTTCAACTTTGTCTTTCAACCGCTGGCCTCACAGGTCGAGGCCACCGTGGCCGCCGTAGTAAGCACCGACACGCCCACGGTTACCCCCACGCCGACTCCGCCCCCCAGCCCTACGTCGACCCCAACCGCCACCGGCACCCCCACCATCACCCCCAGCCCACTGTCGACGCGGGTGGTGGCCGACACGCCCACCGTCACCCCGACGGTGTCTCGGACCCCGACGCCTGATCCAAATTTGCAGACGGCTCAAGTCATCGGCGTTATTTCCGGCGATACCATCGCCGTGCTCTTGGATGACGGCGAGTATCGGGTCCGCTATTTGAGCATCGGCGCCCCAGCCGTCAACGACCCCGAGACCGGCACCGAGCCGTTCGGAGAGCAGGCTTTGGCCGTCAATCGCGGCTTGGTCGGTGGTCAGGTGGTCACCTTGGAAAAGGATGTTCGGGAAGCCGACGATGAGGGGCGGTTGCTGCGCTACGTTTACGTGGATAATCTAATGGTCAACGAAGAGCTGCTCAAACTCGGGATGGCTCGCGTGGTGCTAATGCCGCCGGACACCCGCTACGGCGCTCGACTGCAAGAAGCCGAGGCGGAGGCCAAGGCCCAGGATGTGGGGATTTGGAGTCTGGAGTAAGCGGATAGAGTTGGAGGACTGGAGGTTTGCAGGGCTGATGACAATCCTTTCTCCAATCCTCCAATCCTGCGAAAGTTCAAGAAACCCGAGGCACCCGCGCCAGAAGCTGGCAGACAACTTCGTAGTTAAACGTCCCCGACTTTTCCCCAATCTCTTCGGCCGTGATCTCTTCACTGCCCTGGCGGCCAATCAAGATGACCTCATCCCCCTGCCGCACATTGGCAATCTGGCTGACGTTGATCGCGCACTGATCCATGCTCACCCGGCCGACCAGCGGCGCGCGTTGGCCCTTGACCAGGACCTCGCCCCAGTGGTAGGGCGTGCGGCGAAAGCCGTCGGCATAACCGACCGGGATAATGGCGATGGTCTCTTCGCCTTGGGTGTGATACTCGGCCCCGTAGCCGACCGGGCTGTTAGGCGGCAGGGTCTTGACCTGCCCGATGGTGCTCTTGAAAGTTAAGGCCGGTTGAAATCCATCCGGCAGCCGGGTGTGGACCGAAGGATTGAGACCGTAGATCGAGATCCCGGGCCGGACCAAATCGAACTTGGCCTCCGGCACGTTGAGCAAGCCGGCGGTGTTAGCCGCGTGGACAAGCGGGGGGCGGAGACCGGCCTGGTCCAGTTGTGTCAGTAATTCGTTAAAGCAGCGCAGTTGATCATGAGTCTGGTTCAGGTCGGGCTCGTCGGCGGTGGCAAAATGGGTGTAGAGACCTTCCACAATGACCCCCGGCTTCCTGGCCAGCTTTTCCATAAAAGGCAGCAGTTGGTGCGGCAACAATCCCAACCGGCCCATGCCCGTATCGACCTTCACATGAACCCGGGCGTTCTTATTCAAATCCTGAGCGGCCCGGCTAAAGGCATCGACAATCTCTTCAGAGAAGACAGTGGCGCTGACGTTGTGAGTAATAGCCTCGTGGGCTTGCCAGGCGGGCATATAGCTTAACACCAGAATCGGCGCATCGACGCCGCGCCGGCGCAGCCGGATAGCTTCACCCAGCGTCGCCACCCCGACCCAACAGGCGCCGTTGTTCAAGGCGGTGCGGGCAACTTTGAGCATGCCGTGGCCGTAAGCATCCGCCTTGAGGATGGCCATGACCTTGGCCGGCGCGGCCAGTTTAGCCAACAGATTGACGTTGTTGGCAATCGCGTCTAGATCAATCTCCACCCAGGTGGGCCGGGCCGGCTGAGCCGACCGCACCTTCTCCCAGCCGGGATCTTGACGCACCAGCCTGGTCCGGTCCGCCGGATCGGCTAGCAAGCGCTCAACGACTCGCTCCATGCGGGTGTTGACTCCCCCCTTGATCAGCACTACGGTGTCAGGCGAGAGAAGATCTTCGATGGCGGCGGCGGCGTCGGCGCTGGTAAAGGTGACGTGGACCGCGTGGCGCCCCAAGCCGGCCTGATGCTCCAAGGCCGCCGAAGCGATCGCCTGGGCCGCTTCGCCTTTGGTCACCAGGCGCTGCACTCGAGTGGCGGCATAGTTGCCGACCTGGCGATGCGCGGCGGCTTCATCATCGCCCAAATCCGGAATATCGCCTAAAATGGCCACTTTGTTAGCGCCGGGGAGTTCGGCCAGGGTATCCAGGGCCACCATCGTGGCTTCCGGGCTGGCATTAAAGGTATCATCGATCAGGAGCGTGCCCTGCCGGCCCGGCAGTAAGTTCATCCGGCCCGGCAGCCGGGGCATTTGGCTAAGGGCGGCTAGGGCCACTTCCGGGGGAAGATCAAAGACCAAGCCGGTTGTAACCGCGGCTAGAACCGCGTAGATGTGGTGGCGGCCCAAGAGCGGGGTGAAGCCTTCAAAGGCCGCGCCGTCATAATGCAAGGTGAAGCGCAAGCCTTTCAAAGTTAAATGCAGATCGGTGGCGTAGACGTCGGCGCCTCGCTTGAGACCGTAGGTCAGAATGCGGGCTCGAGTGCGCGGCACCATCGTGGCCACCCGCGGGTCATCGGCGTTTAAGATGGCCGACCCGGTAAAAGGCAGAGCCTCCACTAAGGCGGCCTTTTCATTGGCGATGTTGTTGAGGGTGCCCATAATGCTGAGGTGGGCCCGGTTGATGGTCGTCACCACACCGATTTGAGGCTTAACAATTTGGGTCAGTGCCCGAATCTCGCCAAACGTATCGGAGGCCATCTCCAGCACGGCGATTTTGTGCTCGGGCCGGAGGCGGCCCAACCCAATCGGCAAACCGTAACGACCATTGTAACTGCCTTCATTGTGGAAAACGCAGTACTTCTCTCGAAGAACCCGGGCAATGGCTTCTTTTGTCGTGGTCTTACCGGAGGAGCCGGTCACCCCGATGACTTGGGGCTGGTATTTATTCAAGATGTGCGCCGCGTAATCGGTTAAGGCTTTGCGGACGTCGGGGACCACAATGGTGGTCACCGGGCGGTCGTTAGCGGGCACTGTCTCGCTGCTTTCACACAAGATGCCGCCGGCCCCTCGCTGCACGGCGGCTTCGATATAATCGTGGCCGTCGCCGGTCGCGGTTTTGACAGCCAAAAACAGCTCACCCGACTCAAGCCGGCGCGAGTCAAAAGCGAAATTGGGGAATTCCGTGGCTGGGGCGCCATTCAGCAGTTGGCCACGGGTCGCGGCCAGCAAGTCGTCAAGAAAAATCATAGGAAAGCCTCCTTAAAACTCGACCCCAGAATAGTTATAACCGCTGATTGTACCCGTATTCATTAGAAGTACAAGCGCTTCGAAAACAATTGACATTTTTCAGTTGTCCGGCCAAAATTGAGCCACAGCCAACGTGAGGAGAAAAATCGTGACTTCAGTCAAGCTTAACCCCATTGCCTACATCCGCAGCCAGTTTACCACCAATACCCCCGCCGAAGCGATGCGGGCTCAGCGCTCGCAGCTTGTCTTTTTGGCCGATTTCGCGCCGGGATTAATGGGCTTGGAACCGGGCCAGGATATTTTGGTTCTGTTTTTCCTCGATCAAATCCGGCCTGAGGAGGTGGCGTTGCAGCTCCATCCTAGGCATGATCCAGGCAAACCGCTGACCGGCGTCTTCAATACTCGCTCCCAGTTTCGCCCTAACCCCATCGGGGCAACGGTGGCCCGGATAGAGCAGGTAGAGGGGCAAGTTGTTAGCGTTGGCCAGCTTGATGCCCTGGATGGGACACCGGTGCTTGATGTTAAACCCTATGCGCCCTATTTTGATGCCGATCTACTAACCCAAAGTCTCGAGGTGACCGAGGTCGCCAGCTTAGAGGAAGCGCGGGCCGCCATTGACCGGCTCGATGCCGAGATCATCCGGCTTCTGGGCCATCGAGCCGACTACGTGCGGCAGGTCGCTCACTTCAAGCAGCGACCGGAAGATGTGCCCGCCCCGGAACGCTACAATCAGGTCATGCAAACTCGTCGCCGCTGGGCCGAGCAAGCCGGGCTCAATCCGGATGTCATTGAGGGGATGTATAAGCTGCTGGTGGATAACTTT
The DNA here is from genome assembly GCA_937864185.1 of uncultured Chloroflexota bacterium. Taxonomy (GTDB): domain Bacteria; phylum Chloroflexota; class Anaerolineae; order 4572-78; family J111; genus JAGRBY01. The sequence continues at coordinate 48,856 of CALMIS010000038.1, forward strand.
ATTAAGGAAGAGATCGAGCTTATTCAGCAGCGAGAGCAGCGCCGGTAAGCAATTTTTTTCGCCGATTACCATTTACCGGTTTTGACGAGCCGTGGTTGTTTGAGTATAATTCTACGTTGTTAACCAAACCGTGCCGAAGTGGCGGAATTGGCAGACGCGCTACGTTCAGGGCGTAGTGGGCATTGGCTCGTGTGGGTTCGACTCCCACCTTCGGCACTGTTCAATATGGTGGCTATGGCTCAATGGTAGAGCATCTGGTTGTGGCCCAGAAGGTTGTGGGTTCGAGCCCCACTAGCCACCCTCTCCAAAAGTGTGATTTTTCAATCACACTTTTTTTATTTTGAATCCACCTCATGTTCGTTCAGCACCACATACTCATCATCAAACTGCCACTCTGGAATGACCTCCAACTCGACCTCGACCCTGGGGTTATTTGGGGCAATGCGCTTGACCAGATGGATATCCACTACCCGGTTATCGTTGATACCGAGCGCTTCCAACAGCGCGTCTTGGGTAATCTTCAGACCGCCATCCAGATCGCGCCGGAGCGGCGTTTCAAAGTAGAAATCGAGAAACAGCCCAATCCAACCCTGGCTCAAGGCGGCGATAAAAGGATCGGTCAGCACTTCATCGACCCGGAGGGTGTGGACTTTGCGCCGCACCTGCCGCTTGAACTGGAGATGGTCCTTGGATAGCACCCTTTTCTTACCGACCTGCGTATATTGATCATTGATGCTGGGCGGCAACGGTAACGTAAAGCGGACGCGTTGAATCTCGGACATAGGCTTTCCTTTCCTCGTCTTTAAAATTGTAGCAGCAGTGGGATGAAGGTGCAATGTGTCGTTTGACGGAGGATTGAAAACTCGCCAAGCTGGTACGTGGTCTTACAAATTTCCACCCTCCAGCCCTGCAGCCCTCCAACCTACCAACCTACCAACTATGGTTGGATGATTACCTCATTTACGTGTATAATGAATCCAGAAATCAATCGCCAAGTTTAGCAACTAAGGAGGCTCAAGCCCGTGGCGCAATCATTCATTCAGAAAATTCAAACCCTGATCAAGGCTAACCTGCACGCGATGGTTGATGAAGCTTTGGATAAAAACTCGGTGGCGGTCTTGGATGAGTATATCCGCCAGGCCGAAGATAATTTAGACGATCTGGAAGATGCCCTGATCACAGTCAAAGGTCAGGTGCGGACTCTCCAGCGCAAGTACGATACCCTCCGAGCCGAAGCCGAAGCCCTGGACCGGGACATCGACCGGCTGCTGGAGCTGGGCAAGGAGGATTTGGCGATCGCGGCCCAGAGTCAGTACAACTCCAAGGCTGATCTGGCCGAAGAGTATCGCCAGCAGTACCTCCGCCAAAAAGCCGAGGCCGATAACCTGGCCGATGCCCGGCTCAAACTCGAAGCCCGGCTGCGGACGATCAAACAGGAACGCGAGCACGTCCTCGGGTTGCTGGAACTGGCCAAGACCAAGGAAATCGCTGCCAAGAGCATGAAATCGCTTGACTCGCTGGATGGAGTCGGCGATGCGGACATTGCCCGGGTGACCGACAAGATTCGGGCTCGCATCGACCGGGCTGATGCCGAAATGGAGATGCGCGCCGGCAGCTTGAACACCCGCATGGACGACGTGTTGGGCAAAGACCGTCTGGTCAGCCAGCTTGAAGAGCGCCGCCAGCGCTTGGGCCTGGAAGCCGCCGAGCCGCGCCGCCAACGCCGCCGCCTGCCCGATTTGGACGAGGCCGAGGAAGAAGAATCGCTCAGTTCCGCCTCCGACATTTAGCCGGTGTTAAGGTTCTATTCAACCAAATTTGCCTAAACCAGGGAGTCCAAAGCATACTTTGGACTCCTAGTTGTTATGGATAAAAGACCGCCCATGTCCGCCCGAAAAAACCTAGAACAACGTGCTCAAGAGGCCATTCTCAAGAGTATTGTCGAAAATTTCAAGAAAGAGCGCAGCGACTGGCGCAACGAGCCGGCCATTCGCAAAGCACTGCTGGCGAACTCCTTTTTTGGCACCCAGAATGCCCTTTTGATCGCCTTTTTGATTGTCCTGGCCGGCGTACTGGGCGTTGGCTTATCGCTCTTTACCGGGCCGTTGACCGGGTTGCTCGTGGGTGGAGGCGTAGGGCTCTTGGCCCTGCTGCTGATCGAGGCCCTCTTTCTCTATCGTAGCGTCACTAACGGGGAGCTGCATGCTGAAGCCGTGGCGGAGCTGTTCAAAGAGCGGGTCAACTTCGAGCCCGCCACTATTCAGGATAAAGAGCTCCGGGAAAAGGTCGATAAGGCCCTGGAGTATTGGAAGCTGATCGACGACGAAATCGATAAAGTGCCCAAGGGCATCTTGCGGGACGGCAGCCCGCACGCCGTTACCCGCCAGGAAGCCACCAACTGGTTACAAGCCGTCTACACTCTGGCCGGTCATGTCGATAAGCTGAAGCTCAACCAGGTTATTCTCAAGGACCTTGATCGCCTGCCCAAGCTGATCAAGAAGAACAAAAACGAGCTCTCGCTGGCGACCTCGCCGGAGGTGCGCCGCCAGTTGGAGCAAACCATCGCCGATCAAGAGCGGCAGCTCAAATCGCTGGAAAACCTCAAAGCCAATATGGACAAAGCCAGTTACCAGTTGGACAGCACCATCTCCTCGCTGGGGACCATCTACTCCCAACTGCTGCTGGTCGGCAGCAAGGACGAGTCCGGAAGCAGAATCCGGCGCCTGCAAGAAGATATCTCCGAGCAAGTTCACCAACTCGAGGATATCACCGACGCCATGGACGATGTCTTGTACTCACGTTCGTACTAGTTGATGAAATCGTTTCGCCTACCCCTGGGGTTGTTGTTGGCATTGCTTACCGGCAATGCCTTTCTTTTTTACGGTCCAACCGATTGGCTCTGGCTGCGCTTACCCGCCGCCATCGGTTTGACCTTTGTGCTCCCCGGCTGGCCCTGGCTGGCCGCTTTTAATTGGGCCGGCACCCGCCAGGGAGTCGAGCGCGTCGTCCTGATCTTTGGCCTCTCCTTAGTGCTGGCCTCTCTGGGACTGCTAGGAACGGTTCTTCTGCCAGGTCCCTTTACCGAAGTTCCGGTGTTGATCACCCTCAACGCTCTGAGCCTGGCCGGACTTATCTTCTACAGTCTCAGGCTGTGGACAGGCCGGCCGCAAGCCAGGGAACGCCTCCGGCTTGAATGGCCGGCCCACACCACCTTCATTCTGCTGACGCTCATCATCGTCATCGGCGCCTTCACCCGGCTCACCCGGCTGGGCTACGCCGAATTCCACGAAGATGAGCTGGAGAATATGCGGCTTATAGTGAGCGCTTACAAGGGCGAAGAGTATGCCCCTTTTATCGACAGCAAAGGCCCTATTCACTGGCTTTTACCGGCGGCGCTCTGGTACGCCAACGGCTGGTTGAATGAAACGATCGCCCGGACCCCTTTTGCCCTGGCCTCGTTGCTGTTGATTCCCTGTATGTTTAGCCTGGGCCGGCGCCTAAGCGAGCGAGACAGCGTCGGTTTGATTGCCGCCGGGCTGGTGGCCTTAAACGGATTCTTCGTCGCCCTGGCCCGCCACGTCGAAAACCGCAGCTTGATTGTATTTTTGGGCGCCTGGGCGTTCTGGTTTGCCTATCGTTACTACCGGGAAAATCAGCCTCAATTTTTGATCTATCTGGCCTTAATCTTGGCGGTGGGGCTGATTGCCCATCCCACAGTTCTGCTTTTTTTACCGGTACTGGGTCTGGCAGTAGGTCTTGGTTTGTGGTCAGGACCCAGGCCCTGGCTTTGGCTCGGGGGCAGCTTGAGCCTGTTAGCAGCCTTGCTCGCCCTGTTCTACATTCCCTACTTTCGCAGCCCCGAGATTGGCCACATCTACGAATATTTTGCTGGCGAGCGGATTGGAACTTCGTTGCTGTACAACCGGGTTGGCAACATGCTCGAAGAGGATGCGCTCTACAGCAGCCGCTACTATGCGCCCGTCTTGATTGGCCTGCTGGCCTGGCTGCTGGCTCGCCACTTTGCCCGGTGGGGCCGTTGGGGAGGTCTGATTCTCGGCGGGTTGAGCGCGGCGATTGTCCTGACTGTGGCCGCTCCCAACCTGTGGCAAATCGGCCCGGTCAACCTGGCTTTTATCCCATACCTGCTGCTGACCCTACTTCTGCTGGCGCTACCTCAAACCTCTATCGAGATCAAACTGGTCGCAATTTGGTTTGCGGCTCCGTTTGGGGCCCTGCTGTTTATGGCGACCGATGCCTCTAACCACATTCAGATCGCCTATCCCGGCTGGTCAATTCTGGCTGCCTGGGGCCTGGTCGATCTCTGGTCAATCTTAAGTCCGCCAGGTTTGGCCAGGCCGTGGCCGCAAGTGGCCAAAGTGTCGCTTGGCCTGGTCCTGCTGGGGGCGACTCTGCTTAGTCTCTCCTTTCAGTATCTATCGTTTAATGCGCTCATCACCACTTACTGGCAAGCCAAGGCTGACTACACCGACAACCCCCGGTCAGTTTACAAGTATCTTTACGGCTCGATTGCCCGGCCCAAACGGGTCATCTCCAATCCCCGACTAGGAGGCTGGAAAGCCGTCGGCGTTCTGTGGGCCGACGGTGCCTTGCAGACCGACTTCCGCAGCATCAACGAGTCATTTGCGGTGCCGATCTGGTACACCTTTCAAACCCCACGCTCTTGCTACGACGATCCCCAAAACTATTGGGTGCAGCGGGATTGGCAGGGCTGGCCGGCCGAGGCGGACGCCTTGGAGAGCCACGGCTATACGCTGACTCGGGTGGTCCTGGTCGATCAGCAGCCTAAACTCCGGCTGTACGAGAAAGACGCCTCGCCGCGGGAGCCGGAGATCTTGGACTCCGAAATTTACCGGCATTCGTTCGACCGGCTGGCTACGCCCGCTCGCTTTGCCCAAAGTGACCGGGCTGAACAACCGGCCTCGCTCAACTTTGGTGACAAATTGCTCTTAAGCGGCTATAATCTCCCCACGGTAGCCCACCCCGGCGAGTTGCTGCCGGTGACCGTTTACTGGCAGAGTCTGTCACCAATGGAGGTTCGATACCGGGCCTTTGTCCACCTGGTCGATGCTCAAGATGGGCGCTGGGGCCAGCACGATGACGACCCGGCCTGCCGGCTGCTGACCACCGATATGTACCCTAACCAGCAGTCGTCCCGCCAGTTCCGGGTGCCGATCGACCCACAAACGCCGCCGGGCCCCTATCGCGTGATCCTGGGCCTGTACCATCCTGAGACACTGGAGCGTCTCGATATTTGGGACAATCTGGCCCAGCAGTCGCCCGGCACTAGCGTCACGCTGGGTAAAGTAACAGTCAAGTAGAAAATCAATTCCCTCTCGAAAGGTGCAAAGTTATGACCAACAAACTCTCCTTGGTAGCTATTTTCGCTCATCCCGATGATGAAGCTTTTGGAACCGGAGGCACCTTAACTAAATACGCCAGTGAGGGTGTAGACGTTCACCTGATTATTGCCACGCGCGGTGAAGCCGGTCGAGTGGCCAACCCTAACGTCAATACGGTTCAGCCGTTTGGCTTGCAGCGTGAGTTGGAACTGCGTCGGGCTTGCGAGATCTATGGCGCCACGCTGCACCTGTTGGGCTACATCGATGGCCAAACCCCCATGGTTCCGCCCGCCGAAGCGGTTTTCAAAATTGTCAAAATTCTGCGGGCAGTCAAGCCTCAGGTGGTGATCGGCTTTGGGCCGGATGGTATCTACGGTCATTACGACCATTTGGTGGCGCATCGCTGGGCCTCGGCGGCGGTCAGCCTGGCCGCCGAGGCGGATCGGTGGCCGGAAGCAGGGCCACCGCATCAAGTGGCCAAGTTTTATTATCGAGCCTTGCCGCAGGCGCAGGTGGATAATATGGTCGAGCGGGTTGGCTACAACACCGTCGATATGGGGGGCGTGCCGTTTCCTTTCGTGGGTTTTGAGCCGGAGCAGATCACCACCGTCATCGATGTTCAGGGCTACGCCCGTCAAAAACTCCAGGCTATTCGCTGTCACGCCAGCCAACTTAGCCCGGAAACACCCCTGCTGCAGAGCGATTTTGACCCGCTGGCGCACGAGTGGTTTCATGAAGAGACGTTCATCCTGGCTCAGCCCTCCGGCTTATTGTCCAACAGTGAAGAAGATGATCTATTTGCGGGGGTGCGCTAACCATGAGTGACTTATCACGTGATATCCTGACCGAACACCAAACCGCCCAAATGGAGCGGCTCATTGTTTTAAGAGAGTATCAACAAAACATTTCTGATCCTTATGTCAAGTCTGCTCTTGGTTTCACCATCGAAGATACTCAGGAAGCCATTGCTCGTGTCTCGAGCCGGCTGCGTCATCTGGGAGCAGTGCGCGTCAGTCAAATCTCGGGGGAAGTGACGGAAAAGCTGCTGCGGCAATCACGCAGCCGGCGGAACGTAGGCGATCAAATTAAATTTATTTACCAGGGACTGACCCACCAACTGCAGTGGTACGAAAACCAAGTTAAGGTTTTACAAGGCGATGCCGACACCCAAGCCATCTTAGTGGCCCTAGCAGAACAGTTACGAGTTAGAATCGAGCGCTGGAAAAATTTAATGGACGAAATGAAGGTTTCCTGGTAGGGTTGAGTATCATAAAACATAATTTACGCTAATACCGCTCACTTCAAGCAGACTATTCCACCTTAACCGCGATATGCTACCTTTGCCCTTCAGAGTCTTATCGCCAGAAACCCGGTTTTTGACGATTAAAGAAACCGGGGTTCTAAAACGTGCAAACATAGTGCGCGTATGGTTGATCCCGCAAACTTTCCGAAAAATTCATAAAAGGAGGGGGTTTTTACCTTAGATAGAAGACTTTAGATAGAAAAAGACTTTACAAACAACGTGTTTTTTAGTATAATCTCGGGTTATAATAGGTTAGCAATTCAACTGAGGCCCCGTTCCGGTCTCGTTTTTTTTTGGCGGACCTGCCCCAAGCGCGTAATACTGTGATTAGAGAGAGCCAAACCTCTCGCTCCAGACATTACCCTGCGACTAAAATTTGAGTACCTAACCACGCAGAACTTACGTGATCTCTGTTAATCACATCATTGCTATTAAAAGAGGTAGAAAACTATGGCAGACAAACCGGTCTACATTACATTAGAAGGCAAAAAGAAATTAGAAGAAGAGCTTGAATATCTTACCACCGTTCGCCGCCGAGAAGTGGCTGAAGCGATTCGCTCGGCTAAGGAAGAAGGCGACTTAAGCGAGAATTCGGCCTATGATGAAGCCAAACTCCAGCAAGGTTTTCTTGAAGGGCAGATTCAAAAGATCGAAGCCCAGCTTCGCAATGCGGTGCTCATTCAAGAAACGAACCGCAACGGTGATCGAGTTCATATTGGCAGCACGGTCACCGTTTTTGAAGATGGTTTTGGCGAAGAAACCTACACCATCGTGGGCTCTGCCGAAGCCGACCCGCTCAATGGCAAAATCAGCAACGAGTCACCTATTGGCCAGGCTTTGCTAGGGTCTAAACTAGACCAAGAAGTGACGGTTTCCACCCCCGACGGCACGGTTGTCTACAAAATTGTTAAGATAGAGTAGCTTGCGCCAAATAACGTCCACAGGCATAATAGGCGGGGTCTTTTGACCCCGCTTTTTTGTTAAGAGGAGCATAAATATCGATGGCACAAGATCTCTCGTACTTCCAAGCGTTTGGCGAACAGGTTGAACAACGGCTTAGCAAATTAGAACATTTTGCCACACGCGGCCAACCCACCTATCCGCCCAGAGTGCTCCGCAACCACACGCTGGCGGAGGCCAAACAGCTCTTTGAAGAAGCCGAAGCCGCTTTGCCAGAAGGCAGCGAGGTCAAGCCCGAGGTAGCGGCTGAGGTGGCCGGCCGGCTGGTAGCGATTCGGATCATGGGGAAAAGCGCCTTCGCCCACGTCGAAGATGGCTCGGGCCGGCTGCAGATTTATCTGAGCAAGAATGATCTGGGCGATGATTATGAGATCTTTAAGAAGGATTTTGACCTGGGTGATTTCATTGCCGCCCAGGGGAAACTGTTCCGGACCCGCACCGGCGAAGTGACGCTGCATGTCGGTAGTTATCAACTGGCGGCCAAAGCTCTGCACCCGCTGCCTGAAAAGTGGCACGGTCTCAAAGATATTGAGGTTCGCTACCGGCAGCGTTATTTAGACTTGATTGCCAACCCGGAGGTGCGGGATATCTTTCGCCAACGGGGCCGGATCATCACCGCTATGCGCCGCTTTCTGGACGGTGAAGGGTTCCTGGAGGTCGAAACGCCCACCCTCCAACCGCTCTACGGCGGGGCCCTGGCTCGTCCCTTTACCACGTTCCACAACACCTTAGGAATGCAGCTCTACCTGCGCATCTCCGACGAGCTATATCTCAAGCGGTTAATTGTCGGCGGGCTGGACAAAGTTTACGAGATCTGCAAGGATTTCCGTAACGAAGGCGTTAGCACCAAGCACAACCCGGAATTTACGATGATGGAGTGCTACTGGGCCTACGCTGATTTCGAAGATATGATGCGGTTGACCGAAAATATGGTTGCCTCCATTGCTCAGGAGGTGTTGGGCACAACTCAGATCACCTTTGATGGTCAAGAGGTCGATCTGGCAACGCCCTGGCGCCGGCTAAATCTAGCCGAAGGCATTAAAGAAGTGACCGGCATCGATATCTTTGCCAGCTATCCCGATGTTAAGTTACTGCTGGACGAGTGCCGACAGCGAGGGCTGCATGTCTCGCCTCAGCCCAGTTGGGGCAAACTGGTGGATGAACTCCTGGGCGAATATGTAGAGCCGACCATTGTCAACCCCACCTTTATTCACACCTTCCCGGTCGATATTTCCCCGTTGGCCAAGCAGAATCCCGCTGACCCCCGCGTAGTCGAGCGGTTTGAGATTTTTGTCGCGGGCATGGAGATGGGCAACGCCTATAGCGAGTTAAACGACCCCATCATCCAGCGCCAGCGTTTTCTGGAACAGCAGCAGTATGCCGATGACGAGGCCCATACGCTGGACGATGATTACGTGCTGGCCTTGATGCAGGGCATGCCCCCTACCGGCGGCCTGGGCGTCGGCATTGACCGGCTGGTCATGTTGCTGACCAACCAGCAGTCGATCCGGGACGTGATTCTGTTTCCTCTCTTGCGCCCAAAAGAGTAGCAACAGCGACCAAGGAATCTACCCCTAGCTCGCTTATCTCTTCGCCTCGTAAGACGCAAAATGTAATTTACCCCTT